>CAYNNN010000003.1:0-81941 GCA_964398665.1 uncultured Gammaproteobacteria bacterium | reverse complement strand
TCTTCAAGTGGGCGAAGCCTGCCAGGCGCAGCAGCCAGTCTTGCGGGTCGTCGAGGCATCAGCCTGAGTAAAAGCCTGAAACAGACGGCTCACTGCTTCAGCGGTCATTCCGGTCCCGGTATCCCGGACTGCGAACATCAGCTCGATATGGGTGCGGGTCACAGCCTTCTGGGTGACTTGCACCACCACTTCACCCTTTTGGGTGAACTTGATGGCATTGCTCACCAGATTAGTCAACACCTGGCGCAAGCGTACCGGGTCGCCCCGCACAAAGCGGGGTACTTCTGTCGCCAGGGTGTGATGAAACCGGATGCCCTTTTTCTCGGCGTTACGGTGCATCAGTTGCACTACTCCGGCCACCAGTTCATGCAGGTTGGTTTCAACCGTTTCCAGTTCCAGCTTGCCGGCTTCGATTTTGGAATAATCCAGAATATCGTCAATGATCCGCAACAGATGCTGCGAGGAGGTGTAGGCCGTCTTGACATAATCCTGCTGCTCGGTATTGAGTGGTGTTTGATGCAGGATTTCCAGGAGCGGGATGATGCCATTGAGCGGGGTGCGGATTTCATGGCTCATGGTTGCCAGGAATTCCCCCTTGGCAATGCTGGCCGCCTCGGCAGCAATCTTGGCGTTGTATAACTCACGCTCGATTTGCGCCCGCCGGCTATTTTCCCCGGCCAATTCCTGATTCAGACGCTCGGCACGGGTCTTGGCTTCCGCAAAGGTCTCGATCAGCGCCTGTTTTTCCTGATTGAGCGCAAGATTCTGATTCAAAAAGCGGTTAATGCGCTGAGCCATCCAGAGCAGGGCCACGATCAGCAGCCCGCCGGCCAGGGCACTCAGGATGGCGGCCGCATTGCCCAACATCAGCAGCTTACCCAGGGCAGGCACCAGACCGCTCAACAAAAACGCGATCAAGGCAGGCCGATAAGGCGCATACAGCGGGACTGCGCCCGCAGCCAGCCCCCCCAGAATCATGCCAATCAGGACATTCAGGGCGTCATCGCCCTGGGGCAACAGCCAGGCGCCAGCCAGACCCCAACTGAGGCCATTAAACAGGCCACAACACAGAATCAGGCGCCGCCAGCGCCGCAGGGTCGGGTCCTGCGTACGGCGATGGGCACGCCAAAGCACCAGCTGCCCCATAGCCAGCAGCAGGTTGTAGCCCAGCCAGCCCAGCAGGATACCCGGATGCTGTGCCTGACCGGGCCAGCTGGCCAGCAACAGCAGCACGGCCAGCATCAGCCCGATGGCGATGGCCAGCGGCAGATTTTCATAAATCAGCTGAATTTTCTGCGGGGTAAAATCAACAGGCGGATCACTCGACGCCAACGCCATAGCCTAACCCAATTCACCTTTGGCACATGCCTATACTATAGTCTAGCCCACCCAAGAAACATTCGCGCCAGTTACGAGGAACCCCACATGAGTTCAGCCCAGTCCCCTTCCGATACCCTCATCGGCGAACGCCTGAGTTCGGTTTACAACCTGTGGCAGCCCCTGCGCAGCGGCAACTGGACTTCAGCCCCGCTCAACCGGCTATATCTGGCGGTGCAGCAACTGGCAGAGAGCTGCGAACAACATGAAACCCTGGGGGATCGGGTGCTGGAACTGGAGGTATATCTCAGCTCTTTTGTGGACGCAGATGGTGTAACCCCCAAACCCGAGCAGCTGGCCGAAGTGGATCGCCTGTTTGGTGCCGTCATCGAGCTGGGGAAACGCTTCAATCCCCGCCTGGGCCAAACGCAGGCCGCCCCGGCCACGCCCACGGCGGCCAGCCAGCAACGCCGCCTCCTGCTGTTGCAGGCGGCCAGCGAACCGGTCCAGGGTCTGGCCCAGACCCTGAAGGAACGTGGCTATCATGTGCTGCTGCTGCGCGAGGCCGAGACTGCGATCACGGCCTTGCAGCGCCAGCCGCCCGATGCCGTGATCATCACGGCCAATCTGATCGAAAAACAATGGGCACGCCTGGGCAGCATCGTCACCCAGCTGCGTCAGTATCAGCAAATCCGCCTCCCCATTCTGTTCATCGGCCCCGACCAGGATGTGACTTTGCGCCTACAGACCATGCGCGCCGGGGTGGATGCCTGTTTCAACACCGGTGTGGAAGCCGGGGTGGTCATTGACCGTCTGGGTGAGCTGCTCCAGGCTCAGGCCGCAGCCCCCTACCGGATTCTGGTGGTGGATGATGAACCCTCGCACGCCCGCTTCGCCCAGGCCATCTTGCAAAAAGCCGGGATGGAAACCCGCGCCGTCACCGACCCGCTGAAGGTTCCAGAAACCCTGGGCCAGTTCAAACCGGACCTGATCCTGATGGATTTGTACATGCCCGGCTGTGACGGCATGGAGCTGACCGCCATGATCCGGGAACGTGATGAGGGCGTGAACGTCCCCATCGTGTTTTTATCCGGAGAACAGGACGAGGACAAACAGATCGACGCCCTGAACGCCGGCGGGGATGATTTTATCGCCAAACCCCTGCGGCCCCGGCACCTGATTTCGGCCGTGACCAGCCGGATTCGCCGTGCCCGCCAGCTGGATGCCCGCCTGCGGCCCCTGCTGTTTCGGGAACAGGCCCAGCAGCAGGCTGCCCGCCTGCTCAACCGCAATGCCTTTTATCAGCAACTGCTGCTCTGGCTGGGCAAGCCCCCCAAGCAACTCACCCAGGGCCTGATCTGGGTGGAGCTGGAACAAGTGCGCAAGCTGGTCGAGCAAGTCGGGGTTCCGATGCTGGACAAAGCCCTGGATACGGTGGGCAACCGGCTGGCCGGCCAGCTTCAGGCCGATGACCTGATCGGCCATTTTGGGGACACTGGCTTCACCGTGCTGGCCCGACGCAGCCGTTACAAGGAATTATGTGATCTGGCCGAACAATTGCGCCAGACGCTGGCGGGGCGCCTGTTTGAAATCGGCGAAGCCACCCTGGCTCTGACCGGGCGGGTCGGGGGGTGCGTGCTGCAAGGGCGCCCCGATCAGGCCACCCGCCTGCTTCTGGATGCCCAGGCTGCCGCCGCACAAAGCAAGGATAGCCAGTGCAACATTACCCAGGCCAAGGAAACCGGCGGTCAGGGCGAGCTGCTGGACCTGCTGCGGGATGCCCTCCAGCACAACAGCCTGCAAGCCATGTATCAGCCCTTTGTCAGCCTGCGGGGCGCCAGTGGCGAGCACTATCAGATGTTTTTGCGCCTGCCCAAACCCAACGGCGAGGTCATCCCGGCTGCCGTTTTTCTGCAACTGGCCGAGGAAGCTGACCTGCTCCTGGATATTGACCGCTGGATGCTGTTGCGGGCCTTGCAGGAACTCGCCGCCCCAAGCCAACGCAACCGTCCGGTGCGCATCATGGTGTATCAATCGGCAGCCAGCCTGAAAGACCCCTTGCAGCTGAACTGGCTTGCCGAACAACTGGCCCAGTACCCCGCCGAGTTTGCCCGTGGCTTCGTGCTCTGTTTTGAAACAAAAGCGGTTGCCGATAATCTGCGCATTGCCAAACAGAAGATTAATCTGTTGCAAGCCAAGGGGATACGGGTGACACTCAACAATTTCCATCTGGAGCCGGAAACCGTGCAGCTGCTGCAATATCTGCCCGTTGCCTTCCTGCGCGTGGAACGTGAAACAGTACGCGGCAAAGAACAAAGTCTGGCCGGATTGGTCAAGCTCTCCCATGAACAAGGCAAGCAAATCATCATCGCCAAGGTGGAAGATGCCCGCAGCCTGGGCGAACTCTGGGGTTATGGGGTGGACTTCATCCAGGGCGATTTTGTCCAGCCATTGGGCGAAGCCCTGGACTTCGATTTTTCAGGGTTTGTTTTCTAATGTCCGCACCACTGGACACGCTTGCCCTGCACCCTGATCAGCCCCCGCAGGCCCGGATATTCTGGCTCCACGGGCTGGGGGCCGATGGCCATGATTTGGCTGCCCTCATCCCGGAACTGAACCTGCCCTTGCCGGTACGCCATCTGCTGCCCCATGCCCCCGTCCGTCCCGTCACCCTCAACGGTGGTCTGCGGTTGCGGGCCTGGTATGACCTGTATGGCCTGACCGCCGAGGCCCCGCAAGACGCCGAAGGTCTGGAACAGGCCCGCCTGGCACTGGAAGCGCTCTGGCAGGCCGATACTGCCCAACATGGTCCGCTGCCGACCGTGCTGGCCGGATTTTCCCAGGGCGCTGCACTGAGCTTATACGCCGGGCTGCTCAGCCCGCGTCCGCTGGCGGGGCTGGTTGCGCTCTCCGGCTATCTGCCTCCGGTACCGCGCCTCACCCCGATCCCACCCTGCCCTGCACCCATCTGGATGGCCCACGGCCAGCAAGATGCCGTCATCCCGCTGGCGGTTGCCCAGCGCAGTGCCCAACGGCTGCAAACCGCTGGCTGCCTGTTGAGCTGGCAGGTCTATCCGCATGCCCACAGCATTTCCTGGGCCGAAATCCAGGCATTGCGGGCAGCCCTGTCGGCAATGCTGAGCAGATCCCCGGACCGGGCTGTCGGTGAACCGGACGCAGCCGCTTAAAGCTTCAGCCAATGATTATCCAGGTGCAGAGTCTGGGCCAGTGGCCACGCCAGACGGGGCTGCCGGGGTGGGGCCAAAACCAGCAGCTGGGCCTGTCCGCCTGCCCAGACTTGCCGTGTATCCGAGGCCAAGGCACAGGCTCCGGTCAGATTTTCCCAGCCCGACCAGTGACCGCTGCCATCGAAACGGGCCAGACCCTGCTGGCGTGGGCAACTGACCACAAATTCATCGCCCAGGCTGGTGATGTCGCCCCCATAGCCCGCGCAGGGCTGCGCGGATGCCACCGCGTGCAGGTCCTGCCCGTCAAACAAGGCCAGGACCGGGGCACGCAGCCGGGCCTGCGCATCAGCATGCTCGGCTTGCAACGCAATCCCCAGCAGGCCTGAGCGGTTCCAGCTCAAATGGCGCAGACTCAGGCGCTGATCGGGCAGGCGCCACTGCCCCACCCGCTTTCCCGCCCGGAGCCGCACCAAGGATGAATCCATATATTCCAGGGTGTGTTTGCTGCGTCCGGTTTCCGGCCTCTGTGCAATGCCCCCGTTGGCAACCAGCAGGCAGCCCGGCTGCCTCCGATCCTCAAGCAACTGGTGCGGATCCAGGCCGCCGGTCGGCCACTCTTCAAGTTTTTCCAGAGTATGTGCCGCCCGCACGCCGATCAGGCCCCTGCCGGTTTCGGTATCGGTCTCGGTGGTGTAGTAGCAAGTGCCAGCGGCATCGGCCAGAATATGGCCGTTGAAGGTTCTGTTGGGTTCATGCCAGCGCCAGGCCAGCGCCTCACCCCGGCGATTCCAGCGCAGCAGCCAGTGTCCAGGTCGCCGGGCCACCGCCAGCAGACTCCCGTCGGACGCCTGAAGCAGGCCGTGGGCGCGCGTGGGAATCGTGCAAGCCGCAGCGACTCTCCAGCCTGTCACGTCCGGCGTCAGGATGCCAACCTGGTAATATGGCGCACCGGATGGGTCCGTACCGGACCAGCTGGCGGCCAGCCGTACCTCAGCGGTGACCGCATGACCCAGACGGGGTAATAGCGCTGCCAGCCCTGTCAGCAGGAAGCTGCGGCGTGACCAGCGTCTCTTGGCGCTAATCGCCATCTGCATCCGAAAAGCCGATATTGACACCCAAGGCGGGGGCTACTTCATTTTCAACACAGTGCTTCAGCATGGCCAATGCTGCCGCTGCGGCCAGCACCTGATCGGCATCCGTCGTCCTGAGCGCCTGCATCCGCGTATCAGCCCCTGCTACAGCCTTATTCAGTGCCGTAGCCTGTGCCGCGTGGCCCAGTTTATCCAACAACGGGCCAAGACCCACCGGACCGGTAGCCAGAGTGCGCAGGCTGTCCCATTGGGCCAGCCAGGCCCGCACAGTCACCTGACTGGCGGCCCGGGGCCATTCCGGCGCCGTCGCAGGAACAGCCGTCCGGGCAACGCGCACGGGCATTTCCAGTTGTTGCCAGCGCAGGCGTTCCAACCCCCCCACCCACTGATTCACCCATTCGCTCAGGGCCGTTGCCGTGCCGACCGGGTCAGGCGGCGTGGCAGCCAATGTTTGCAAGGCGGTGTGCAAGGCGTCGGCTTCCACACGGATTTCCGCAGCCAGCAGCCCGGCGTAGCGGCAAGCCGGCGTTTGCGCCTGCACCGGCTCGACCCACAAAAGCCACTCCAGGGCAGGCAAGCCCTTGGCAGGAGTACCGATCCACTCCAGGGCTGCCAGGTCGGCCGGAGCTTTCTGGATGGCCTGAACAATCAGCCGGGGCCGTGTCGGGTTGAAATCGATCTGACGCTGGCTGCGGCGACTCAGCACAGGGCCGATGGCAACGGCTGCAAGGCCCTCCCAGGCTGCCAGGGTGCCGGACCAGCGCTGGCGGGCTGCCTGCAATCGTGCAGCGCTGGCGTCCGGAGTCGTACAGAGATCCTGTAATGCGGCCTGCAATTGGGTACTCTGCTGCATCAAGAGGTTGGCCTGAGGTACGGCCCAAATCTGATAGAGCTGCTGCACAGCCAGTGCCGACGCTGGCTCCGGGCCCGTTGCCAGGGCAAGGCTCGGGAGCCACAAGCCGAGTACAACCAGCCATGGGCGCATCATAGCGACTCCACAAACTGCACCAGGGCAGCCCGGTCTTGTGCCTGGAGCTGACGGACGGCCTCGGCGCTGGCCGCAGCCTCGCCACCATGCCACACAATCGCCTCCAGCACCCCGCGTGCACGTCCGTCATGGAGCAGACGCTGGTGGCCATTGACCGCTGGAATCAGGCCAATTCCCCACAGGGGCGGTGTTTTCCACTGGCTACCGCTGGCCCCGTAATCAGGACGGCCATCGGCCAACCCTGGTCCCAGGTCATGCAGTAGCAAATCCGTGTAGGGCCAGATCAGCTGATCCTGCAAGGCCGGGCTGCTGAGTGTGGGGAAAGGCACCGGGCCGGTGCGGTAACTGGGCCGATGACAAACCGCACACCCGACCTGATGGAACAACTCCTCTCCCCGCCGGGTCGCAGGTGCGTCCGGGTTGCGTCGGGCCGGCGGTGCCAGAGTGGCCTGATAAAACACGACATCCCGAAATAAGTCATCGGAAATCTCCGGGCCTCGTCCGGCATTGCCGTGTGGTGCCGCCAGACAATCGGCTTGCCTGGGGGTACAGTTTTCCGCAGGAAACAGGGTCGAAGTGATGCCGAGATCACCGTTGAAGGCCCCGGCCGTCTGATGGGCAATGCTGGCTACATTGGCTTTCCAGCCATAGCGGCCCAGCAGGATTCTCTGTGCCTGGGCATCCCAGACCTCATTGGGCACGCCCTTGATGGGACCAGGCTGGGCAGCCTGATGCTGGGCATTGGCACGGATTTCAGCTTCCGGAATGGCTTCCAGCAACCCGACGCCGATTAATTGTGGTGCAATCCGGGGGCTGTACAGCACGGTTGCTGCCATCGGGCCGTAGCCCAGATCGGCCCATTGGTACTGAGGCTGCAAGCGGGTATAGGTATCGCCATCGGCAAACTGGCCGGGCAGTTCGGCATAGGTGACCCGAATCCGGGCTTCGGGGCGGACCTGCTGCACCGCTGCGTTATTGAGCTGATCGCCGTAGGTCGGCTCGGGCACTATGCCACCGTGGGGCCCCACACCGGGCACCGACAGCCGTAGCAACAGGGCTACGGGCTGCTCCCCGGCGGACGACGGTGGTGCGCCTCGGCCATCCTGCACATGGCAGCCCCCGCAGGAACGGGCGATAAAATGCGGCCCCAGGCCGTCGCGGGCCTGGGTGGAGGCGGGCGCTTCCACCCAGTTGCGCTTGAAAAAGGAATTGCCAATGGCAAAACGGGTACGCTCCGCATCCGTGAGATTGGCTGCCGGGAAAGAGAAGGCATTGCGCCCCACACCAGGTACTGTAGTAGCCCCTCCGGTTTGCACACTGGCCGCACGGTGTGCGGCCAGCGGGGCCTCAAGCCCCTGGGTCGGACCGGCCAGTACCAACAGACCGACTGGAACGGATATGACGGATAACCATCTGGCTAACATCAAATTATCCTGGCTTGTTGGTTTCAGGGCCGAACCAGCGTCAATTGCTGAATCCCGATGGCCCTGGCCGCTGCCACCAGGTCATGACTCTGGGCCGTCAGACTGTTGATGGTCGCCTGAATGCGCTGCCGTCCGGGAGCATCCCGGGCGCCGATGATTTCCCGGTCAAAAGGCGCCTGAATGGCCTTGGCTGCAGTGACAGAGGCGGCTAACTGCCGGGTCGTCTTATCCGCCAGGGCCGGATTCTTGGCCTGGACCAGGGCTTGCAGGGAAGCCCCTTGCAGCAGGCTGCCGTCGGCGCGCTGATAGCGGCCCAGCCAGACGTTTTCAATTCCCAAGGCATTATTGACCACATCCCGGTGGGTGTTATCCGAGAAGCAGGAATGCTCGTCTTCCTGATCTTGGCTGGCCAGGGCCACTTCCAGGCGTTCCCCAGCCAGTTCGCCACGTGACAGCGAGCCTAAGCCCACAAAAATCTTACGCAGGGATTCCTGCTGGCCAGCTTCAAAACGGGCACGGTAATTCCCCGGCGTTTGGGGGGCCCAAGCCTGCACCAGCGCGTCCAGGTCCTGAACCAGCAAATCGGTGACTGTTTTAAGATAGGTCCGGCGCCGGTCGGCGTTGGGGGCCTGGCCGTCCACAAAATCGGTGTAGGCCCGCGCACCGGGGCCATCAGTGCGCAGATCCTGGCCCCAAAGCAAAAACTCGATGGCATGCCAGCCGGTGGCGATATTTTCCTCGCCGCCGCGCTCGTTCTGGGCACTCAGGGTGGCAGCATTGATCACGAAGGCCGGGTTATTGATCATCCCGGATTTGGGGTTGGCCGTCGTGCTGTCCACGTAAGCTTCGTCCATCGGCCAGGCATTGAGGCGGCCTTCGGGACCGTCGTCGGCGTCAATGGGACCGCCGTAAAACCGGAATGCTTCGGTCTGGCCGTAAAATTCGCGGGCGGCCAGCCAGGCGTTTTGGGCCGCGTCCAGATGGGCCTGTGAAGGCTGGGCCACAAAGCGCTCTACCGCCGTCTGCAAGGCCTTGGCAGCTTGCAAGGTATCCTGATAGCCGGCCTGCACCAGCGTAGCGTAGTGGGTCAGCACCTGGGGTGCCGATACGGGAGCGGCCCGGAGGGGCGACGCACCGAAGCCAAGTCCGAACAGGCAGAAGCCCAGAATCAGAAATTTGGTTTTCATCTTGATTTGTTAGCTCAAATAGTCATCAAAGTTCAAACGCCAGTTGTGCGGTGAACACGGTGTTGCGGGTGCCGGTACCTCCGGCATCCGGGTCATAATCCTCATCCTGGGCCAGCTCCAGACCCAGTGCGAGTGTCTCGCTCAACTCCAGGCCCAGCGCCGCCGCCCAGCGCGTTTGAGGCAGGCCCAGGGCGAACGCTTCATGACTACGCTGATGCGCCAGGGCCAATTGTGCTGCACGTCCCCCCAGCATCCAGCGATAACCCACCTCCAGATTCCAGGCTGCGGGCTGGGCACCCCCGGTCTGATACGCCAGTTCTTCCGGGGCAAAGCGGTCCAGCGCAGTGACATATTCGGCAATGAGGTTGAAGGGGCCACGCTGCAGGGCAAAATCCAGCCCAAACCCGGCGATTTCCGTACGCAATGCCGGCACGCCCGCCGCGTCCAGCACCCCCGTCAGACCATCACTGTCAGCCAATTGTGTGGTGTAGCTCAAACCCAGCCCCCACCCCTCGGTCTCATCGCCCTGCGCCAATTGCGCATGAAATCCCAGCGCCGCCGGGGCATCTGCTGCCTGCACCGTGAGATCACCATCATAGGCGTAGGCTTCCAGGGCAAAGCCCGCCTGGGCAAAACCCAGCACCACGGCCAGTTCGCGTGCCTCTGCCAGCTCCAGCGTCAGCGGATCGGAAACCAGATGCGTGGCAAAGGGGCTAAAGGGCACGTACAGCTGCCCGGCCTTGAGCGTCAGCGGGGAATCCGGGGGCGCCAGGGTGAAAATGGCTTCCCACTTCCCAAGGCGTATCATGCTCTTCATAAAGCGTTGAGAACCGCAAGCCGATGCCGGCACCCAGCACGGCGTCCAGACTGAATGCCACGGTCGCCAGACTCAGATCCGAGGCTTCTGCGCCCCCGAACCCATCATTGTCGGCATGTGCTGCTGCAAGCTCGACCAGCACGCCAACCGTCAGACCAGGGGCTGATTCCGGCGCCACCGGCTGAGCAATGGCCAACCCCCCGCTGAAAATACCGAGGAGCGCAACGGCCCGGCGGCAATGATTAAAATGACCCATAAAATCCCATACAACATATCAGGTATGCGGATAATAATATCACTTCTCATTAGCGTCAAGCACTGAACCACAGCCCCCGAAATCGCGCTGACCCACGCAGGCCAGGCAGCCTGCCAGTGAACGCATCGAGGCTGGCCGATGGCCTGACGGCGGGCTGCATGCCTGTTGGTTGCCCGGGGGGGCTTCGCTATACTAGACGCTCTTGTGCGGCGCGGGAGACGGTGCTTATGCGGTGGATAATCGGGTGGGTCGGGCTGTTGAACCTGAGTCTCGGTGCGTCCTGGGCGGCAGAATTCACCCCGCCGGAATTGCCGGCCAAGGGCTTGCAACAGGCCACATTGAGCATCAGCACGCCCGGTGTCCATGCCCTGTGGGCCGAGCATCCACAAGGCGTGGCGCTACGGCTGGTGGATCGCACCACCGGGCCGGGGGCCTGGCAGGGAGAAGCAGGGGTGCGCAATGGCCGGGTCAACGCCTTGCTGGGGAGTGGCGATTACCGGGTCCAGACCCAGGCCAGCGCAGCCGGCAGCGGTATGGTCAAGCTACAGTTGCGCGCTTATCGGGAACAGCACGCCAGCGCCGTACCCCTGGCCGAGTTTCAGCCTGTCACGACCCAACTAGGTGATTTTGAACAGCGCTCCTACACCTTCACCCTGACTGAACCGCGCCAGGTACAAATGGTGGCGGGTGGTCGGGCGCTGGACAGCGTGCGCCTCTGGCAGGCCGGGCAATGGCTGGTGCCCAGCAGCGTTCGGCAGGAACAGATCGAGCCGCAGCCCGGCCAGCCCCAGACGATCATCATGCTCAGTGCCAGCCTGAATCCGGGTCAGTACCAACTCAGTCTCTACGGCGGTCAGCCGCTGCCCTGGACGCAGGCTGCCGAGCAATCTCCGCTACAGGTGGTCTGGGGGCTACCCCGGCTCCCCGAAAGCTACCGGGGGACGCATGCGCTGGATGCCCTGGGCCGGGCTGATTATCTGGTGCCCGCCAGCAGCCGTCATTTTCGGCTGGAGCTGCCCAAGGCCGGAACCCTCCAGTTCCGGTTGCGTGCTTACGACCCCGCCCAGCCCCATGCGGCACCGGCATTGACGCGTACCCTGCGCGTTGCGGCAACCCCACCGGTGTTGAGCCTGAATCTGGATCAACTGACAGGCGAGGCTGAGCCAGCCCTGCCGGATGCCGATGCAGAACCTGCCGATGCGTCGGAACCATCTGAACAGGCAGAACTGCATGACGATGAACCCGAAACGGGTGATGAAACGACACCCGACCCGGCTGCGGGCACCGAATTTGCCGCCCAGCAGGTGCCTGCTTCAGGTTATTACTGGGTGGAGATACAAGGCCAGGCAGGCCAGGTCTACACACTCCAGCAGCTACCCAAGACCCAGAATCCTTACCCGATTTCGGGCAGCGGGGAATACTGGCTGAGCGTAGTCCATACCGGTGCCGCCAGCGATCAGCTCAGTGCCAATGCCATCCTGACGGCGACGGATGCCAAGGGCCGCACCACCCTGGTCAGGCAGCAGAGCGTGGATCTGGATGGCAATCGTACCTGGCAGGGGCAGTTCAATCTGGAGGGTGAATTTTCCCTGCTGGTTCAGGTACCACAAGCGACTGAGTATCAATTTGTGACCAAGGGAGACGCCGCCGAGGCCCGGTTGCGGCTGGTCCCTTTTCTGGCGGATGCCCAGACGCCATTGCCAGCCTATCGGCCTGCGGGGGGCAAATGGAAGCTGGCGCCCGGGGTGTACTGGTTGCAAGGAGAAGCGGTGGAACCGGGCTTGCTGGAACTGAGCCTGAAGCCGGTCAAGCCGGGGAAAAAGCCGACCGTAACGGCCCTGAATAGCCTGGCTGCCGTGGGATTCCCGGTTAATTTATCCGCAGATCAACGCTATAACCTGTGGCTGAACACGCAGCCCGGCATCCAGGCTGGCGTCAGCCTACGGGCACTACCGCTGGATTTGCGCCAGCCCCTGCCGTTGGCGCAGGGGCCTGGTGAATGGACAGCGCCGGAAATCGAGGTCAGCACCCCAGGCATGCTGGAAGCCGTGACGGAAACGGGCGCCCGGCTGGAATTGAGCCTGACCGGCATGGCGCGCTGGAAGACCCAGCTTGAGCTACAGGCCGGCGTGGCCAGCAACGTCAAGGTACGCCACACCGGCAAGCAGCCGGTGGCCTACGTATTGCGCTTCACCCCGCAGCCCGCACCGCTGGCCAGCGCCGAACTGCCGCCGCCCAACTGGCCGGTCCTGAGCCTGAATCAGACCGTGGCGGCCCAGCTTCCCGTCCAGGGCCAGCAGATTTATACCCTGAACGTGCCCAGTGCCGGGATGTACCAGTTCAGCTCCCAGGGTTTGCTGGCCTTGAACGGATCATTGCGCAGCCGCTGGCTGCCGGGTCTGCAGCAGGCCCGCCAGAATGGGGCGGGCCGGAATTTCATCCTGCATGATTACCTGAATCCGGGTGAGTACCAGTTGGGTGTCCAGGCCGAAGGCCAGGCACAGGGCGCCTATAGCCTGCGTGCGCAGACCCTGCCGCTACGTGATGGGGGCTGGTTGCGCCCCGACCAGGCCCCGGCATTCACCCAGCTGGCGGCTGGAGAAGCCTTGCAGTTGCGGCTGCGCATCGAGACGGCCGGCACCTACCGTCTGGAAATACTGGGCTTGCAGGGCCGCAGTTTCCAGTTCCGGCTGGAGGACCGCGAGGGCTGGCCAGTCCTACCGCCCCAGTCAGGTGCGCCTCTGGAAACGGCGCTGGCGGCGGGTGAGTACCGCGTGTTGATTCTGCCGCAGGTGTTACCGGCCCGGCTCACGGCCAGACTCGACAGCGTCCGGCCCCCCGTCGTGCTGACCGGGCACGGGCCGCATCCGCTGGCCTGGAACACGGCACAGGCGCATGTCTGGGAGGAACCTGCCGAGGGCGCACCCCGACTGCCCGACCGCTGGCAGTTTGGCATACCCGCAGCCCTGGAGGTCACCCTCAGCCTGCCTGCCGAACTGCGTGCTGAACTCCTGCGTCCGGATGCCGGGACCAATACCCCGGTTGCCACCTTTGTGGGGGGTAAGCCCTGGACGGGATTATTGCAACGGGGCCAGTATGAGCTGCGGGTACAGGCCTTGTCCCAGAACAACCGGCTACCCTATCAGATTCAGCTCCAGGCCCGACAATTTGCCGCCGGGCAAAGCCTGACGCTGACCCTGCCTGCCGATATCACCTTGCGGGTCGCTGGCGATGAGCTGCTGGAATTGAATACCTGGGGCACGGTGGACACCCGGCTGCGGGTCTATGACGCCCAACAGCGTCTGATAGCCGAGCAGGATGATGGCCCCCTGGGCTGGAATGTGCAGTGGGTGGCGGCCTTGCCAATGGGCGAATACCGGCTGCGTCTGGAACAGGCTTCAGGCGATCTCGGCCTGGGTGAAACCCCGGCGGTGCAGACCCAACTGAGCGCACGGGCCTGGCCAGTGACGACGGTGAACCCGCTCAAGGCCAACGAACGGCGCCAGTTGCGCCTGAATCAGGCTTATCGGCTACCGCTGCTGCTGAATAATGCTGCGGCACTGTTGGCCACAGCGCAGGCAGGTGGGCCGATGGGGATGGCGATCAGCCGGGAAGCCGGGGATGCGCCCTGGTTGGCCCAGCAGACCGGAGAACAGCTCAGCATACCCTGGCTACCGGCGGCCCAGACCCGTTATCAGCTCTGGCTATGGCCACTGGGCAGTGCAACGGAGGCCAGCGTGGAATGGCGCAGTCTGGCCGAGCAGCCCCTGAGCCTGGACGCGCTGCGCGCGGGTTTACCTGCCAAAGCCAATGGCGCCGGGGTGTACCGGCTGGAATTGCCCACCCCGGCCACGGTGACGGCGCCCACAGCACCGCCCCGGCTTCAGGCCAGCAGTGGCCCCGAGCAAGTCTTCCGGCCCTTGCAGGAAACGCACTTTGCCGCCGCAGGCAAGCTCTGGCTATGGCCAGGCAGCGGTCAGGCAACCCCGGGTCTGAATCTGGAATCACTGGAAGTGCCCCTGCAGGCGGATCTGCCGCTGGCCTTGCCAGCCCAGAGCCTGACCCGGCTGACGGTAGGCGGGCGCGGCGAGGGTGTGCGCGTCGTGGTAGCCGAAGCCAGCCGGGGCCTGCCCTTGGTCCGCTGGCAGGGTAATGAGGCCAGTCTGCCCGGCCTGGCCTGGGAAACACCGGCAGCCAGCGCCAGCGCCAGCCTGGATGCGACCCAGACCCAGGTTGAGCTGTGGCGCGGCGATGGGGAGTCCTACCCGCTGCAAGCCCGGCTGTCCCAGTATCGCTACCCCGATCCGCCGCCAGCGACGGCATTGACCCTGGGACCGCATGATCTGCCCCTGACACCCGGTCAGGCCCGGCGCTACACCTTGCCAGACGGCCCGCTGACCTTGCACCTGAGCCTGCCTGCCCGGACCGTGGCGCTGACCAGTCAGGGCAATAGGGTCTCAAGCACGCATTACAGCGGTACGCAGACACGTACCGAAACCCTGACCACGGATGCCGATACCCTGTGGCTGCTGCCGCTGGATACCACCCCAGGCAGTGTGCGCGTGCAGCTGGAATCCGTTGTCACCCTGGAACGGCTGACCAGCGGCCAGATTCTGACGCGCCAGTTTACCGGGCCGGGCATCTGGCAATTCCCGATCCGTCTGCCCGAAGCCGAGCAGCAGGCACAGCTGCGTCTGCACGCTCTGGGTGGCCGCCTGACCTATCTGAGTGCCGACCAGCATCAGCAAGATCTGGATCAGGCGGTGCAGGCCAGCGGGACGGTGCGCCTGACCCATGAAGCCGGGATGGTCGCCGTCTGGCTGGCCGGGGCCAGCGAGGCGCTGGACCCGTGGCTGCATAGCCCGATGCGGCGGGTAGATATGGCCAAGCCGGTGCAGACCGTCAAGCTGGACGATGCGGCGCAGACCTTGCGCCTGGAAGTGCCTGCGCCCCGGCTACTCCACCTGCGCAGTGCCACGCCGTTGCTGCTGGCCCTACGCACCGCCAAGGGCGAGGTCACGGCCCGACATTTTCCTCAGGGGGTAGCCTGGGATATTGGCCTGCCGCAGGGTTTGAATCTGCTCAGCATCCGGCCCGGATACGGCGAGACCCTGGATGCCAGCACCCTGCACCTGGCGGTGCGGGAGCTGCCCCTGCTGACTGAAGGCCTGAACGCGCCAGTCCTGTTGATGCCGGGCAGTCAGGCCCTGTTCCGCATCGCGCTGGCACAACCGGCCAAACTCGGGGTCGGCGCCAGCGCTGATCCTGACGGCGTGATCACGGTGCTGCGTCAGGCCGACGGCACCCTGCTGGGCCGGGGCGCCGTGCAATGGCATGAATTGACTGCCGGCACCTATACCCTGGCCCTGGAAGCCCCGCTCACGGGTGGCCCGGTCCTGGCCCGCCCGGCCGTCGTGGGTCTGGTAGCCCCGTCCCGGCTGCCACCTGCCGAGATTTTGCGCAGTTATCTCAGTGCCACACCCTGAAGGATGTCGCTCATGTCCCGACCAGCCAATGAGAAGTTGATGTGTAATCCGGATGAAATTCTGGCCTTCTGGTACGACCCGGCCCAGGCAGCCTGCTGGTTTGACGCTACCCCCGCGCTGGACGATGTGATTCGGGCGCGGTTTGAACCCGTCTGGGCAGCAGCGGCCGCCGGCCAGTTCCAGGACTGGCAGCACAGCCCGGAAGGCTGCCTGGCACTGTGCATTGTGCTGGATCAGTTCCCGCTCAACATGTTCCGGGGTCAGGCCCGGAGCTTTTCCACCGAGCAGCAGGCAGTCGCTGTCGCCCGTCAGGCTGTCGCCCGCGGGTTTGACGCCCGCCTGCCCCAGGATCGGCGCCTGTTTTTGTATCTGCCTTTCATGCACAGCGAGAATCTGGCCGATCAGGACGAATCGGTGCGGCTGTTCGAGGCAGCAGGGCTGGCGCAGGGCGCCCACTTTGCCCGCCATCACCGCGACATCATCCGGCGTTTTGGGCGCTTTCCCCACCGCAACCTGCCCCTGGACCGCACCAGCACCCCGGCAGAACAAGCCTATCTGGCTTCCCCGGAGGCGTTCCGGGGCTGACCCACCCCCGTGCTGGCACGCCTACCCCGCACACGGTCTGCCGCTCGCCAGCAGGTCCGGATCAAGCCGGGCATGGCAGGACACCTGCCGTTGCTCCCGCTGCGGCCCCCGAGCCATGCTTGCCCAGATTCTGGCCCCGGCTTATGCTTGGACCCTTCTTCCCTCTGGCCCAGATGTCCATGCCTGCAGAACGCATTCAGAAAATCCTCGCCCGCGCCGGGTTGGGTTCACGCCGTGAAATCGAAACCTGGATCAGTCAGGGGCTGGTGCGGGTCAATGGACAACTGGCTACGCTGGGCATGAGCCTGAGTGCGCAGGATCAGGTCAGCATTGCCGGGCGCAAGGTGCATTGGCGTCGGCTCCAGGCACCGCCTCGGCAGGTGCTGGCTTATCACAAACCCACCGGCGAAGTGGTCAGCCGTCAGGATGAGGAAGACCGGCCTACCGTATTTGCAGCCTTGCCCCCCCTGAAACAGGGTCGCTGGGTGGCGGTTGGGCGGCTGGATTTCAATACCAGCGGCCTGTTGTTGTTCACCACGGACGGCGAACTGGCCAAACGGCTGATGCATCCCGCATTCCAGCTGGAACGCGAATATGCGGTGCGGGTGCTGGGTGTCGTCAAGCCGGAAGTGCTGACCCGCCTGCAACAGGAAGTGCTGCTGGAAGATGGTCCGGCCCATTTCACCCGCATCACGGACCTTGGCGGCGAGGGCCTGAATCATTGGTATCAGGTCACCCTGAGTGAGGGCCGCAATCGGGAAGTGCGCCGGTTGTGGGAATCCCAGGGCATCACGGTCAGCCGGCTGATGCGGGTACGTTTTGGCCCGTATACGCTGCCCAAAGGTCTGAAGCGCGGGCAGTCACGCCTGCTGGAACCCGATGAAGTCCAGGCCCTGCTGAATGCCGTCGGGCTGGTGGAAGCGTCGGCCCGCCCGCGTCAGGCCACCCGGACGGCCAGCACAGTGGCCCCGCCACGTACCCCCAGGATGCGGTCCGAAGGGGCTGTTGCCACGCCCAACCGCCGGGGCCGGCTGGCATTGCGGCCCCGCCGCCCACGTACGACGGACTGATGCCCGAGCACCTGCCGCCAGTGGGCTGGCGGGAATGGGTCGGGCTACCCACGTTGGGGGTCCTGGCAGTCAAGGCCAAGCTGGATACCGGGGCACGAACCTCCGCCCTGCACGTCTGCTGGCTGCAATCCTTCCTGCATCAGGGTCAGACCTGGGTCCGCTTTCACCTGCATCCGCTACGCAATGATACCCACCTGATCGTCGGTCAGGCCCCGGTTGTTGACCGGCGCTGGATCACCGACTCCGGGGGGCACCGGGAACAGCGCTGGGTGATCAGCACCGCCTTGCAACTGGGCCAGCAGTGCTGGGACATCGAACTGAGCCTGACGGCCCGGGATCAGTTGCAATTCCGGCTCCTGCTCGGACGCACTGCCCTGCAGGGGCGATTTCTCATTGACCCGGCTTTGTCCTATCATCTGGGCCGCCCCTCTCAAGGCCATCGTTGATGAAAATCGCCATCCTGTCCCGCAACCCCAAGCTTTATTCCACGCGCCGACTGGTCGAGGCGGGAACCCGGCGAGGCCATGCGATGGTGGTTATCAACCCGCTGCGTTGTTCCATTGCGATTGCCTCGCATCACGCCGGAGTGTTTTATCAGGGCCAGCGTCTGGAAGGCTTTGAGGCCATCATTCCCCGCATCGGTGCTTCCATCACGTTCTATGGCGCGGCAGTCCTGCGCCAGTTTGAAATGATGGGCGTGTTCAGCCTGAATGAGTCGGCAGCAGTCCTGCGTTCCCGGGACAAGCTCCGCAGCCTGCAAATTCTGGCCGGGGCCGGCCTGGGTTTGCCCCTGACCGGTTTTGCGCACGATGTGGATGAAGTGAACGCCCTGCTGGATCGGGTCGGCGGAGCGCCGGTCGTGCTGAAATTGCTCTCGGGCACCCAGGGCAAAGGTATAGTGCTGGCTGAAACACCGCCCGCCGCCCGCAGCGTGATCGATGCGTTCAGCGAGCTGAACGCAGATTTTCTGGCGCAGGAATTCATTGCCGAGGCTCAGGGCGCGGACATTCGCTGCTTCGTCATCGGGCAGCGCGTGGTGGCCGCCATGCAGCGCCAGGCCCGCAGTGGGGAGTTTCGCTCCAACCTGCATCGGGGCGGTCAGGCCAGTCTGGTTCGCATCAGCCCCGAGGAACGGCGCCTGGCCACCCGGGCGGCAGCCCGGTTGGGTTTGCGGGTGGCTGGAGTGGACCTCATCCGTTCCCGGCATGGTCCGCTGGTGCTGGAAGTCAATTCCTCCCCCGGCCTGGAAGGCATCGAGCAGGCCAGCCGGCAGGACATTGCGACGGCAATTATCGAATATATTGAACTCAATCATCTGACTCCCAAAACCAAAATGCGGATTAAGGGCTGACCATGGACAAACTGATCCTCAAGCCGGGGCGGGAAACTGCCCTGCTGCACCAGCATCCCTGGATTTACTCCGGGGCCATCGCCCGCATCGAAGGCAGTCCTGCTGCCGGAGCTACGGTGGATATTTACAGCGCGGCCGGCCAGTGGCTGGCCAGGGCGGCTTACAGTCCCAAATCTCAAATCGCGGCCCGCGTCTGGAGTTTTGCGGCTCAAACCCAGATTGATGCCGATTTTTACTTGCGACGCCTGGAAACGGCGCTGCATCGGCGCCAGCAGTTGCGCCTGCCCAGCGATGGCTACCGGCTGGTTTATGGCGAATCCGATGGGTTACCGGGCATCATCGTGGATCGCTACGCCGATGTGGTGGTCATGCAATTGCTCAGTGCCGGCGCGGAAGCGGCGCGGCCCTGGCTGATCACGGCCCTGCAGACCCTGTTGCAGCCCAGTGCCATCGTGGAACGTTCCGATGCTGAAGTACGCCAGCTGGAGGGTCTGGCACCCAGAGTCGAGGTGCTGACCGGGCAGTTGCCGACCACGCCCTTGTGGCTGGAGGAACATGGTCTGAATCATCCGGTCGATGTATTGCGAGGCCACAAGACCGGCTTTTATCTGGATCAGCGCAACAGCCGGGCCGCGCTTCGGGCGGCAGCGGCGGGCCGCCGGGTTCTGGACTGTTTTGCCTATACGGGCGCTTGCGCCCGGGCAGCCCTGGCGGGCGGCGCCCGCTCGGTCCTGTCGCTGGAAGAATCTGCCCCGGCCCTGACGCTGGCGCAACTGGGGATGGAACGTGCCGATCATGCTGGACGTTGGGAGGGTCGTCAGGCCGATGTTTTCAAGGAGTTGCGTCGTTTACGCGATCGGGGGGAGACGTTTGATCTCATCATTCTCGACCCGCCCAAGTTTGCCCCCACGGCTGCCCATGCAGGACGGGCCGCCCGGGGCTACAAGGATATCAATCTGCTGGCGCTCAAATTGCTGGCACCGGGTGGCCTGTTGTACACCTATTCCTGCTCCGGTGGTGTAGATGCCAAATTATTCCAGCAGATTCTGGCCGGGGCAGCCCGTGATGCCGCTCTGGAGGCCCAGATCATCGGCTGGCAACATCAGGCTGCCGACCATCCGGTGGCGCTGCATTTTCCCGAAAGTGCCTATCTCAAGGGCCTGACCATTGCACTGGCGTGAAGATACGCTTGCCCTTGGCTTGCAAGCCGTTGGCAAATCCGCGACACTGCGGCCCTCACACAATCACCCGACCATGCTGACCCAACGGCTTCTGACTGCGCTTGCACTGATTCCCCTGGTCCTGGGCAGCGTGTACTGGCTGCCGACCCCCCTGTACGCCTTGGCTGTGGCCGTTTTTCTGCTCCTGGGCGCCTGGGAATGGGCCCAATTGGGTGGCCTGGACAGGGCCGGAACCCGGTGGGCTTACGTGCTGGGCATCGGCCTGCTGTTGCTGGCCAGTTTATGGGTGTTGCACCAGACCTGGGGTCCGATCCTGCTGCTGGGCCTGGGCGGAGGCTGGTGGCTGCTGGCGCTGGGACGCTTATGCCACTGTGCCCCGCCCCGACCGGAGCCCACCCGGCCCCGATTCCTGCTGCTGGCGGCAGGCATTCCCATCCTGATTCCGGCCTGGGCAGCCCTGGTCTGGCTGCATCTGCCGCCCTACGGCGTGCCTTATGTGCTGAATTTGCTGGTTCTGGTCTGGATGGCCGACACGGTGGCCTTTTTTGCCGGACGGCGTTTTGGCAAACAGCGTCTGGCGCCCCGAATCAGTCCGGGCAAGACCCGGGAAGGTTTTTATGCCGCGCTGCTGGCCACCGGACTGTTTGCCAGTCTGGTTGCCGGCATTCAGGTGCAAGGGTCGCACTGGAGCTGGGCACAGGGTTTGTTTTGGTTGGGACTCAGTAGCGTGACGATGATTTTTTCTGTAGTGGGTGATTTGACCGAAAGCCTGTTCAAGCGCCAAGGCGGCGTCAAGGATAGTGGGGCCCTGTTGCCAGGACATGGCGGGATGCTGGACCGTATTGACAGCCTGCTGGCAGCCGCGCCCGTCTTCGCCCTGGGACTGGTGCTGGGGATTATTTGATGCAGCAGGTCGTGATTTTGGGGGCCACCGGCTCAGTCGGGGCCAGTACCCTGGACGTTTTGGCGCGTCACCCGGCGCATTTTCAGGTACTGGCCCTGACCGCCCAACGTAATGTTACCCGTCTGGTGGCCCAGTGTGTCCAGCACCAGCCCCGTTATGCCGTGGTCGCGGACGCCAGCCAGCGGGCCTTGCTGGAACAGCAGTTGCGCGCTGCCGGATCAGCCACTGTAGCCCTGGGAGGTGCAGAGGCTTTGGCGCAAGTGGCTGCCCTGCCGGACACCGATATCGTGATGGCAGCCATTGTCGGAGCTGCGGGGTTGCTGCCGACCCTGGCGGCTGCACGGGCGGGCAAGCGGATCTTGCTGGCCAACAAGGAAGCCCTGGTACTGGCCGGCCCGCTGTTTCTGGCCGCAGCACAGGCCGGCGGGGCAGAAATCTTGCCCATAGACAGCGAGCATAACGCGATTTTTCAGTGCTTGCCGGCGCCTTTTGTCCCTGGTCAGGCGCCCGCAGGCGTCACCCGGATCGTGCTCACGGCCTCCGGTGGGCCTTTTCGACAAACCCCGCTGGCGGAATTGGCCACTGTCACCCCCGAGGCCGCCTGCGCCCATCCAAACTGGCAGATGGGCCGGAAAATCTCGGTGGACTCGGCCACGATGATGAACAAGGGCCTGGAACTCATCGAGGCACACTGGTTATTCGGCCTGCCCGCCGAGCGCCTGACGGTTCTGCTCCACCCGCAAAGCCTGATTCATTCCTTGGTGGAGTATTGTGACGGTTCCCAACTGGCTCAGCTGGGCCAGCCGGACATGCGGGTTCCCATTGCGCACGCCCTGGGTTGGCCAAGACGGCTGGATTCCGGCGTGGCCCGGCTGGATCTGGCCGCTGCCGGCAAGCTGGAATTCAGCCCGCTGGACCCGGCCCGCTATCCGTGCCTGACCCTGGCCTATCAAGCCCTGCAGCAAGGCGGTACTGCCCCGGCAGTCCTGAACGCAGCCAATGAAGTGGCCGTCGCCGCATTCCTGGCCCGCCAACTACGCTTTACCGATATTGCCACCCTGGTGGCTGCGGTATTGAATGCGCACCCACCTACCCCCCTGGCGCACCTGGAAACAGCCCTGGCGGCTGATGCGCTTGCCCGCCAGCAGGCCACTGCCTGGCTGGCACACTACGGTGCGTGACCGACCATCTGCCTGATCCTGGACCAGCACCTGGCATGACGGCCGGGATCATGTGCATGACCCGCTCATAACCACCGGCTGGCAAAGGGCACCACCTGCGCATTGGACACGCTTGTGCGCCCCCTGGCGTATGAAGGCCGGGGGCGCAGATGCACCGGGCGGGTTCAGCGATGATGGGGATGGTGCCCCGTTGCTGCGGGCCGCTGCGGGGCTACCCCAGGCTGGATGCCGTCGCGGGCCAGTTCCGCCGGACGGGCCAGCCGGGTCAGGGTGCCCGGGGGCGCACGATACCAGCCAGGGTCTTGCTGGCCCTGGATTTTGGGCCGCACTTTAACGAGGGTGAACATGCCGCCCATCATGATCGGCCCAAAGGGCCCCTGACCCAGGGTAGTGGCAATGCTGTTGGCCGGGCCGGTCATACGCATTTCCGCCATGCCCGACATGCCATCACTGCCCATCAACATGGCCTCGGGTAGCAGTGGGGCCAGCTGGCGACTCAGGTTTGCCGTATCCACCCCGACCATGTTGGGCAGGCCGTGGCCCATCTGGTTCATCAAGTGGTGGATCATGTGGCAGTGCATCGCCCAGTCGCCGGGCGCATCGGCCTTGAACTCGATGTCGCGGGTTTGCCCGGCGGCTACCAGCACTGAGGTTTCCGGCCATTGAGCCGCCAACGGAATCGGCCCCCCATCCGTGGCCGTCACCCGAAAATAAAAGCCATGCAGATGAATGGGATGATGATCCATGACGGATAAATTCCCCAACCGGATGCGTACCCGGTCACCCAGCTGGCAGATCAGCGGGGCGGTGCCGGGAAAACATTTACCGTTGAAGGTCAGGATATTGAAGTCCTTCATCTCCGAAGGGTCGGGTCGGGAGGCGCCGGGGTCGATTTTCCACTCCGACAGCATCAGGGCAAATTCCTTGTCCACCGGATAGGCGGGCTGGCGGGGGTGAATGATGAACAGGCCAATCAGCCCCAGGGCCATCTGGGTCATTTCATCGTGATGGGAATGAAACATCAAGGTGCCGTGCTGACGCAGGGTAAACTCATAGACAAAGGTCTCCCCGATTTGAATCAGCGGCTGATTCAGCCCACCCACCCCATCCATGCCATTGGGTAGAAATACCCCGTGCCAATGCACGGTGGTCGGGGCGGGCAGGTGATTGGTGACATAAATCCGCACCCGCTCCCCCTCGACGGCTTCGATAACCGTGCTGTTGACATGGCCATTGTAGCCCCAGCACCGAGCTTGCAGACCGGGGGCAAACGTGTGGTGAATTTCTTCGGCCACCAGATGAAACACTTTAACGCCATTGATGATTTTGAACGGCAACGCCGCGCCGTCAGGCACAATGACCGGCTGATAATCCCGCCCTGGCAAGCCCGGCGCCAGCGGCGGTGTCGTTTCTGGCCCTCCGCTGTAGTGGGCATCCCAGGGGCCACGCGGGGCTGGTTCAGCCTGGGCGGGGGACAGGCTGGCCAGTCCGGTCAGACCCGCGCCCAGCAGACCACCTTGTTGGAGTAATTCACGTCGCTTCATGTTAATGACCTCCAGCCGGGGTATCGGCTTGTTGGGGGGATTGGGTGCGCTCCGGGGCAACATCCGGGGGCAGGATGCCTGCCTGCAAGCTGTTGAAATCGGTGTCCAGCAGCCAGTAATCCCGTAGTGTCGTGATGGCTTGCAGTGCCGCTTCGACCATGCGCTGCCTGTCTTGCAGCAACTCGGGCAGGCCAATCTGCATGGCATGGAAGTGCAGCAGACTCTCCTGGGCAATGCCCTGAGCTAGCGGGCCAAGCAGTTGTTCAGCCTGCCTGGCCGCCTGCCACTGGGCCGCCAGTTGCAGCTGTATCTGCTGGGCCGCAG
This sequence comes from uncultured Gammaproteobacteria bacterium, assembly GCA_964398665.1. GTDB lineage: Bacteria > Pseudomonadota > Gammaproteobacteria > CAYNNN01 > CAYNNN01 > CAYNNN01. The sequence continues at coordinate 58,047 of CAYNNN010000003.1, read as the reverse complement.
TACGCACCTGCAAGGTAGTCTGGACATAATCCCGCTCCAGGATGCGCAGTTGCGCTTGCGCCTGGGCCTGTTCGACACTGCCCGCCAGCGGCAGGGCCAGACCCAGGCCCACCCCCCGGTTGCGCTCGCCATCACCGACTTCCCGGTTCCATTCATAACCCAGCGCCAGTTCCGGCAGCCAGGCGTGGAGATCACGGAGACCGACCTGCTCGGCCTGGGCACGCAGCCGGGCCTCCAGGCTGCGGCGCTGTAGATTGGCCGCCAGAGCAGCTGCCTCCAGCGCCTCGGTCGAAGGGGGTGTGGATGGCAGGGGCGGCAGTTGGGCCGGGAACGTCCAACCCCCCGCTGCACTGCCCCATAAGCCCATCTGCTGATTGAGGATCAGCCGCCAGCGTCGGGCTTCCACCTCGGCCTGAGCTACCTGCAACTGCATTTGCGCATTGGCATAGCGCTGGCGCTGGCGTTGCAGATCCGGCAAATTCCCCGCCTGCGCGAGTTGCTCGGCAAACGCCCCATTGAGTTCCGCCAGATGGTATAGCTGCGTCCAGTGGCGCTGGGCCAAGGTGGCTGCCAGGGCTTGCCAGTAAGTTTTGCGCACCTGTACCGCCAGCGCCAACAACCCGGCAGTAATGCGCTCCTGCTCGGCGGCGTAGGTCGCCTGAGCCAGACGCTGGCGCAGGGGCCAGCTCAAGGCACCCAGCAACTCAAGGTGCAGCGCGGTTTCCACACCGGTACGGCCCTCGTGTCGAGGGGTCAGGCGGGTGACTTCCAGCAATGGATTGGGCAGACGGCTGGCCTGCACCCGCTCGGCGCCCGCCCAATCCAGCTCATCCAGCAGGCGCTGGGCTTGCGGGCTGGCCAACAGGGCAACCTGCACTGCGGCCTTTGGGGTCAGCGCTTGCGTCAGTTGCGCCTGTACGGCCTGATGGATGGCTTCGGCATCTGCCGGATTCAGACGCCAGTGCAGATTGGCACCGGTACGGGCTTGCACCTGATCGCTCAGGTGGCTGATTTCACGCGGGGCGTCGAGTTGGGCACAGCCGACCAGGGCTAGTACGCCCACGCTCAGCCAGCCCCGCCCCCGCCAGGACGATTGGCAATGATTCATCATGTGACCTTTCTGGTTGAAAAAATGCTACAGCCAGCAGGTCCGGGTCCGGGGCGGATGATAAGGCGGGTCGGTGGGCCAGGTTGTCCGATCGGGGGAATCGGCAGGAAGGTCATGTGGGATGGCGGGCGCCAGGACCACAGTGCAGTCAGTCGCGGGCAGCACCGGCGCCTGGGCGCTCAGGCAATAGGCACAGCCGGCACAGCCGGCACAGCCGGGGCTGCCATCATCCGCCGGTTCATGGCAGTCTGGCGTGGGGCTGGCGTGCGGGCAATAGGCCATCGCCACGGCCAGACCACCGTGCAGCATCAGCCAGCCACCCAACAACAAACCCAGGACCATGCGCCACATGCCGATAGTGTAGACGGTGATTGTCCAGGTGTCATCATGCCCCGTACCGGGCAACTGTCGCCCCTGAAAAAATTGCGCTACACTTGCCGCCACCTGATCACACTCCGGCACTCCATAAGCGCACGGGCATCTCCATGACGGGTGGCCCTACACCCAAAGTGGCGCGATGAGCCGCTCGCCCAACGTTCAGGATTGTTTGCCACGGCCTACCACATGACCACACCCGATCCGCTGGAACCACCCGCGCCGCCCGTCCGGGATAAAACCTTGCTGCTGCTGCGCCTGGAGTCCGTACAAGATGCGGCGGTGCTGGCCAAGCTGCATACCCTGCTCGACGTGGTGGAACGCCATCAGGATACCTGCCGCCTGATCAGCGATCATCTGGAGGTCCTGGACCCGCACCATGAACCGGATGATCATCAGTTGCAGACTCATCTTCAGGTCACGGAACAAACGCCGCTGACCCGTTGGGAGGACTGGAGTTACCCGCTGATGTTCTACCTCAGTCTGGGCTATTTCGGCCTGTTCAGCCTGATGCTGGCCTGGGCGAGTCTGCCCGAAGGCTGGGCACCGCTGTGGTTATGGCAGATCACCCTGGGTGGCCTGGGCAGCCTGTGGCTGGTGTTTATCGCTGAATATCTGTTCCTGCGCCCGCCGCCGGGTGTGGTGGTGCGGCAACGCTGGCTCCATGCCTTATTGCCATTCACCCGACTGGCGGCGCCCCGGCTCTCGCAGCCGCGCCAGCGCTGGCTGCCATTCTGGGGCTGGTGCGTAGCCAATACCGCGCTGATCGAGGCGCTCCAGAAGCGTATTGACTGGCCGCTCACCCTGGTGGCGCTGTTGATCTTGCCGGTCTTGCTGGGGGATTTGTGGCTGGTGACGGCACAGACTCATCCCGCCTGGGTCTGGCTGTTCGAGCTGATCGAATATCCGGTGATCTGGCTGGCCTTTGCCACGGAATTCACCCTGCTGTTCCTGTTGAGCCGCGACAAGCTGGACTATGCCATCCGGCGCTGGATGGACATCGTGATCATCCTGCTGCCGCTGGTATCGTTTTTACGGGTGCTGCGTCTGGCCCAATTGCTGCGGGTCGGGCAGCTGGCACGGGCCTACCGGCTACGGGTGCTGAGCCGGCGCGGGGTGATCCTGGGCATGGCGCTGTGGCGACTGCTGGCGCCCTATTTACCGCGCAATCATGCTGCCGAGCTGCGTCGGCTGCGCCGGCAACTGGCGACCCACGAGCTGGCCCAAGCACATATTGAACAGCGCATTGCTGAATTGATCGCGGATTATCACGAGGCGCTGGACGAATGCCGGTCGGATTCCGGACGAAACGCCACCACATGATCCACAGTCAGGCGCAGCCCGATCTGTTCCCCGATGGCATGATTATGATGCGACGGTACTAAAACCAGCACCCGCTGGCCCTGGGGCAACTTCAGGGTATACAAGAATTCCGCACCGCGAAAGGCTTTACGTTCAACTTCAGCCAGCAGCGGACTGCTATCATCGTGCAGGAGATCATCGGGCCGGATCAGCACGTCCACCTGGCAGCCCCGGTTGCAGTGCGCACAGCCCCCTTGTTCGGCACATAACGCAGGCACTTGACCTTGCAACACCCCCAAGGCAATTTCCACCTGTTGGGCGTTGAGCACCCGACCGGGCAGCAGACTGCCCAAGCCGATGAAATCGGCGACGAAACGGGTTTTAGGCTGATGGTACAGGTTATAGGGCGTATCCCATTGCTGGATACTGCCCTGATGTAATACCCCCACCATGTCCGCAATGGCAAAGGCTTCGTGCTGATCATGGGTCACCAGCAGGGCCGTGATGGCCTCATGCTTGAGGATCTCGCGCAACTCCAGCGAGAGTTTCTCCCGTAACTCGACATCCAGATTGGAAAATGGCTCATCCAGCAGCAGCAGGCGCGGGCGGGGAGCCAAGGCACGCGCCAACGCCACCCGTTGCTGCTGGCCTCCGGAAAGCTGATGCGGGTAACGGCGGGCCTCCTGCGTCAGCCCCACCAGCTCCAGCATTTCCTGAATGCGCAGCTTGCGATCGGCAGCCGGGGTCTTGGGCAGACCAAACCCGATATTGCCTTGCACGTCCAGATGCGGAAACAGCGCGTAATCCTGGAACACCACACCGACTTTGCGCAAATGGGGCGGGGTTGCACGCCGCGCCTGGCTGACCAGTTCGCTACCCAGCCAGATTTCGCCCTGCTCTGGGGTTTCAAATCCGGCGATCAGGCGCAGGGCGGTGGTTTTCCCACAGCCAGACGGACCGACCAGACAGCCGATCTGGCTGGGGAAGAGTTGCAGACTCAGATCATTCAGGACGATCTTGGAACCGTAACAGGCGTGCAGATGGTTAACGTTGAGCATGATCAGGTCGGGCCAGGAGAAAGACGGGCAATAAACCCACCAGGGCGATGAGCACGGCCGGCAGGGCCGCCCGCTCCCACTCACCTTCGGAAGTCATTTCAAAAACGCGCACCGCCAAGGTGTCCCAGCCAAAGGGCCGGGTCATGAGCGTGATGGGCAGTTCCTTCATGATATCCACAAAGCTGAGTGCCAGGGCAACCAGCAGGGAACCGCGCAGCAGGGGCAGATGGACCCAGCGCAGTTGGGCCAGTCCCGTCACGCCCAGTGATTGGGCGGCTTCGTCCAGGTGCGGGGTGATGCGGCCAAAGCCGCTTTCGATCGGGCCAAAGGCCACGGCCAGAAATCGGATCAGATAAGCCAGCAGCATGACGGCCAGGGTGCCCTGCAACCAGTATTGGGTACTGGAATCACCCAGGAACTGGCGCAGGGTGAGCAGTTGATTGTCCAGCATGGTCAGGGGGATGAAAAACCCCACGGCCAGCACGGCGCCGGGCAGGGCATAACCCAGAGTGGCCAGGCGCACGCTCAGGCGCAACCAGGGGCGCGGCTGGCGATGCTGGGCATAGCCCAGGGCAATGGCCACGCCCGTGACCAACAGCGCGCCGCTACCGGCCAGCAGCAGGCTGTGCCAGATGAATCCAATATAGCGGCTGTCCAGGTCGCGTGCGGCGGTCAGAATGGCCCAGAACAGCAACTGCGCCATCGGCAGCGCAAAAGCCAGGGTAAAGATCAGCCCGGCATACAGGCTGGCCAGGCGGGCATGCCACGGGCGCAGCCGTAGGCGCAGCGGGGCAGCATTGCGGGCCGCGTGAGCGCGTAGATTGCGGCGAGACACCCGCTCCAGCCAGAGCAGACTCAAGACAAACAGCACCAGCAGGGCGGCCAGCTGGGACGCAGCCGTCAGGGAAAACAGGGCAAACCAGGTCTTGTAGATGGCACTGGTAAAGGTGTCGTAGTTGAAAACTGCCACCGTACCAAAATCGGCGAGCGTTTCCATCAGGGCCAGCGTAAGCCCTGCGATCAGGGCAGGTCTTGCGATGGGCAGGGCTACATGCCAGAACGCCTGCCGGCGGCGCAGACCTAAGCTTTGCGCGGCTTCCAGCAGGCTGCGGCCCTGCTCCTGAAACGCGGTGCGGGCGGTCAGGTAAACGTAAGGATATAAGGCCAGGCTCATGACCCAGATCACCCCGCCGCCATTGCGAAAAGGCAGGCCTGGCAGTCCCCAGGTATCACGGAGCCAGAGCGTGACGCTGCCAGTCACATCCAGCCAGCCGACCCAGACAAAGGCGGTGACGTACGCCGGTAACGCCAGGGGCAACAGCAAGGCCCAACTGAAAAAACGCCGGCCCGGAAACTCACAGACTGCGGTCAGCCAGCCCAGGGAGACGCCCAGCACGGTCACGCCCACCCCTACCCCCACCCCCAGCAATACGGTATTTCCGACCAGCCCCGGCAGGACATGACGCCACAAGTGCGTCCACAGCTGCGGGTCAGGATGCCACAGCGCGGCGAATACCACCACCAGCGGGGTCAGGCTGAGGGCGGCGGCTGCCAGCGTAACCAGCCCTGGCAGGGTACTGGCCCAGGCAGCGAGCCGGACGATGAGGGCAGGTGGCATGGTGGACGGTTGCAATGCAGCAAAAGTCCACGATTGTAGCGAATGCCCGCCTATTTGTAGCCTGCACGGTCCATCAGCATGACGGCTTCAGCCTGGCGTTTGCCTGCCGCCGAGACGTTCAGGGGGTTTTGCTTGAATTCACCCCACGCCTTGACCACAGCGGCGGGTGGCACCTGCGGGTTGGCGGGGTATTCCAGATTTTCATCGGCGTACAGGTTTTGTGCCTGCCTGGATGACAGCCATTCCAGCAACTTGACCGCTTCGGCAGCGTGTTTGGCATGCCGCGTGACACCGGCACCCGAGACATTCACATGCACCCCGGCCGCATGACCGGTCACTTGCTGGTTCGGCCAGAAAATTGCCAGGGGCAGGTTCGGGCTTTTGCTCAGTAGCCGTCCATAATAATAGGTATTCACCAGCGTAACATCGCAAATACCGGCGGCGACGGCTTCCAGGGCTTTGGTATCATCGGCAAACGGATCAACGGCCAGATTGGCCACCCAACCCTTGACGATGCGTTCGGCCTCGGCTTCGCCGTGGGCATGGATCAGCATGGCTACCAGCGACTGGTTGTAGACCTTCTTGGAAGTGCGCAAACACAGGCGGCCTTTCCATTTCGGGTCGGCCAGGTCCTCATAGGTGCCGAGTTCAGCCGGCTTGACCGTGTTGCGGTTATAAACCACCGTGCGGGCCCGCACGGAAAGACCGAACCAGCGGTTGTCCGGGTCACGCAGATGGGCCGGGATATTGGCTTCCAGCGTGGCCGACTGGACCGGTTGCAGCAAACCGGCTTCAGCAGCCTGCCAGAGATTGCCGGCATCCACGGTGATCAGCAGGTCTGCCGGGGTGTTGGCACCTTCCGACTGGAGTCGGGTCAGCAGCGGGCCTTCCTTGTCGGTGATGAATTGCACCGTCGTGCCGGTGGCTTTGGTGTAAGCATCAAACAACGGCTTGATCAGTTGCTCGTTGCGGGCAGAATATACTGTAACTTCAGCAGCATTTGCCCAGCTCAAACTTAAACTGAGCACACCCAGACCCAGCACCCGGAATAACTTCATGATAACCTCGGCAGACCAGAAATGACCCTCGCAGTCTGCCACAAACAAGAACGCTTATCAAGTTTGTTTGGCAAGGAAGCCGCTTCAATGGGCTGCGTCCCAGTTTGGCCCTAGGCCGATTTCAACCCGCAGTGGCACCCGCAGGGGATAGACCTGCTCCATCAAATGGCGCACCTGCGCGCTGACCGTAGCCAACTCGGATTCCGGCACTTCCAGCACCAGTTCATCATGAACTTGCAACAGCATCCGGGCCTGACTGCCACTGTGCTGAAGCCAGGCATCCAGCGCCAGCATGGCCCGCTTGATGAAATCCGCCGCGCTACCCTGCATGGGGGCGTTGATGGCAGCCCGTTCAGCCGCCTGGCGCAGGGCAGCATTGCGCGCCTGCAAGTCGGGCAGGTACAGCCGCCGACCCAGCAGGGTTTCGACATAACCCTGTTGTCTGGCTTGCAGGCGCAGTTGATCCATAAAATTTTTAACACTCGGATAACGCTCGAAATAGCGTTGCAGGTAAGCCTGAGCCGCCTCGCGGCTGATGCCCAGTTGTCGGGCCAGACCAAAGGCAGACATGCCGTAGATCAGGCCAAAATTGATTGCCTTGGCGGCCCGACGCTGATCAGCGCTAACGGCGCCGGGCGGGGTACTGAAAATTTCTGCCGCCGTCGCCCGATGCACATCCTGATCATTCTGGAAAGCCGCCAGCAGGGCCGGGTCGGCACACCAATGCGCCAGAATGCGCAGCTCAATCTGGGAGTAATCAGCTGCCAGCAGGACGCTGCCCGGTGGGGCGATGAACGCTTCCCGAATCCGGCGCCCTTCGGGGCTACGCACCGGGATATTCTGCAAATTGGGATCGCTGGAACTCAGACGGCCCGTGCTGGTACCCGTTTGATGAAATGAGGTGTGGACACGCCCGGTCTGCGGGCTGACCTGCTGAGGCAGGCGGTCGGTATAAGTGGATTTGAGCTTGCTCAGGCTGCGATGCTCCAGCAGCAGTGGCACGACCGGGTGCAGATCCATGAGGCCCTGCAAGGCACTTTCGGCAGTAGAAGCCTGGCCCTTGGGCGTTTTCTCCAGCACCGGCAGGCGCAGGTGTTCATAGAGTACGGCCTGAAGCTGTTTGGGCGAAGCCGGGTTGAATGGCTGGCCAGTCACACTGTAGAGCTGATGCTCGAGGGTTTTAAGCTGAACGGCCAGTTCGGCGCTGTGTTGCTGGAGTTTGGCGCTGTCCAGCAAAATCCCGTGGCGTTCCATGCGGGCCAGCACCGGAATCAGGGGAATTTCCAGGGTTTCATAGAGCTGTTTCAGCGTGGGTTCGGCACGCAGGCGCGGCCAAAATGCCGTATGCAGCCGATAACTGAGATCAGCATCTTCAGCCGCGTAGCGGGTAGCCTCGGCCAGACCGACTTCCGCAAAGCCGCGTTTACCTTTTTCAGTAATTTCTGCATAAGAGATAGTCTGGTAGTGCAGTTCCCGCTTGGCCAGGGTATCCAGGTCGTAATGACGCAGGCTGCTGTCCAGCACATAGGCCGCCAGCAGCGTATCGTGCTGGATGCCGCGCAGCTCAATTTGATAATTGGCTAAAATTTCAGCATCATATTTAAGATTCTGGCCCAATTTGGCGCAGGTCGGGTTCTCCAGCAGTGGCTTGAGGTCGGCCAGCACCTGGTCACGACTCAACTGCCCGACAACCGGAATGCCTGCTTGGGTGTGCGCCAGCGGCACGTAACAGCCACTGCCCGGTTCCAGGGCAAAAGCCAGCCCGACCAGCTCCGCAGCGTGGGTATCCAGACTGGTGGTTTCCGTGTCCAACGCCAGCAGCGGTGCGGCCTGAAATCGTGCCAGCCACACTTGCCAGGTGGCGGGGTCAGTGACGGTCTCATACCTTCCCTCGGTACTGGGCGGGGGCGGGGGCGGGGATTCCAGCCAGGTGGTAAATTCCAGCTCGGTATAATAATGTTGAAGTTTTTCCAGGTCAGGGGCCTGCGGGCGCAAGTGTTCCAGGTCGGGCAGATTCAGGTCGGTGCGCAGACGGACCAGTTGGCGGGCCAGATGCACAGTGGGATGATGGGAGCGCAGATTGGCACCGACCTGACCACCCAGTTCGGCTTCGTGGGCCAACAAATTGTCCAGACTGCCATAGTGGGCCAGCCAGCGGGCCGCTGTTTTGGGACCCACTTGGGGCACGCCGGGGATGTTGTCGCTACTATCCCCGACCAGCGCCAGATAATCACCCATTTGTTCCGGGCGGACGCCATATTTGCGCAAGACCCCCGCCGCATCCAGCAGCTTTTGCTCAAATGGATGATAAATCTGCACCTGTTCGTTGACCAGCTGGGCCAGGTCCTTGTCATTACTGGCAATAATGACTGGCCAGGCACGTGCCTGAGCCTGTTGGGCCAGACTGGCCAGCACATCATCAGCCTCGACCCCGGCTTCACGCAATTGCGCCAAGCCCAAGGCGGCGATGACTTGAAACAACGGTTCCAGCTGGGCTGCCAGGGCCTCCGGCATGGCGGGGCGCTGGGCTTTGTAACCGGGATAAAGGGTCTGGCGGAAACTGCCGCCGGGGGCATCGAAGACCACGGCACAGTGGCTGGGCCGATGTTGCGCCAACAACTGGCGCAGCATATGCACCATGCCGTAGATGGCGCCCGTGGGCTGCCCGCGCCGGGTTTGCAGGGGCGGAAGGGCATGATAGGCCCGATAGAGATAGGAAGAACCGTCAACCAGCAGCAGACAGGTGGTCATGCGTCAGGGCCCATGCAGACAAGAAGGCGCTATGGTATCTTGAGTGCCCTCACAGGAGCGAATCCATGCAGACCTCTCAGCCGCATCCGGTAGTCAACGAAACGCAACTCAGCCGGGAATCCTGGAAGATTTTTCAGATTATTTCGGAGTTTGTCGAAGGCTTCGAGCGCCTGGCCGGCATCCGCCCAGCAGTCACGATTTTTGGTTCGGCCCGGATTAAACCCGAACATCCGTACTATCAACTGACCGAGCAACTGGCCCGCCAACTGTCGGATGCCGGGTTTGCGGTGATCAGCGGTGGGGGGCCGGGTTTGATGGAAGCGGCCAACAAGGGCGCCCATGCGGGCAAATCAGCCAGTGTAGGCTTGAACATGCAGTTGCCCCACGAGCAGTCCAACAACCCTTATCAGAATGTTTCCTTGCAATTTCGGCATTTTTTCTCGCGCAAGGTGATGTTTGTCAAGTATGCCTCGGCCTATGTGGTGATGCCGGGCGGTTTTGGCACCCTGGATGAACTGGCCGAAATCCTCACCCTGGTCCAGACGGGCAAAACGCGCCGCATTCCGATCATTCTGGTGGGTTCCCCATTCTGGCAGGGTCTGCTGGACTGGTTCCGGCAGACCCTGGTCACGGCAGGCGTGATCCATGCGGCTGATCTGAACCTGATTCAGGTACTGGATGCACCCGACGCCGTGGTACAAGCCATTTTCAGCCACTACGAACAACGCGGGTTTGAGCCTTCGCCGGAAGAACGCGAGCAGTTGCTGACCTTGTGAGACAGGCCACAGCCTGGCGCCGGGGGCAACCATTTGCTGCTACTTCAGGCGCTGCGTCCTGCACGCTGCCCCCAACCGACCCATATGCAAACACCTGACAGCCAGAACAGCAAGCCCTTGCGGCTCCACGCCGCTTATGCCCCGGCCGGTGACCAGCCTCAAGCAATTGCCGCCCTGACGCAGGGCCTGCAAGCCGGGGAAAGTTTCCTGACCCTGGTTGGTGTCACCGGCTCGGGCAAAACCTATACCCTGGCACAGGTCATTGCCCAACTCCAGCGCCCGGCCCTGGTCATGGCACACAACAAGACCCTGGCGGCCCAGCTCTATGGCGAACTGCGCGCCTTCTTTCCGGATAATGCAGTGGAATATTTTGTTTCTTATTACGATTACTACCAGCCTGAAGCCTATCTGCCCGGCAGTGATACTTATATCGAGAAAGATTCGGCAATCAATGACCACATCGAGCAAATGCGCCTTTCAGCCACCAAGGCGTTGCTGGAGCGTCGGGATTGCATCATTGTCGCGTCGGTCTCGGCCATTTACGGCCTGGGCGACCCCCAAGCGTATCTGCGCATGGTGCTGCACCTGAATCGCGGCATGCACATTGTACGGGAACATCTGCTCAAGCAACTGGTCCAACTGCAATATACCCGCAATGACCTGGAGTTGAGCCGGGGCACGTACCGCGTGCGCGGCCCCCACATTGACATTTTCCCGGCGGAAGAGGAAGCCGAAGCGCTACGCCTGGAACTGGAAGCGGATGAGCTGCTGAGCTTGCACCGGTTCGACCCGCTGACCGGCAAGCGGCTGCGTGCCCTGCCCCGCTACACGCTCTATCCCAAGACTCATTTTGCTACGCCCCGGGAACAGATTCTGAAGGCAACGGACGGGATTCGGGCCGAACTGACCGAGCGCCTGGCCTTCTTCCAGCAAACGGGCAAGTTGCTGGAAGCCCAGCGGCTACAGGAACGCACGGCTTATGACCTGGAGCTGCTCACCCAGACCAATTTTTGCCGGGGCATTGAAAATTACTCCCGGCATCTGGATGGCCGGGCGGCCGGCACGCCGCCGGCCACCCTGTTTGATTACCTGCCTGCGGACGGCCTGCTGGTCCTGGATGAAAGTCATGTCACCCTGCCCCAGATTCAGGGCATGTATCGGGGCGATCAGGCCCGCAAGCAGAATCTGGTGGACTATGGCTTCCGGCTACCCTCTGCCCTGGACAATCGGCCCCTGAAATTTGAAGAATTCATCGCCCGTGCCCCGCAGACCCTGTGCATCTCGGCCACACCCGGCCCCTATGAGCGCCAGCACAGCAGCCGCTGGGTGGAGCAGCTCCTGCGCCCCACGGGTCTGCTCGACCCGGTGCTGGAGGTGCGGCCCACTGCCGGACAGGTTGAAAATCTGGGTCAGGAAATCCGTCAGCGCATCGCCCGGCAGGAGCGCACCCTGGTCACGGTGCTGACCAAACGTCTGGCCGAAAACCTGACGCAATATCTCAAGGCTCAGGGACTGCGGGTACAATACCTGCACGCCGACATTGACACCGTGGAGCGGGTCGAGATTTTGCGCGACCTACGGCTGGGAAAATTTGACGTGCTGGTCGGTATCAACCTGCTGCGCGAGGGTCTGGATTTGCCGGAAGTCTCCCTGGTGGCCATCCTGGACGCGGATCAGGAAGGCTTTTTGCGCTCGGAAAGTGCCTTGATCCAGACTATAGGCCGGGCTGCCCGTCACATCAACGGCCAGGCAATCCTCTATGCCGACAGGACAACACCGGCCATGCAGTACGCCCAGACAGAAACCCGGCGCCGCCGGGCACTGCAAGCCGCCCATAATGCCGCCCACGGTATCATCCCGCGCAGCGCAGCCCGTCCACTGGCCGAAACCTGGGTCAGTGAAGGCAGCGACCCGGCCGCCGTGCCGGCTGCCGAGGCACAACGCGCCGCACGGGCGTTGGCCCGTTATCCGCTCATGCCTGCGGACAAGCTGGCCCGTGCCCTGGGCAAGCTGGAAAAAGCCATGTACGCCGCAGCCCGGAAGCTGGAATTTACCGAAGCCGCCCGGCTGCGCGACCAGATCCATGCCATCGAAACGGCCTGCTTCGGCGCACCCCGGCTAGGCATACCCCCCTGATTCCCCAGACCTATACGCCCATGATATTGCGCCGGACAATATCAGCCATGTTGGCCGGCTGGGGCGGCAGCTTGGCCAGAATCGCTGTCACGAATGCCGTCTTGTCGGCTAACAACGCGGTATTGAAGCGCTTTTCAAAAGCCAGCGTGGAAGAGGGCTTGCCCGAAATGCCGGCCCCACAGACACTCCCGGCTTGTGCGCCTGGATAGATTTCCACATGATCCGGCAAGTTTAACAACTTGTTAAAGAGGGAATCATGCAGTAATCCGCCCATGCGCGCTTCCTCGCCACGCAAATCGGGGCGCCCGGCGCTACCGACAAACAAGGTATGCCCCGTCAACACAAACCACGGTGCATCCCCCCGGCGGTTATCGGCAATCACCAGACAGATGCTGTCAGCGGTATGTCCCGGCGTGTGCAGCACGGTGGCAGTGACATTGCCAATTTCCAGAACCTGTCCATCCTTGAGTGGGGTAAATGCAAACTGCGCACCGGCACTTTCATGCAGACAATACGCGCCACCTGCCTGCCTGGCCAATTCCCGCCCCCCGGAAAGATGGTCGGCATGGATGTGTGTATCAATCACATAATCAATCTTGACGGCCTGTCGGGCTGCCTGTTCCAGAAACCAGGCCACATCTTCCGCGTGGACATCCACGGCGATGGCATGGCCTTTCCCGCCACAGCCCAACAAATAGGCCAGCGACGAAGCATCGGAAGGGGCAGCGCGTTGCAGAAAAAACATGATGACTCCTCAAGTAGTACGTGGGTTTTCATTCAAGGTTTGTACTGGCAACCCGGCAGCACGCCACTCCGGGAAACCGTTTTCCAGGCGCAGGGCGGGCAACCCCTGCGCACGCAGCGCCCTGACTGCGGCCATCGCATAAACGCAGTACGGCCCCCGGCAATAGGCCACAATGGTTTTGCGGTCATCCAGGGTATGCAGCCGTTCGGCCACCGCTTCCGGCGGCAGATGCAGCGCACCGGGGATATGCCCGGCTGCGTATTCGGTCCGGGGACGTACATCCAGCAGCAGCACTTCGTCACGGGCGATCCGGGCCAGCAATTCCTCGGCGCTGATGGCTTCCATCGCGGTTTTATCGGTCAGGTAAACATGTGCCAGACGATCCACTTCAGCCAGATGCAACTCGGCACTGCGGCGCAGACTGGCCAGCAGCTGCACTACATCATCGCCCGCCAGACGGTAACGGCGGTGCTTGCCATCTGTGCGCACCTGCACCAGCATCGCCTGACGCAGCACCTGCAAGTGGCGGGAGGTATTGGCAAGCGTGAGGCTGGCCAACTGTGCCAGATCTTCCACGCTGCGCTCGGCTTGCGCCAGATAATCCAGCAATTCCAGCCGCTGCGGTGAAGCCAGTGCCTGGGCAATCAGGGCAAACTGGGCGTTTAGCTGTTGTTTGGGCGTCGAAGGTGCCATGTCGCTACCAGGTCAGAATGTCAGCACCTTGTCCGCCAACAAGGTCCACTGCGCCAGTTGTGGCATGTTGCTGACCTCTACGCCCGGCACCAGTGCGAGCGCCTTCAGGCCACGGGCCTCAAGACATGTCCCGCACGCCCTGACCTGGCCGCCTTTCTGGACCACCGCATGCAGCATACGCTCAAGGTTGTAATAACCTGCTGGCGTCACCTGCTGGGGCACTGCGCAAGAGACCGCATCGGCCATGAGAAAAATCAGCACCTCAACCGGGGTCGGCTCTTTCTGCAAGGCCATGGCCAACCGCAGGGCATTATAGGTCTTTTCACTCCCATAAGGCGCATCGTTCAAGATCAGGAGAATAGTCATGGCCAGTCAACTGCATTGCGGTACTGATCGCAGTATAGCTGCCACATTGCAAATATTCAATCATTCGCTTGAATGATTATTCATACTTCGCTATGCTGCGTTCCTTCCTTGCCTCAATCATGCCTCATGCCTTCCCCCCAGCACGGTCTGCACGCCAATTTTGCCCAAATCCTGCAACAGCTTTTCCAGGTATTTCTTGTCGGGTTGACCTTGGGCATGACCCGCACGGTGGTACCGGGGCTGGCCGAAACCGAATTTGGTTTGGGCGGGCAGCAATTTTTCCTGTTGACCACGTTTGTCGTGACCTTTGGCGCCATCAAGGCCGTGGTCAATCTGTTTGCCGGACGCCTGGCCGACCGCTTTGGGCGCAGGCGGGTGTTAATTGCCGGATGGCTGGCCGCGCTGCCGATTCCCGGGCTCCTGTTGTATGCACCGAGCTGGTCATGGGTAGTGCTGGCCACAGCCCTGCTGGGGGTGAATCAGGGTTTGTGCTGGTCCATGACCCTGAATAGCAAACTGGATATGGCTCACCTGCAACAAAAGGGCCTGATCAATGGCCTGAATGAGTTTTCCGGCTACGCGGCCGTAGCCCTGGCTGGCATCGTCACCGCCGGGCTGGTCGAAGTTTACGGCGCACGGCAAGGCCTGGCACTGTTTGGCAGCAGTGTGATTCTGGCAGGGCTGGTGCTGGCGTTCCTGTTCATCCGGGAAACGCGCCCCTGGGCTTTGGCGCATCAGCCAGCCGCAGCGGCCTCAAACCTGACCCTGGGGCAGGCGTTTTATGCCGCCAGCTGGCACAACCGTAGCCTGCTGGCCTTGAATCAGGCGGGGCTGGTCGAGAAATTCACCGATGCCCTGGTATGGGTCATCCTGCCGGTCTGGTTTTTGGCCCAACAACTCAGTCTGGTTCAGGGTAGCGCGATCATTGGGGTGTATGCGCTGGTCTGGGGTGCCAGCCAGCTTGTAACCGGCCCGGCTTCTGACCGCCTGGGGCGCAAGCGGCTGATTGTCGCAGGGATGTGGCTTTGTGGTCTCGGCGTCATGCTACTGGTGCTGACCCATTCTGTCTGGCTGTGGACGCTGGAAGCCGGGCTGATTGGCCTCGGTATGGCCATGCTCTATCCCACGCTGGGCGCGGCAGTTGCCGACATCAGCCCCCCCGCCCAGCGCAGCACCTTGTTGGGGGTGTATCGCTTCTGGCGTGATTTTGGCTATGCCGTAGGCGCGTTGGCACTGGGCACACTGGCGCAATGGACGCAAACCCTGGACATGAGCTTCTGGCTGGTCGGTACTGCCATGCTGCTGTCCGGGACCTGGGTGGCGTTGGGCTTCAAGGGCCGCTAAATTGCCCAACACTCCGCCTCAGAAGCCTGCCCGCTCGGCCTGCAGGTAGAAATGTGAAACGGAATTGCCAATCTGGGCCTCAAAATCACCGTAAGCGCTGCGATATTCCGGCAACGTCCGACGCACATGGGCAGCAATCTCAAAATCCTGCTGGCCTTGCTGTTGCAGGGTCGTCACCTGCTGCCACACGGTTTCAAAATAGCGCCGCTGGAATTGCAAATCGGCCAGCGTCCCCACCGGGCCATGCCCTGGCACGACGGCCACGGGCTGAAGCGGCTCCAGAATATCCTTGATAATTTTGATCCAATTGCCAATATCACTGTCAAAGGTCACTGGCAGGCGCTTGTTGAACAGCACATCCGCCGCCAGCAAGACCTGTGTCTGGGGCAGCCAGACCACCATATCACCAGGCGCATGGGCCGGACCTACCGGAATGAATTCCACCTCGATGTCGCCCAGATGCTGGCGGTTACGGGTCGAAATGATTTGGGTCGGCAGTCGCAAGGTTGAATCGCCGGTCGCCCCGGCAGTCAGTTCCTTGAACTGGCTCACCCAGTTGCGCCCATCACGGGCCATATTGGCCGCTGCGGTGGTGCTAGCATAAATCGGCACGGCGGCCCCAACAGCCCCCGCATTGCCCAGCCAGTGATCGCCATGCTCATGCGAATTAATCACCCAGCGGATGGGCTTGTCCGTCACCGCTGCAATGGCCTGCACGATAGCCTGGCCAATTGCTTGCGAAGATCCGGTATCAAACAGCAACACACCTTCGCTGCCTACCACGAAGGCCACATTGGACATCCAACCCCGGTTTTGTGGATTGGGCGCTTCCAGATGCGGGGAAATAATGGCATACACATTGGCCCGCACCAGCTCGGCCTTCAGGGGATAAACAGCCTGCGCCGACAGGCTCAACAGCAGCATGAGGCCGCCAATCATCAGACGCACGGGGTTCAACAAATTCATCGGGTAATTCCTCACGACAGCCAGGATTCAGGCCATTCACAAACGGATTGACTCTAAAGCAACTTCACTGTTCAGGCAATCCTGGCTTGCGGGGGAATGTCGGCCCCCCCTCAGGCGATTTTTGGGCGACACTGCCCGGCCCTGCCCCCTTGCTGGCCCTCGCCTGCGGGGCAGCGTGCCCTGCAACGGTTGTCGCTTGAACTTGCCCGGCAGGCCCCCTAAGCTGGGCATCAGGGCTCATCAACCATCAGGCGTCCGGTCAGGCGCCCAGTGGGACAACGTGTGATTCGGCGGGGTAAGGTTTGAAACTGGCAGTAGTGCTGTATCGTTATTTTCCCTATGGCGGCCTGCAACGGGACTGTCTGGCCGTGGCGCAGACCGCACAGGCCCGTGGCCACACCGTCACCTTGTATGCACGCCAGTGGATCGGGCCACGCCCGGATACCCTGCCCGTGGTCATCCTGCCCAGCCCCGGCTGGGATAATACGTCTAAAAATTACAGGTTCTGCCAGCAACTCCAGCAGGTCCTGCAAGCAGATCCGGCCGATTGCGTTTTGGGTTTCAACAAGTTGCCGAACCTGGATGCCTATTATGCTGCCGATGAATGTCTGGCGGTCCGCTGGGCTGGGCGGCCTTGGTGGCGGCGCTGGGGCCGACGCCAGACCCAACTGCTGAACTTTGAGCAGGCCGTGTTCGCCCCGGAATCCCGCACGGAAATTTTCCTGCTGACCGAAACCGGGCGCCAGCATTATCGGGACGCTTACCACACCCCGACCCAGCGCCTGCACCTGTTGCCACCCGGCATAGACCCCAATCGGCGCCCCGGCCCGGATGCCCTGCAGCAACGGACCCAACTGCGGGCTGAAGCTCAGGTGGCAGCAACCACGCCGGTACTCCTGTTCCTGGGATCGGATTTTCACCGCAAGGGGCTGGACCGGGTGCTGGAAAGCCTGATTGCGGTGCGCCCGCTCAAGCCCCGGCTTTGGGTCGTGGGGGCAGATACCGCCCGACCCTGGCAGCGGCAGGCCCAGCGGCTGGGCGTGGCCGCGCAGGTACAATTTTACGGCCCGCGCCATGATGTCCCGGCCTTGTTGCAGGCTGCGGATTATCTGGTGCATCCGGCACGGGTGGAAAATGCCGGGCTGGTACTGGTTGAAGCCCTGGCGGCCGGACTACCGGTGCTGACCACCGCCGCTTGCGGTTATGCCACCCATGTGACGCAGGCTCAGGCAGGCGCCGTACTGGCCGAGCCATTTGCACAAGCTGCCTGGAATACCCTGTTACAGCAAGCACTGACACAGGATCGGCGGGCAGTCTGGGCGGCCAATGCCCGGCATTATGGCGCTACTGCGGACCTGTACCAATTGCCCCAACGCCTGCTGGAACACCTGGAGTGCGCATGGCCACGCTGAGCAAGCGCCAGTTCTGGCGCGTTCAGCATTGGCAAATGGTCTGGGACAGCCCGGCGTTGCGTCAGCTGCTGGCCCAACTGCATCCGGAAACCTTGCCCCCGCTGGCGCACATACTGAAGGCCGGGGATACCACTACCGTGTATCAGGTACCCTGTGCCGGCCAGATGCTGGTAGTCAAGCGTTACAACCTCAAGCACTGGCGCTATGCCTTGAAGCGGGCACTGTTGCCAAGCCGGGCCGCAAAAAGCTGGCGCAATGCGCTGCTGTTGCAACGCCTGGGCTTGCGCACCCCGGCGCCGGTTGCCTGGGTGGAAGCCCGCTGGGGACCGCTGCGGCGTACCAGCTATTTTGTCTATCAGCACCTGGAAGGCATCGACGCCGAAAGTTATTTTCTGGCCAAACCCCCCGACTGGCCCGCTCAGGCGGTGGCAGTCACGGCCCTGTTGCAGCAACTGGGCCACTGTCACCTGCGCCACGGCGATCTCAAGGCCACCAACATCCTGCTCACACCCGATGGCCCGGCAATCCTGGATCTGGACGCCCTGCGTCCTTGTCGCTGGCGGCTGACGCAGGCCCAGGCCAAAGACCGGGCGCGCTGGCTGGAAAACTGGCCAGGTGATACCGAACTGCATGCAGTCTTCAGCCGGCTGTGGCCATAGCGCAGGCGCGCCTGCTTGTGCAACCCCCCCAAATCTGCGACAGTCCTGCACCGGCGGCCCCACGCTGCCTGATGCCGCCCACCTGACTACCATTTGTGAGGAATACCCTGTGCTGAAGCCATCACGCCTGTCCCGCGCGGGACTGACGCTCTCCGTGCTGTTATCAGGCCCTGCGCTGGCCGAAACTGCTACCGAACTGGAATGCTTCAATGCCGTACAAGGCAAGGTGGCCTGGCAGCAGGGCGGCACCCGGGAATGGAACCCGCAAAATATCCGCAGCCTGTGTCAGGGCGTGTTACAGCCGGCCCAGCGCATCGCCTGTTTTGAAAAAGGGATTCTCACCCATAACAACTGGAACAAGGCCATCCAGGAATGCGCCCAGACCGGTGGCGGCGCAGTAACGGCCCTGGTATCGGGGCGGCAGTGTATTTACAACGGAGGTGGCTATGCCCTGACTGTGGAGTGGTACAACCCCGGCCTGATCGTGTTCAACGGCGGTGATGCCACTGATTACAGCAACTACACCACCCCCGGCAAACCCCACTCCAGCCAGACCATTACGCTGGGTCAGACCGCCTGCACCGACGTGGCCAACCGTTCTGCGGTCGTGCGCATCGTCGGTCATGCCCTGGCCAACGAGGCAATTACCATCGCCGCAGGAACCGCAACCGGCATCGCAACCGGCGTACTGGGCGCATTTGCCTGTGTTGGCACCGCCGGTGTCGGCTGTCCGGCGGCGGTAGCCGGTGCGGCGGCCGCGACGGGGGGCGCAGTCTCGGCCGTCGGCCTGGCGCTGCCAGCGGTCAAGGAAATCGCGTATATCGGCGTGCCCGGCTCAAAAAATTACCTGGATTTTTCCGGCACAGTCTGGAAAGTGGGCATTGCCAGCACGGTGCCTTTGAGTCAGGAACGTCATCTGGCCAAGGAAACCACTCAAAGTATCGCCGATTTTGTCACCGACGGCACGCCTGGCCCCAAAAGCATCACCTTCAACAATCAGGCCGGTTACGTCGCTTCCATGACTGTGCTCTATCATGAAAACAAAGATATGGGTAATGGTGTGGTCGTACCGCTGCCAGTTACCAAAAGCTCCGGCAATCTCTCGCTGGGATTTTCCAGGCACCTGGACGTTCCAGCCAATATCGCCAACATGCCGATTGTAGTCAGCATCACCGGCGTGGGCACGGTGAAGGGCACGGTATTTTCCACCACGGTACCGGCGGATTTCTCCGGCAACCGCTGCTTCAAAGCCTGGGGCACCCTTTTTGATGCCCAAGGCGGTAACTGCCAGTAACCGACTCGTGCCCGGCCCAAGATCGGGCCGGGCGGTGCTGGCTCATCCGGCCAGCAGCACTCCCAGCCCCAGGCCGACAAACAACAGTGCGGCCAGCACATGCACCCACCGCACGGAGATCTTGCCAGCCAACGCTTCCCCAAACATCACGGCGGGAACGTTGGCCAGCATCATGCCTAACGTACTCCCCAGCACCACCAGGCCCAGGTGCTGATACTGGGCGGCCAGGGCCACTGTGGCAATTTGGGTTTTATCACCGATTTCAATCAGAAAGAACAGCATGAGCGTGGTGGCGAACACCCCGGCGCGCAGCCGTTTGAATTCAGCGACATCCAGGCGGTCAGGCACCATGACCCAGATAGCCATTGCGATGAATGACCCACCCAACAGCCAGCGCAGCAATTCAGGATGTACGGTCGTCATGACCCAGGTGCCCAGCAGCCCCGCAAGGCCGTGATTCACCAGGGTGGCGACCAGAATACCCAGGATGATGGGCAGGCGCTTGCGGAACCGGGCTGCAAGCAGAAAGGCCAATAACTGAGTTTTATCACCGATTTCAGCAAGGGCGACAACGCCCGTGGCGACGAGGAACGCTTCCACGTAAGGACACTCCCTGGCCGCAACAAGACGTAATGACCCCATCGCCCCCGGCCAGATGCGGTGCGATAAGGTCAAAGGTCTTGCCAAACCAGAAGCCGCCTGCGCCACGGCCCAATAAGGCCAAGCATGTTGACGCAAGCCCCGCCGCGTGGGCGGTCAGCTACTCCCCAATGACGGCGCCATTGTAGGCATAAATCACTTGTCGGGCAATGCACCCAAACCGGGCGGTCCAGCGCACAAATTGCACCTGTCGCGTGCAGCCGCAGCCCGGTCTGACGGGCCTCGGGCATTGCGCAGCCCTGGCTGACAAGGCGCAGCCATATGGCACGCATCTTGCTTGATTTTTTTCCAGGCGCGAGCGCATCAGTCACCTTGATCCTGGAGCGGCGCTCAGAATGAATTGCAATAGGCTGCTAGGGTTCCGGTCGCGGAGTTGAGTGCTTGCGATGCTGGTCCGAGAGCAACCGACCTTCACAGCGAGGGTTACACGGCGGGACAAAAGCCCGGGAGATTATCGTTACCGATATGCTTGCGTGCCGTGTTAATTCTGCCAACTTCTGTGGAGATACGCCGATGCTGCGCCATTTCTGGCAAAAATCCAGCCTGTTCCTGCTGGTTCTGCTATGTAGCTTTGCGGTTCACGCCGCGCCCAAGGAAAATTTCAAAGTCGCCTGGTCCATCTATGCCGGCTGGATGCCGTGGGATTATGCCGCCAGTTCCGGCATCATGAAAAAATGGGCGGACAAGTATGGCATCAAGGTCGAGATTGTCCAGGTCAATGACTATGTGGAGTCCATCAATCAATACACCGCAGGTGCATTTGATGGCTGCGTGATGACCAACATGGATGCGCTGACTATCCCGGCTACCGGGGGGGTTGATTCCACCGCGCTGATTATTGGCGATTTCTCCAATGGCAATGATGGCGTGGTACTGAAGGGCAAAGACAAGAAGCTGGCTGACATCAAAGGGCAGAAAGTCAATCTGGTGGAACTCTCGGTTTCGCACTATCTGCTGGCGCGTGGTCTGGAAAAAAGCGGGCTTTCCGAAAAAGACATTACCGTGGTCAATACCTCCGACGCGGATATGGTCGCCACCTTCGGTTCCAGTGATGTCACGGCGGCGGTCACCTGGAACCCCCTGCTCTCGGAAATTGCAGCACAGCCCAATACCAGTCAGGTCTTCAATTCCAGCGCCATTCCCGGCGAGATTATTGATCTCATGGTGGTCAATACCGACACCCTCAAGGCCAATCCCAAGCTGGGCAAGGCGCTCGTGGGCGCCTGGTATGAGATCATGGCCCTGATGCAAAAAGGTGATGCCGACGCCCTGACGGCGATGGCCAAGGCTGCCGGGACGGACCTGGCAGGCTATAAGGCCCAACTGGCAACCACCCGGATGTTTTATAACCCGACCGATGCGGTCACCTTTACCAATGGTGCCGAGTTACCCAAAACCATGCAGCTGGTCAGCCAGTTTTCCTTCGACCACGGCTTGCTGGGAAGCCATGCAAAAAATGCCGGCTCGGTCGGCATGGTTTTCCCAGGCGGCAAGCTGACCGGTGACAAAGCTAACCTCAAGCTGCGCTTTGACAGCCATTACATGAAGCTGGCGGCAGACGGCAAACTGTAACGGCTGGCCGTGAAAAGGCTCATCAACCAGCGCCCCTCCCGCGCCGTGCAGATCGCACTGGGGCTGTTACCCTTTGCATTGCTGCTGCTGGCCTACCTGTGGGCTTCGGAGGCACGGCTGGCTGTCAATCCCAATGACAAATTGCTACCGGCAGTCAGCCGCTTTGGCGAGGCTATCTGGAGCATGGCATTTGAGCCTGACAAGCGCAGCGGCCAGTACCTGCTCTGGAACGATACCCGAGCCAGCTTGCAGCGGCTGGGTTTGGGCATGGCCCTCAGTGCCGGTCTGGGTCTGGTCGTGGGTGTGGCCACTGGGGCCATCCCGCTGCTGCGGGCGGGCTTGTCTCCACTGGTGACTGCCGTATCCCTGGTGCCACCCATGGCCATCCTGCCCATCTTGTTCATTGTCTTTGGCCTGGAGGAAGCTTCCAAGGTGGCCCTGATTGCCATCGGGATTGCGCCCTTTTTAATCCGCGACATGCAGCAACGGGTCCTGGAACTGCCACAAGAACAGCTCATCAAGGCCCAGACCCTGGGGGCAAACACCTGGCAAATCATCCTGCGGGTGATCTTGCCGCAAGTGTTGCCGCGCTTGCTGGATGCGGTACGTCTGAGCCTGGGGTCGGCGTGGCTGTTCCTGATCGCCGCTGAAGCGATCGCCGCCACCGAAGGCTTGGGCTACCGGATTTTTCTGGTGCGCCGCTATCTTGCCATGGACGTGATCCTGCCGTACGTGGTGTGGATTACCTTGCTGGCTTTCCTCACCGATTATCTGCTGCGGCTGCTCAGCCGCTCCAGCTTTCCCTGGTACCACGCCGGAGGCAGGACATGAGTGCCATCATCGCCCGACGCTTGTGGAAAGAGTATGGCGACACTGTGGTGCTGGAAAATGTCAGCCTCACGGTCAAGGCCGGAGAATTCATCACCGTGGTCGGCACCTCAGGCTGTGGTAAAACCACATTTCTAAAATTGCTGCTGGGGGTGGAAACTGCCACCCGGGGTGAATTGCTGCTGGATGGCAAACCGTTGCCGGATGAACCCAATGCGGATCGGGGCATTGTGTTCCAGCGTTATTCGGTATTCCCGCATTTGAATGTGCTGGAAAACGTGATGCTGGGGGCGGAGTTCGTCGCCGCCCCGTGGTTGGGGCGCACCTTCGGCAAACGCCGTGCTGCTATCCGCGCCGAAGCAGTTGCCCTGCTGGAATCGGTGGGTTTGGGGACAGCCTTGCTCAAATACCCGTCGGAATTGTCCGGTGGGATGCAGCAACGCCTGGCCCTGGCGCAAGCCCTGATCAAAAAGCCGCGCATCCTGCTGCTGGATGAACCCTTCGGCGCACTCGACCCCGGTATCCGCGCCGACATGCATCAGTTGATCCTCGATCTGTGGAAACAGACCGGGCTGACCATTTTCATGATTACCCACGACCTCAAGGAAGGTTTTTACCTCGGCACCCGCTTGTGGGTATTTGATAAGCGACGGCATGACCCGCAAGCCCCCCACCGCTTTGGAGCCACGATCACCTATGACATTCCGCTGGGGCATACCGACCGCAAGACCTTGCAGACCATTCAACAATCGCTGGGAACTACACCATGACTGACTTATCCCCCGACACCTCGCTATTGTACGAAGACCGTATTCCCGGCGGTGCACACTGGTCGCTGCTGGTACGTCGAGGCACCACCCTGCGCCTGATTGACGAACAGGGCGGGGCGAATGTGGGCATGTTGTTCTACAACCCGCAAGAAAAGCTGGAACGCTACAATGCCCCCGACACCCTCAAGTGCCAGCACACCTTCAAACTGACCCGTGGGCATTGCCTGTATTCCGACATGGGGCGGATTTTCTGCTCCATCGTCGCCGATAGTGTCGGCTGGCACGACACCGTGGGTGGCAACCTGAGTACCGCCGCCCTGCAACGCCAGTGGGGTGTAAAAACCTATCAGGATTTCCGCAATGACTGGACGATCAGCGGCGAACACGCCTTTCTGGTGGAACTGGCCAAATACGGCCTCAACCGCCGCGACATGGCCGCCAACCTCAACCTGTTCAGCAAGGTTGCGCCGGATGATGACGGCAAGCTGCATTTCGTCCCCGACAACAGCAAGGCGGGCAACCATATCGACCTGCGTTTTGAGATGGATACGCTGGTGCTGTTTCATACCTGCCCACACCCGATGAACCCGGCAGCGGCTTACCCCAAACAGCCGATTACTTACCAGTTACGCCAAGCGGAACCCGTGGCGGAGGATGATTATTGCCGCAATTCCCGCCCGGAAAACCAGCGTGGTTTCCAGAACAATGCCCTTTACCACTTGCAGGGCGCACACCCGCGCGGCTGCTGCTGAAGGAGGACACCATGATCAAGGCAAGCCCATTACACCCGGATACAGCGGTATACCGCGCCACCGTTCCCGCCGGGGATTACTGGATGCAGGTCGTCAAGGCCGGGCAAACCTTCCGCATTCTCGATCTGGAAGGCAATCAGGCGGCGGATACCCTGTTTTACAACGCGGCTGACCCATCGGAGCGTTATTCAGCCGTGGATACCATCCGCGAACAGGGCAATGTTTACCTGACGGCGGGCACGGCGTTGCACTCCAACCTGGGCAATGTGATGTTAGAAATCACTGCGGACACCTGCGGGCGGCACGATACATTGGGCGGGGCGTGTGCCACCGAATCCAACACCGTGCGTTACGCGCTGGAAAAAAAGTGTATGCACGCTTGCCGCGATAGCTGGATGCTGGCGGTGGCTTCCCACCCCGAATTCGGCATGAGCAAACGCGACATTACCCATAACATCAATTTTTTCATGAATGTGCCAGTCACGCCGGACGGGGGCTTGCGCTTTGCCGATGGCATTTCGGATTCAGGCAAATACGTGGAAATGTTGGCACACATGGACGTGATCGTGCTGATTTCCAACTGCCCGCAGCTCAATAACCCGTGCAATGCCTACAACCCGACCCCCATCGAAGTACTGATCTGGAATTAAACGCCACAGGACGACCTGCTGGCCGCTCATAGCAAGGGCCGGACGACCTGCCCAAACAGAGTACTGTCATGTTCAACAAAGTCCTGATTGCCAATCGCGGTGCGATTGCCGTGCGCATTATCCGTACCTTGCACGCGCTGGGGGTGAAAGCCATTGCGGTGTATGCCGAGGCTGACCGTGATTCCCTGCACGTCCAGCACGCTGATGAAGCCTGGTCGTTGGGTGACGGTGCAGCGGCGGAGACGTATTTGAACCAGACCCGTTTGCTGGAAATCATGGCACTCAGTGGGGCGCAAGCGGTGCATCCCGGCTACGGTTTCCTCAGTGAAAACACTGCCTTTGCCGAGCATTGTGCCGCCGCTGGCGTGGTATTTCTGGGGCCAACACCCGCGCA
Organism: uncultured Gammaproteobacteria bacterium; assembly: GCA_964398665.1. Lineage (GTDB taxonomy): Bacteria > Pseudomonadota > Gammaproteobacteria > CAYNNN01 > CAYNNN01 > CAYNNN01. The sequence goes on along the minus strand of CAYNNN010000003.1, from coordinate 32,760 downwards.
AATGGAAGCGTTTGGCTTGAAACACCGCGCCCGTGAACTGGCAGTGCAAAACGGTGTACCCCTGCTGCCCGGTTCGGACTTGCTGGATACGCTGGATGCTGCGCTCGATGCCGCCACGCAAACCGGCTACCCCGTTATGCTCAAATCCACCGCAGGCGGCGGCGGGATTGGGATGCAACGCTGTGACACTGCGGCTGAACTGAGTGCCGCGTATGAATCGGTACGCCGTTTGGGGGCCAACAACTTTGCCAACAGCGGCGTATTCATCGAAAAATTCATTACCCAAGCCCGCCACATCGAAGTGCAGGTGTTCGGCGACGGACAGGGCAAGGTGCTGGCCTTGGGCGAACGCGATTGTTCCGCGCAACGCCGTAACCAGAAAGTGATCGAAGAAACCCCCGCCCCCAACCTGCCGAATGCGGTGCGTCAGGAACTGCAAGCGGTGGCAATCCGCCTGATGAGCGCGGTGCAATACCGCAGTGCTGGCACGGTGGAATTCGTCTACGACCAGCAAACCGCTGCGTTTTATTTTCTGGAAGTGAATACCCGCTTGCAGGTTGAGCATGGTGTTACCGAACAGGTGTACGGTGTGGACATTGTGCGCTGGATGCTGGAACTGGGCGCAGGCGAGTTTGTGTTTCCGACTGAACCGTTACGCGCCAATGGGCACGCCATCCAGACCCGTGTGTACGCCGAAGACCCGAATAAGCAATTCCAGCCGTGTGCCGGGTTGCTCAGTCATGTGGCGTTCCCGCAAACAGCGGGCTTGCGTATTGACCACTGGATTGAAGCGGGCATGACGGTTGCGCCGTTTTTTGACCCGATGCTGGCAAAGATTATCTGCCATGCGCCGGATCGGGCGACTGCTTGTCAACAACTGGATGCGGCACTGGCTGCTACCGATATTTACGGCATTGAAACCAATATCGCCTACGTGCGGCAAGTGCTGGCGACGGCTACGTTCCGTGCGGGACAAATTACCACCCGTTACCTCAACAGTCTGGCATGGCAGCCGCGCACGGTGGATGTACGCACGCCCGGTACGCAAACCACCTTGCAAGATTATCCGGGGCGGCAAGGCTATTGGGACATTGGTGTGCCGCCTTCGGGGCCTTTCGATCACTGGTCGTTTCGCCTTGGCAATCGCTTGCTGGGCAATGCGCCAGGCTGTGCCGGGTTGGAAATGACCTTGAGTGGCCCGGCATTACGCTTCAACACCGCGACCCGTGTGGTACTGACGGGGGCGTGCATGGATGCCACGCTGGATGGCGTTGCCGTGCCTTTCTGGCAAGTGATTCCCGTGGCGGCTGGCAGTGTTTTGAAGCTGGGCAAGGTGCAAGCGGCGGGGGTACGGGCGTATTTGCTGGTGCAAGGTGGTTTTCAATGCCCGCCTTATCTGGGTTCACGCGCCACGTTTACGCTGGGGCAATTCGGTGGTCATGCAGGTCGGGTGCTGCGCACGGGTGACGTGTTGCATCTGCCTGTTTTTCGAGAAATATTGCCGGACGTTGCGCCGTTGCCCACCGATTTATTGCCGGACATCACGCCACATTGGGACATCAAGGTCATCTACGGGCCGCACGGTGCGCCGGATTTCTTTACGGCGCAAGACATCGACACCTTCTTTGCCACCGATTGGGAGGTGCATTACAACTCCAGCCGTACCGGCATCCGCCTGATTGGCCCCAAGCCGCAATGGGCGCGTTCCGATGGCGGCGAAGCGGGGATGCACCCGTCCAACTTGCACGACAATGCCTATGCGGTGGGTACGATTGATTTTACCGGCGATATGCCCGTGATTCTGGGGCCAGATGGGCCGTCCCTCGGCGGCTTTGTTTGCCCCGCGACGGTCATCACGGCGGAATTGTGGAAACTGGGGCAGCTACGCGCAGGCGATAAGGTGCGGTTTGTGCCAGTGACGCTGGCAGAAGCGGTCGCGTTGGAGCGGGCGCAAACTGCCAGCCTGGGCGATTTGCTACCTTGTGGGTCGGACTTTAGTCCGACAAGTCGGGCTGAAGCCCGACCTACAACGCCTATTCTCAAAGCCATTTCCCCCGCCCAACATCCCGTTGGTGTTACCTACCGCCCCTGCGGCGACCACTACCTGCTGGTCGAATACGGCGAGATGGTGCTGGACATCAACCTGCGCTTCCGCGTCCATGCGCTGATGCTGTGGTTACAGGAACAGCAAATCGAAGGCGTGCGCGAACTCACCCCCGGCATCCGTTCGCTGCAAGTGCACTACGATAGCCAAACCTTGTCTGTGGAGGCGTTGCTGGCATGGCTGGAACGGGCGGAACACGCGCTGCAAGGCATTGAGGACATGCAAGTGCCTGCCCGCATCGTCCACCTGCCGCTGTCGTGGGATGACGTGGCTTGCCATGAAGCCATCGCCAAATACCAGCAATCGGTGCGCAAGGATGCGCCGTGGTGTCCGAGCAATATCGAATTCATCCGCCGTATCAACGGGCTGGATTCCCTCGACGCGGTAAAGCGCATCGTGTTTGCAGCCAGCTATCTGGTAATGGGCTTGGGCGATGTGTATCTGGGCGCACCCGTTGCCACGCCACTTGACCCGCGCCATCGGCTGGTGACGACCAAATACAACCCGGCAAGGACTTGGACGGCGGAAAACTCGGTCGGTATCGGCGGCTCTTACCTGTGCGTCTACGGCATGGAAGGCCCCGGTGGCTACCAGTTTGTCGGGCGTACCTTGCAAATGTGGAACCGTTACCGCCAGACCCGCGAGTTTACCCAACCGTGGCTGTTGCGCTTTTTCGACCAAATCCGTTTCTTTGCAGTCAGCCACGAGGAATTGCAGCGTATCCGGCAGGATTTCCCGCACGGGCGTTACCCGCTGAAGATTGAGGAAACCACGTTCAGCCTGCGTGACTACAACGCCATGCTGGAACAACACCGTGCCGACATTGCTACGTTCACGGCACAACGGCAGGCGGCGTTTGACACCGAATTGCAGCACTGGATCGACAGCGGGCAATTCCATTTTGAAAGCGAATCACAAGCCAGAAACACCGAAGCCGAACGCGAAACGCTGGATGCGCACCACACCGCAGTGGATAGCCCCTTAGCCTGTTCCATCTGGCAAGTGCTGGTCGAACCGGGTATGACGGTCAAAACAGGCGATACCTTGCTGATACTGGAGGCGATGAAAATGGAAATCAAACTGGAAGCCCCTTGCGACGGGGTGGTGTTATCCATCCAGCGTCAGGCGGGGGCGCAAGTGGCGGCGGGTGAACGTTTACTGGTTCTGGAGGTGGTGTGATGGATTTTTCCCAACTGAACATGACCATTGTGGCACTTCAGGCGGCCTATCGCAGTGGCACATTAACGCCAGCGCAATTGCTGGATGAATTGCTGCTTCGTTGTGAAAGCTATGCCGCACACAATGTCTGGATCACGCGCCTGAGCCGTGCGCAACTCCAGCCCTATCTGGATGCGCTGGAGGGGCATAGCCCGGATACCTTGCCCTTGTACGGCGTGCCGTTTGCAATCAAGGACAATATCGACCTTGCCGGAATCCCGACCACGGCGGGGTGTGCCGAGTTTGCTTACGTACCGTCCGACGATGCGTTTGTGGTGGCGCAATTGCTCAAGGCGGGAGCGATTCCCTTGGGCAAGACCAATCTGGATCAGTTTGCCACAGGACTGGTGGGGGTGCGTTCGCCGTGGGGGGCGTGCCGCAACAGTTTCAACCCTGCGTATATTTCCGGTGGGTCGAGTTCCGGTTCGGCGGTGGCAGTGGCATTGGGTCTGGTGACGTTTGCCTTGGGGACAGATACCGCCGGTTCGGGGCGAGTGCCTGCGGCATTCAACAATATTGTCGGCTTGAAACCCAGCAAGGGCTTGTTGAGTACACACGGGGTTGTACCTGCCTGCCGTAGTCTGGATTGCGTGAGTATTTTTGCCACCACCACGGATGATGCAGCACAGGTATTTGATATTGCTGCACAGTTTGATGCACAGGATGCGTTTGCCCGCCCTAACCGTGACACCAATCGGCGTAATGACGGTGTGCCTGCTAAATCCACTTTCCGCTTTGCCATCCCGCAGGACGAGCAACTTCAATTTTTTGGCAATGCCAGTGCGCAAGCCTGTTTTGCGGCGACGGTGGAGACATTGGAACAGTTGGGCGGCGAATGCCAGCGGGTGGATTTTACCCCGTTCCTGCAAGCGGCAAAGCTGCTGTACGAAGGCCCGTGGGTGGCGGAACGGCGGATTGCTACCGCAGGGGTTGATGCCGCTGCCATGCTGCCGGTGATCCGCGACATCCTTGCCAGTCAGGCGGAGGCGCGAGCAGAGGATGTGTTTCGGGCGCAATATCAATTGCAGGCGTATTACCAACAAGTACAGCCGTTGCTAGAGCATTTCGATTGCCTGTTCACGCCCACAGCCGGGACGCTCTATACCATCGCCGAAGTGGATGCCGACCCGATCCGCCTTAACAGCCATTTGGGGTATTACACCAACTTCATGAATTTGCTGGATTGTTCCGCAGTGGCAATGCCTGCGGGTTTTCTGGAAAACGGTTTGCCGTTTGGGGTGACGCTGTTTTCCCGCGCCTTTAGCGACAACCGCTTACTGAGCCTTGCCAACCGTTGGCAACAAGCCTTGCAATTGCCGCTGGGGGCAACGGGACAGACATTGCCGCCGTCATCAGCCAAGGCAGCGGGGGTAGATGACCGCATCGAAGTCGTGGTATGCGGCGCACACTTGCAAGGGTTGCCGCTCAATTGGCAACTAACCGAGCGCGGTGGGGAGTTGGTAGCAAAAACATACAGTGCTGCCTGTTACCGCTTGTACGCACTGGCAGGTGGCCCACCGTTCCGCCCCGGCATGGTACGGGATGAAGCCAATGGCGCGGCGATTGAGGTGGAAATCTGGCGTTTGCCCACCGCGCAATTCGGCTCGTTTGTGGCGGGTATTCCCGCACCGCTGGGGATTGGCAAGGTGGAACTGGCGGATGGGCGTTGGTACAGTGGGTTTATTTGCGAGCCGACTGCGCTGGCAAGTGCGGCGGATATTACGCACTTGGGGGGCTGGCGGGCGTATCAGGCGCACATCGAAAGATCGTAATAGCGCCGCATGAAGGGCGCGGGGGCAATCCGCCGGCGGGAGGCGTCCGCTGGCCTACCAGCTTTTGGGCTGAAAGTCCGCTGCGTTGCTGACCTGGATGTGCGCACCGGAAGCTTGCAGCACGAATGCGCAGCGTCAGTTGCACGCGGTCCGCAGGCGCCACCCCGGTCAAGGCCGCATCAAGGGTAGAACATCCCGGCGGCTGGAGGTTGCAGGGGTGCTGATGGTACGCTATTTAAGCCACGATACGGCCCCGGCGCAGCAGTTGTTGTGTGCCCTGTGGCGGGTATATTGCGTCCGGCCTTGGCCCAGCGGGCGGCAGTCGTGCCCCCTGGCCGCTACAGCTAAGGCCAGGAACCAGGACAGTTGCTTCCAAGTATTGAGGTATTCCGATGGAATTGACCCCCCGTGAGAAAGACAAGCTGCTGCTCTTTACTGCCGGACTGCTGGCCGAACGGCGCAAGGCTAGAGGTCTGAAACTGAATTATCCCGAGGCGGTGGCCTATATCAGTTGTGCGCTGCTGGAAGGTGCCCGTGACGGGCGCAGCGTTGCCGAACTGATGGATTATGGGCGCACCTTGCTGACCCAAAACGAGGTCATGGCGGGCATTGCAGAAATGCTCCACGAGGTGCAGATTGAAGCCACGTTCCCCGACGGCACCAAGCTCGTCACCGTCCATGACCCCATTCGCTAAAGGCCCCACCATGTCAACATCCACGCAGTTCATTCCAGGACAAATCCTGGTCGCCGCCGGTGACATTGAACTCAACGCCGGGCGGGAGACGCGCACCCTGACAGTCGCCAATCTGGGCGATCGGCCCATCCAGGTCGGTTCGCATTATCATTTCCTTGAGACTAATAATGCCTTGCACTTTGACCGTGCCCAGGCACGTGGGTTTCGGCTCAATATCCCGGCGGGTACTGCGGTGCGTTTTGAGCCAGGCCAGACGCGCACCGTCGAATTGGTCGCGCTGGCCGGGGCGCGCCAGGTTTATGGCTTTCAGGGCCAGATCATGGGTGCATTGTAGGAGGCCGCATGGTACGAATCAGCCGGCAGGCGTATGCAGAACTGTATGGCCCTACCACAGGCGATCGGGTCCGGTTGGGCGACACGGCCCTGTGGGTCGAGGTCGAACGCGACTATACGGTGTATGGGGATGAGGTGACCTTCGGTGGCGGCAAGGTCATCCGCGATGGCATGGGCCAGTGCCAGCGTCTGGATGCCGAAGTGATGGATGTGGTGATCACCAATGCCCTGATTCTGGATCACTGGGGTATCGTCAAGGCTGACATTGGCATCAAGCAGGGACGTATTGCAGCCATCGGCAAGGCGGGTAATCCCGACACGCAAGCCGGGGTGCAGATTTATATCGGCCCTGGTACCGAAATCATTGCGGGTGAAGGCCATCTCCTCACCGCCGGGGGTGTGGATTCCCACATTCACTTCATCTGTCCGCAGCAGGTGGAAGAGGCGCTGATGTCGGGCATCACCACGATGCTGGGCGGGGGTACCGGCCCGGCGACGGGCACCAATGCGACTACCTGTACCCCTGGCATCTGGAACTTGCACCGTATGTTGCAGGCAGCCGACAGCCTACCCATGAACCTGGGCTTTCTGGGCAAGGGCAATGCGAGTCTGCCCGGCCCACTTCAGGAACAGATTGCAGCCGGCGCCATCGGCCTGAAACTGCACGAAGACTGGGGCACCACTCCGGTGGCGATTGATAACTGTCTGACGGTGGCGGATGCGCTGGATGTCCAGGTGGCCATCCACACGGATACTCTGAATGAATCCGGCTTTGTAGAAGACACCCTGGCGGCCATTGGGGGTCGGGTCATTCATACCTATCACACCGAAGGGGCCGGCGGCGGCCATGCGCCCGACATCATCAAGGCCGCAGGTCAGGCCAACATCCTACCCTCCTCGACCAACCCGACCCGGCCCTATACCGTGAATACAGTCGATGAACATCTGGACATGCTCATGGTGTGCCATCACCTGTCCCCGGCGATTGCCGAGGATGTGGCGTTTGCCGAAAGCCGGATTCGTCGGGAAACCATCGCTGCCGAAGATATTCTGCATGACCTGGGGGCATTTTCGATGCTTTCTTCAGACTCCCAGGCCATGGGACGCGTGGGCGAAGTCATCACCCGAACCTGGCAGACGGCACACAAGATGAAAGTCCAGCGCGGCAGTCTGGCCTCTGACCCGGCCCGGCACGACAATTTCCGGGTCAAACGTTATCTGGCCAAATATACCCTGAATCCGGCCATCACCCATGGTATTGCCCACGAAGTCGGTTCGGTGGAAGTGGGTAAGCTGGCCGATCTGGTGCTGTGGAAACCGGCTTTTTTTGGCGCCAAACCCAGCCTGATTCTCAAGGGCGGGATGATTGTGGCCGCCCCGATGGGCGACCCGAACGCTTCGATTCCCACCCCGCAGCCGGTACATTATCGGCTGATGTTTGGTGCCTTGGGCAAAGCCCGGCAGGCAACCACGCTGACTTTTCTGTCCCAGTCCGGATTTGCTGCCGGGGTGCATCAGCAACTGGGGCTGCAAAACCGTATCGGTGTGGTGCGTCATTGCCGCACGCTGAGCAAGGCCAGCATGGTACATAACAGCTATCAGCCCCGGATTGAAGTGGATGCCCAGACTTATCAGGTACGGGCGGACGGGGAACTGCTCCACTGTGAACCTGCGCAGGAACTGCCGCTGACACAGCGTTATTTTCTTTTTTGAGGACGCAACATGAAAATGCAGTTACGTTGGCAAGACCAGCTCCTGTTTCTAGGCCAGACCGAAAGCGGTCATTGTGTGGCCATCGACGGCCCGCCTGACCTGGGTGGGCAAAATCTGGGCATGCGCCCGATGGAAATGCTCTTGTTGGGCCTTGGGGGCTGCACCGGGATTGACATCGTGACCATCCTGCAAAAAAGTCGCCAGACCCTGACCCGGTTCAGTCTGGAAGTGACCGGGGAACGCGCCGACCAAGTACCCAAGGTGTTTACCAAAATTCACGTTCACTATCGCCTGGCCGGGCCGACCTTGACCCCGGCAGTGGTGGAACGCGCCATCAAGCTGTCCAGTGAAAAGTACTGCTCGGCCTCGATCATGCTGGGGGCAACGGCGCAACTCACGCACAGCTACGAAATTCTGCCCGCAGCGTGATTGCGGGATGCAGGCGCGCATTCCAGGCCTGGCAGGAACAACGCCGCGTTTGGGAGTAGCCAACGCGCCCGGCACAAACTGCCACGTTGGGTGCAAGTACAGGATAACGATAAGCCCGTACTGACATAATCAAGCGATAACCGCTACAGCTCCTCGGCAGCCGGAGCCACGTCGAAAATCTCCTCCAGCGTGGTAATCCCGGCATACACCTTACGTGCTCCGCTCAGGCGCAGGTTTTCCATACCATCTTGCAATGCCTGCCTGCGCAGGTCGGCCAAATCGCAGCCTTCATGCACTCGCCTGCGCAGGTTGGGAGTCATGGCCAACATTTCATACAGCCCTGTCCGGCCCCGATAGCCCGTATTGCGGCATTCGGCGCAACCGACCTTGACGCCAACCTGCCGTGGCGGAGGCAGTTTTAGCGGATGGATCAGTGCCTCCCAGGCTGCAAGGTCGGGTTCGGCAGTTTTCTTGCAATGCGGACATAACACCCGCACCAGACGCTGAGCCAGCACCCCGATCAACGTGGCATTGAGCAAATAGGCCGGCGCCCCCAAGTCCAGCAGCCGGGTAAGCGCCGCTGCCGCATCGTTGGTATGCAGGGTGGAGAACACCAGATGCCCGGTCAGGGCGGCCTGAATCGCCATCTCGGCGGTGTCCTTGTCACGGATTTCCCCCACCATGATGATATCGGGGTCCTGACGCAGCAGGGTACGCACCCCGGTAGCGAAGTCCACCCCGATATTGGTGAGTACCTGCATCTGATTGAATTGAGGCACGATATTTTCGATCGGATCTTCAATGGTGCAGACATTGACTTCCGGGGTGGCCAACTGCTTGAGCGTGGAGTATAGCGTCGAAGTTTTCCCCGAACCGGTTGGCCCCGTCACCAGAATCACGCCGTGAGGGCGGCGGGTCATCTGGTGCCAACGTTCCTTATCCCGGCCACTGAAACCAAGCTGACTCAAGCTTTTGAACAGTACTTCCGGGTCAAAGATACGCAGTACGAATTTCTCCCCGAAGGCGGTTGGCATGGAAGAAATCCGGATTTCCACTTCATTGCCATTGGGGGTACGGGTTTTCAGGCGGCCATCTTGCGGACGGCGTTTTTCAATCACGTCCATCCGGCCAATGGCCTTGATGCGGCTGGTGACAGCAGCCATGACCGGAGTAGGGATCTGATTGACCAGATGCAGCAGGCCGTCAATGCGAAACCGGATATTGCCCTGGTCACGCCGGGGTTCGATGTGAATGTCACTGGCCCGTTGATCGAAGGCATATTGCAACAGCCAGTCCACGATATGGACGATATGCTGATCATTGGCGTCCAGCTTGCCAGCCTTGCCCAGCTCAATCAGCTGCTCAAAATTTGCCAGCCCGACGATTTCATCCTTGGCCTTTTCTGCCGTAGCCCGGCGCAAGGAATGGCTCAGGCCGTAAAATTCGTTGAGATAGCGGCTGATTTCGATAGGATTGGCGATCACCCGCTCAATTTGCAGGCGCAACATGCGTTCCAGTTCCTGCTGCCATTCCTGAATAAATGGCTCCGCCGTGGCGATCACCACTCGGCTACCGCCCTCGACCTCCACCGGCAGAATGTTGAACCGCGCCGCATAGGCTCTGGAAATAACACTGGTGACCGCCGTAACATCGATTTTCAGCGGGTCAATGCGCACATAAGGCAAGCCCGACCAGGTGGCCAGCCACTGGGTGAGAAATTCCAGATGCAGTTTCTGGGTCGACTGCTGGGGATGGGTCCAACCCTGATTAGCAAGGATCACCAGAGGATGCAGGCTGAGGCGTTCACCGTTTTTAGGACGTATTTTCTCCGCCTGAGGCGGCGTGATAAAGCCCTCGGCCAGCAGACCGTCCAGCAATTCATTCAAGCCCAGCTTGTGTTCGGTGTTCGCCAGCAGGTTCATCCGCGATCCACATGAAAATTATCCAGCTCCTGATAATCGGCCGACTCGCAGGCTACACTGCTGACCCGTGCCTGAGGTGGCCCGACCCGCAGCCAGTCCTGAAATTGGCGCACGGCTTCGCGCTCCCCGCAGGCCAGCAGCTCCACTGAACCATCAACGCGGTTGCGGATCCAGCCCGTCACCCCCAGCCGGGTCGCCTGTTCCCGCGCCGCTGCCCGATAGAACACGCCCTGCACCTTGCCCCCGACCAGGCAGTGCAGGCAAATCTTGATCCCCTGAGGCATCACTTTCTGCATCATCATTTACGGTAACTCCAGATAAACGCTTTCCCCCACCCGAGGCGTCACGCCTGCGGGCACCGTCACTTGAACTTCCAGCACATAACCCCCGGCCACCGGTTCCAGCCCCAGGTGGCGCACTTGTGCGGTCAGCAGCCGGGTGCCCCAGCGCAGGGGCAGATTCTGCCCGACCTGCAAGGACTCCAGCTGTGCCAGTGGTACGACCGCCCGGGCCAACAAAGCATCGGCCCGGGCCACAGTCAATAACGGGGTAGCCTGCCACTGGCTGACGACTGCCTGACCCACAGCGGTTTGTACTGCGACCACCACCCCGGCAAACGGCGCTTTGAGGCTGCCATATTCCTGTTCCAGTTGTGCCTGGGTGAGTTGCGCCTGCGCGGCCTGATGCGCTGCTGCAGCCTGGGCGGCAGCCAGCTTGGCACTTTGCAGATCATGGTCTGAACTCAGCATCTTGTCATAAAGCTGCTGGGCACGTGTCTGCTCGCGCTGGGCCTCGGCGGCCACCTCACGGCTGCGGGTCAGTTCCGCTGTAGCTGCCTGGAGGCGGGCCTGAAAGGGTCGGGGATCCAGGGTCAACAGAATCTGGCCCTTTTGGACCCGACTACCGGGCTGGACCTTGAGACTACTGACCTGACCCGACACCAACGGCGCCAGATCCACACGCTCCAGCCAGTTCAATCGGGCCTCGACTTCAGCACCGACTGCTGACTGCATCAGCGCAGCCACCAGCATCGGGACAACGGGGCTAAGGCGTTTTGACATCGGTACTCCCGGATACGGCAGGGACAGGATCAAGCCGGGCGGCATCCCAGACAGGATAGCCTAGGAGTGCGTCCAATTTGGCCCAAGTATGCAACTGGGCATATTCATTTTGCGCAAGCTGCAATTTTTGCTGGGCAATCTGTACCATTGCATCACCCAGGTCGGCCTGCACTTCCATCTCGTAGCGGGTGCGGCTGCGGTCCAGGTAGCGATCCCGATAGCGCATCCCGGCTTGCAGGGCTTCATGTTCGGCCCGCAAGCCTTGTAAGGCCAGCCAATGTTCGGTCAGTTGCTGACGAACTTCCAGCTGGCGCTGCTGCAGGCGGGCGGCAGCACTTTGGCGTTCGGCCTCGCGCTCGGCAGCCAGGGCATCCACCCGACCACCGGTCAACAGGGGTACTTGCAGCACCAGACCCGCCCGAAACTCATCCCGCCCCGAAAGGTCACGGGTATAGGTATAGGCTTCGACTTCAGCCCGCACGGTCGGCTGAACCTCAGCGCGTGCGGCTGCCCTGGCCGCCGTACTGGCCGCCAGTTGGGCCTGCAATGCCTGTAGAACCGGATTTTGAGCTTGAGCCTGGGCCAACCAGGCAGTAGGCACCGGCGGCAGGGGGCGTTGCAAATCCAGCAGGGGCGGGGGCGTCAAAGTGGCCGGCAAAGCGCCCGTGTGACCCAAGGTCAGTGCTAACCGGGTACGGCTGGCCTGACGGGCATGTTGAGCACGGACGCGCTCAGTACGCAGGGTCTGGTAGGCGGCTTCCTTGGCCAGCAACGTCACTTCGTCCACCTGACCCAGTTCCCGGCGCTGGCGCAGGCGATCCAGTTCCACATAGGCCACGGCCATCGCCTCATCCGTACTGGCATCCGCCAGGTCAGCCAACAGCACTGCCAGAAACCGTTCCATCACCTCCAGACGCTGGGTGTTTGCACGGTCAGTCAGTTGATAGGTAGCACTTTGCTGGCGGGCACTGGCCGCCTCACGGGCATACGTGCTACGGCCAAAATCATACAAAGTTTTGCTCAGCCGCAAACCCAGCTGGTGGTCTTCAGAGCGGGCATCTGGCGCAGTCGGATTCGGGTCTATGTAGCGTAACCGGGCTTCGGCCTCCAGATTCCAGGCCGTATCGGCAACTACCCGCCGGGTCCGGGCCACGGCTCCGTCCTGCTCGGCCTGGGCCAATGCTACCCCCGGATGCGCATCACTGCGACTCAAGGCCCATTCCAGCGTCAGTGGTTCCGGCAGCGGCTCGGGTTCAGCCGCCCACCCAGGCGTCCCGGCCAGCAGTGTGAAACCCAGCACCAGGGTGCGGTAACTCACGGTTTACCCTGGGCACGCTGTTTCTTGTACAGGCTGAAGTCCATACCAGGGGTTTTATAATGGCCGCCCACCACATACTCGCCCAGCCAGAGAAATTCTTGCACCCCCGAGGTTGCCCCGGTATAGCGGGCTACCGGTTTGCCCTCCAGGTCAAAGAAAATGATCACCGGCGTGGCACGCACCCGATGCTCACGGGTGGCAAAGTCTTTCTGGGTTCGGACCTTGCCTGCAAAATCGGTAATCTCCAGATCACCCTCGATATCCAGGGGCAGGCTGATGAAATGTTGCTGATAGAATTTCTGCACTTCTGGCTGATTCAGGACAGTCTCCTTCATGCGTCGACAAAACGGGCACTCGTCCATCTCGAAAAACAGCATGACCCCCTGCTTGCCCTGCTGGCGCGCGTTCTGGAGTTCTTCACGCAAATCTCCCAGCGTCTGGTTAAAAAATGCTGACTCGGCCTGGGCCAGACCCATGAGCCAGTAGCTGATGATGATGAATAACCCAACTTGCAATTTCATGGCACTCCACCCTACTTTTCTTGTCGCTGCTGCTGGGACTGTCTGGGCTTGCGAAAAATTCCATCTGGCTGGCACAATCACGGCTACACTCAACCCTGTCGGCCTTATCTGACGGATGACACCATGACCCTGACCTGGCCTGCCCATTTGCCCCTGCCCGAAACTTCGGCGGTGCGGCCACCCCATCTGGAAATCAGCCCCGGTGGCGTACGCCGCTGGCTGGCCAGCGTCCCCACGGCCCACGCCGCCCAACTGACCGAAGCCCTGCTGGAGCAAGTCCAGACCCTGAGCCATTATAGCCTGTCCGGCACCCAGCGGGCAGCGGTTCTGGCCGCTTACCGCGAGCCGCTGGCCTATCTGCATGAGCACCTCCAGCACACCCCGCCCCGCAACGGCCCCCAGGATAATTTTTGCGACCGCTTGGGCCAGCTTTACCAACATTTTGTCCTGGGCCAACTTCAGGTTCTGCACGACACGCTGCATAATCGCAGTCTGTGGGGCGGTCAGAATGCCGGCGCGCAAGCCCTGGCTCAAGCCATGTACTACCAGCTGGAACAGATTCAACTGGCCATGCAATATTACGCCCCCTGTCCGTTGGCCTGTCAGTGGTTCCACGCCCTCTATCAGCTGGCTGAAACTGCCGGCTGGCTGGAGCAGCCGGTCGCACACCCGTGGCAAGCCCAGACCTTGCTCAGGGCCGATCAGCTGTACCAACGCTATCTGTTGCTAATTTTGATTGATCCATATCGGTTTTCAGTGCAGGATCAGCGCCGGTTGCGTCAGATGCTCGGCGAATGTGCCGCTCGGGTTGAATTGTTGCCCCTGACGACACAACGGCCCACTGCGGGTCATTTCTGGGTGGATTTGCGTGCCGAACACGGCTTGCAGGCGCATATGCCCCTCAAGGTCGCTCAGGTAGAACTACAGCGCTACCGCCTGTTCAGCACCGCGAGTCTGGTGCAGCATCTGGAACAGCAGGCGCAGCACAGTGATCCGGAACAAGCGGCTTTTTTGCAGCGCATTGCCCGCGCCTGGAAGCTCAAACCGCAACGGCGCACCTTGCGCAATCGCCAGCAACAGCCCATTTTGGGCAGCTACGGCCTGAATGCCCTGTATCCACTCCTGGGCGGCCTGCCGCTGGCTGAATTTGGCGATAACCCCCAGGATCATGATATTCAGGCAGTCGGCGCCTACGGCTTTCAGACCGCCGTCCAGCCCAGGTTGCAGCATTGGCAGGCCGAAGGCCGCCACGCCGAGGGTGCCCAGTTGCTGGTACCCCTGCCAGCTCCCAATCTGGGAGTCGGGCAGTTGCTGGCCCTGCGCGCCGAATCCGAACCAGCCTGGCAGGTAGGCATGGTACGCTGGCAGCGTAACTTGAATACCCAGCAGCTCAGTCTGGGCGTCCAGCTACTACCCTGCTGCCCAACCCCGGCAGCTCTGCGCTACCAGGACCAGCATTACTTTGCCCTTCAGCTTCCGGGCCAACAATTGCTGACCAGCAAAGGACTGTATCATGCCGACCGGGGGCTGCTGCTCCTGCCGCGCCCCGGTCAGCCCCAACCCATTCGTGCCGACAAGCTCCTGGAAGCCAGCGGCCATTATGAGCGCTTCAGTTATAAGATGCTCGCATAGCCCCCGAAGCGCCCGGGCAACATCACTGATGTTCCCGGGTGGCATGGAATGCCACCTTGGGCCAGCGCTCTTGCGCCAGACCCAGATTCACCCGGGTTGGGGCCAGATAAACCCAGGCCCCGGAAGCATCTTCGGCCAGATAGTCAAATAACTTGGCCTTGCACTCATCGCGCTGTTTATTATCCTGAAACGTCAGCCAGCGAGCCGTGGCCACACTCACCGTGTCAAAGCTGCACTCCACCCCATATTCGCTTTGCAACCGAAAGGCCACCACATCAAATTGCAGGATGCCGACCGCGCCCAAAATGATGTCATTATTGCGCAGAGGCCGAAACACCTGGGTCGCACCTTCTTCGCACAGTTGATTCAGACCTTTTTGCAGGGCTTTCATGCGCAGCGGGTCGCGCAGCACCACGCGCCGGAATAATTCCGGGGCAAAATAGGGAATGCCCTGAAAGCGTAGTTTCTCCCCTGCCGTGAAAGTATCGCCAATCTGGATGGTGCCGTGGTTATGCAGTCCGATAATATCCCCGGCATAAGCGGTTTCAATGTGGGTGCGTTCTGCCGCCTGGAAGGTCAGCGCGTTGTTCAATTGCACCTCACGTCCGATGCGCACTTGATAAAACCGTTCACCCCGGTTGAAGCTGCCAGAACAGACCCGCAAAAATGCCACCCGGTCCCGATGGTTGGGATCCATATTAGCCTGAATCTTGAATACAAAACCGCTGAATTTGGGTTCCTCGGCAGCCACCATGCGACTGTCAGCCTGACGCGGCAAGGGTGACGGGGCGTAGGCCACAAAGGCGTCCAGCAGTTCCTTGATACCAAAATTATTGATGGCCGAGCCAAAAAAAACCGGGGTCAATTTTCCGGCTCTATATTCTTCCAAATCAAATGGATAGCTGGCTCCGCGCACCAGTTCCACCTCCTGACGGAGTTCTTCGGCCTGATCTTCCAGCAGCTCATCCAGGCGTGGATTATCCAGGCCGGGGATGGTCTCGCCCTGCTGGATGCGCCCGCCATGCTGAGCTGAAAACAGGTGGACCTGATTCTGATACAGATCAAACACGCCCTTGAAGCGTTTACCAATCCCGATGGGCCAGGTGATCGGCGCACAACGGATGTTCAACACCTTTTCCACTTCGTCCAGGACTTCCAGCGGGTCACGGCCTTCACGATCCAACTTGTTGATGAAGGTGATGATCGGCGTCGTCCGCATCCGGCAGACTTCCATCAGGGCGATGGTGCGTGGCTCGACCCCCTTGGCGCAGTCAATGACCATCAGCGCCGAATCCACTGCGGTCAGCGTGCGATAGGTATCTTCGGAAAAGTCCTCATGGCCGGGCGTATCCAGCAGATTGATGACTGCATCTCCATAGGGAAACTGCATCACCGAGGTGGTGACGGAAATCCCGCGCTGCTGCTCCAGCGCCATCCAGTCCGAGGTCGCGTGACGGCTGGCCTTGCGGCCCTTGACCGTCCCGGCCAGCTGGATCGCGCCGCCAAACAGGAGCAGCTTTTCCGTGAGGGTGGTTTTCCCGGCGTCCGGATGCGAGATAATCGCAAACGTGCGCCGACGGCGAATTTCCGACAGCAGGGTTTCTGACATGCGTTAAGGTAAATTTTTGGTAAACACCAGCGCATCCTCACGACCTTCCAGGGTTGGGTAGTAATTTTTACGTACTCCAACCTGAGTAAAGCCAAGTTTGCGATAAATATGCTGGGCACCGGGGTTGGAAACCCGCACCTCCAGAAACATCCGCTGGGCGTGATGCTCATGCGCCAGGTGCAGGAAAAACTGCATCAGCCGGGTGCCGATGCCCTGATTGCGCTGCTGCGGGTGGACGCACAGATTCAGGATATGCGCCTCGTCCAGCGCCACGCTCATGACACCGTAACCCACGATGGCCTCGGGTTCCGGCGGTGTGGTCTGCAAGGCCAGCCAGCAGTTGTAGCCCACCCGCAGACAATCGCCAAAGATGGTTTCCGTCCAGGGGAACAAATGCCCCGCAGTTTCCAGCTGGACGACCGCAGGCAGGTCTGCCAGGCGCATGGGGCGCAAGTCCAGCGTCATGGCGCCAGTGGTGCAGCCACCCGCCGGGCCAGCAGCAGGTCTTCCCAAGCTTTACGCTTTTGAGTCGGTGAGCGGAGCAAATAGGCGGGGTGATAGGTAACCACCAGCGGTACCCCGGCATATTCGTGAACACTCCCACGCAGCTGACCTATCGGGGTGGCCGTGGCCAGCAGGGCCTGAGCAGCCACCCGGCCCACGGCCAACAGCAAACGGGGCTGGACGCCGAGAATTTGCTGGCGCAGGTACGGCAGGCATTGCACGGTTTCGTCTTCCAGCGGGTCACGGTTTTGCGGCGGGCGACATTTCAGGACATTGGCAATGTACACCTGTTCCCGTTGCAGGCCAATCCCGCGCAACATGGCATTGAGCAACTGCCCGGCCCGACCGACAAAAGGCTCGCCCTGAGCATCTTCATCGGCGCCCGGCGCCTCGCCGATCACCATCCAGCGGGCCTGGCGGTTGCCGACCCCAAACACCGTCTGGGTGCGGGTCTGGTGCAGGCGACAGGCCTGGCAGGCACGTACCTGAGCCGCCAGCACGTCCCAGTCCGGGGTGACTGTGGATACACGCATGGCGGGCTCTGGCAAAGCGGCGGTCGTCATGGGCGGTGGGGTGTCTGACCGGGCTGCCAGCACTGGCGCTGCACCCGGTGGCGCCAGGCGGCATTGCCACAGACCCAGACCCAGCCGGGCCAGGCACTGGCGGGCCGCCGCAGGCTCCAGCCGCACCGGTTCAGACATCGCCCCGCTGCGGATGGGCGCGGTGCTGACCGTGCAAAACACGCTCCAGCGCATTCAGATAGGCCTTGGCCGAAGCGATCACGATGTCGGTATCGGCACCCTGACCGTTCACCACTCGCCCGGCCTTTTCCACCCGCACCGTCACTTCACCCTGGGCGTCAGTACCCGTGGTAATGTTGTTGACCGAATAGAGCAACAGCCGGGTCTGGCTTTGCAAGATCGCCTCGATGGCCCGAAATACCGCATCCACGGGCCCCCCCCCGCTGGCTTCCGCCTGCCTGACTTCACCCTGGATAACCAGGCTGACCGTGGCAATCGGGGTCTGGCCCATTTCGGAACAGACCCGCAGGCTGCGCAGCTGCACGGCTTCCTCCGCCACCTGGCTGGTTTCACTGACCAGCGCCTGCAAGTCTTCATCAAAGATTTCCGACTTCTTGTCCGCCAGGGCCTTGAACCGGACAAATACCGCGTTCAATTCAGTTTCGGAAGCTAGGGTGATACCCAGCTCCGCCAGTCTGGACTTCAAGGCATTACGCCCGGACAACTTGCCCAGGGTCAGCCGGTTGGCCGTCCAGCCCACATCCTCGGCCCGCATGATTTCATAGGTCTCACGATGCTTGAGCACGCCATCCTGATGAATTCCGGACTCATGGGCAAAGGCGTTGGCCCCGACAATGGCCTTGTTGGGCTGGACAGGATAGCCGGTGATGGTGGAGACCAGCTTGGAGGTGGGGACAATTTGTGTGGCATCTATCCGGGTATCACAACTGAATACATCGCGCCGGGTGCGCACCGCCATGACGATTTCTTCCAGGGAAGCATTCCCGGCCCGCTCCCCCAGGCCGTTGATGGTGCATTCCACCTGTCTGGCACCCGCCTGTACCGCAGCCAGCGAGTTGGCCACCGCCATCCCGAGATCATTGTGACAATGGGTGGACCACACGACCCTGTCGGCATTGGGAACGCGCTCAATCAACTGCCGCATCCGCTCGCCCCACAGGGCTGGAATGCTATACCCCACGGTATCAGGCACGTTCAGGGTTCTGGCACCGGCCTTGATGACAGCCTCGAAAACCCGCGCCAGGAAGTCCAGTTCCGAGCGTACGGCATCTTCGGCAGAAAACTCCACATCATCCGTATAGCGCAAGGCCAGCTTGACGGCTGCCACAGCGGCCTCCAGCACCTGTTCCGGCTGCATGCGCAGCTTTTTTTCCATGTGGATGGGGCTGGTGGCGATGAAGGTGTGAATGCGTGGGGCAGCTGCCTTGCGCAAGGCTTCCCCGGCTTGTTCGATATCGCGGGGCACGGCACGGGCCAGGCCGCAGACGCTGCTCTCCCGAACCGCCTCGGCAACAGCCTGCACCGACGCAAAATCACCTGGACTGGCGACTGGAAATCCAGCCTCGATGACGTCCACACGCAGACGTTCCAACGCTTTGGCGATACGGACTTTTTCGTCTTTAGTCATGGCTGCGCCGGGGCTTTGTTCGCCATCGCGCAGGGTAGTATCGAAAATGATCAGACGGTTGTTCATGGTAGACCTGTAAGCTGCCGGGAATTTTTGTGGATATATTGCGTAAGCTGGCCCCGCCGGGCACACACGGAGGTTACTGCCCCGAGGGCAGCAGCGTCAGCAGCCACAAATTGCAGTACACACAGCCGAACAAGGTCAACACGGGCTATACTGAAAACAGCCTAGGGAAGTCTGCCAAGCCTAGCGCAATCTGGCGGTTTTGCCAAGCACTCAATAGGTACAGGTTTAGGCGTATCATGGAGGGTGATAATGATAGGCGGCCCCACCCACCCTGTTTTGAGCCAGACAATTTATGCTGAAACCCGGTTTACAACTCAAGATGAGCCAGCATCTGGCCCTGACGCCCCAGTTGCGTCAGGCGCTGCGCCTGCTGCAATTGTCCAGTCTGGAGTTGCAGCAGGAAGTCGAGCAGGCGCTCAACGAAAACCCCCTGCTGGAAGCCGAAGAGGATGGGGAGCAGGACAGCGCAGGCATGGAGCCGGTGGTGGCCCCGGAATCGCTGGCTGCCGCGCCCCAGACCGAACTTGAAGAGACCGCAGGCGAGACTGACCTGCCGGAAACAGGCAGCGAGCCGGAGGACGCCGGCACTGACTGGGAAGACACCGGCGACTGGGAGGACGGCGCCTATGAGGGCCGCAGTCCCGGTAGCAGCGAGGAATTCGATCCACTGGATCTGTGTAGCACCCCTCAAAGCCTGCACGCAGATTTGCGCGAGCAGGCCCGACTCCTGATCAACGACCCGCGCACCCTGGCCCAAGCCTGGGTCATCATTGATGCTATTGATGATGATGGTTATTTACGCACCCCGCTGGCAGATCTCAGCGCCACCTGTGCCCAACTCAACCCAGCGTTGGTCATCAGCCCGGAGGCGCTGGAGCAGGTGTTGTACCAGGTGCAAACGCTGGAGCCTAGCGGCATTGCAGCCCGGAACCTGGCCGAATGCCTGCAGTTGCAACTCCAGGCCCAGCTTCCCGATGTTCCCTATCGGAATCTGGCCCTGCGCATCGTCAACACGCAATTCGTGCATCTGGCCCGTCAAGACTACACCACCTTGCAACAACAGCTGGGCGTCAGTCAGGCCGAAATGCAGGGCGCCCTGAACCTGATCCGGCACATGCACCCGCGTCCTGGCAGAATCAGCCATGATTCGGAGCTGGCACCCCCGGTACCGGATTTGCTGGCACGCAAACGTCATGGCATCTGGGTGGCAGAGTTGAACCCGGCCCTGACGCCTCACTTGCGCGTGAACGCATATTATGCGAGTCTGTTAAGGAACGGTTTAGGTAGCCAAGAGGCCCACTATCTTAAGACACGCCTACAAGAGGCCCGCTGGTTCATCAAAAGCCTGCATAACCGCCATGAAACCTTACTCCGTGTGGGCAGCATGATCGTTGACGCGCAACAAGCTTTTTTCGAGCACGGACCTGCCGCGATGAAGCCGCTGGTACTGCGCGACATTGCCCAGCGGGTTGGCCTGCACGAGTCTACAGTCTCGCGGGTTACCAGCAACAAATATCTTCTGGCCCCGCACGGGCTGCTGGAGCTGAAGTATTTCTTCTCCAGTCATGTGCAAACCGACGCCGGCGGCACTTGCTCGGCGACTGCCATCCGTGCCCTGATCCGCCAGTTCATCACGACCGAGCAACCCCTCGAACCGCTCAGTGACAGCGATCTGGTCAAGCGTCTGGGGCAGCAGGGCATCAAGGTCGCACGCCGAACCGTCGCCAAATACCGCGAAATGCTCGCCATTCCGCCTTCAAACGAACGTAAGCAAGCTGGCTGACTTGCTTCAAGGAGATCCCATGCAACTCAATATTACTGGTCATCATATCGAAGTAACCCCTGCCTTGCGCGATTACGTCAAGGATAAGCTGACCCGACTTGAACGGCACGGTGCCCACGCAACTCATACCCACGTCATTCTCAGTGTGGATAAACTCCGGCACAAGGCCGAGGCTACCCTGCACCTGAACGGGGGTGACTTGTTTGCCGATGCCACGGAGGCCGACATGTATGCAGCCATCGACATGCTGTTGGACAAGCTGGATCGGCAATTGAAAAAGCTTCAGGACAAGCACCACGACCACCACCGTGGTGAAAGCGCACTCAAACAAGCGGATTAATACAGCAGGACAAGGGTTCGCACACCCTGAGGAGTACGTTCATGAACTGGTCTATGGGCTTCCGTCGCCCCCTGTTCACCTGGACCGCTACAGCACCGCTGGCCTCGGAAAAGCAGGTGGCTTGCCCTGATGCCCCCGCTGCCCCGACAGCAACGCCGCCGCTGGCCAGCCTGCTGGCTCCCGAGCGGGTGTTGTTCGCTGCCCCCCTCCGCAGCAAGAAGCGGGCCCTGGAACGTCTGGCAGAGCTGTTGCTCTGCGGCGCTCCAGCACTGGGGCCCGAGATTGACTTCGACGTGGTTTACACCCAACTGCTGGAGCGGGAGCGGCTGGGCAGTACCGGCCTGGGCAGCGGGGTAGCCATTCCCCATGCCCGCCTGCCCAGACTCACGGCACCCAGGGCGGCGTTTTTAAGCCTCCAGGAACCACTGGAATTTGACGCCCTTGACGACATGCCAGTCACCCTGCTGCTGGGATTGCTGATTCCGGAACAGGCCGACGATCTGCACCTGCGGCTGCTGGCGCAACTGGCCAGCATCATGAGCGATGCAGCCACGCTGGATCAGCTCCGCACGGTCGGCGAGGCCGAAACACTCATGAAGCTGCTGGCTACTGCACAGCACTGCAATGACGATACCCGCACCGCCCCGACCCCCACCCGGACTGATGTCGCTTAGTGTCCTGACGCTGATTCAGCACTGGGGCGGTACCCTGCAGCTGCGCTGGCTGAGCGGTGATCCGGAAGAAAGCGAGGCGCTGACTCAGGTCGCCGAGTGCCAGCTTGACGGCCCGCTGCCTGCCCCACACAGTCTGTGGCTTATCGGCGCTGCAGTCCTGGAGCAACTGGGCCAGTTGGATGACCTGCCCCGGCGCCAGGTACTGGGTCAATGGTTTGCGGCTCGCCCCGGCGCCCTGCTGCTGGCTGACCAAAGTCTGTGCGACGGCCTGCTGGCCTACGCCCAGCATCAACCTACGCCCTTGCTGGCCTCACCCCTACCCCTCGCAACCTTGCGTACCACCTTGCGCAATCTGCTCACCGAACCGGCCCTGGCCAGTACCAGCGTGCATGGGGTCTTTCTGGAAGTCATGGGCTTGGGCGTGCTGCTAACCGGCGCCAGCGGCATTGGCAAAAGCGAGCTGGCCCTGGAACTCATTAGCCGAGGGCATCGGCTGATTGCCGATGACGTGGTGGAACTCACCCGGTTGGGGCCAGAGACCCTGAATGGTGCCTGCCCGGAGTTATTGCGGGATTTTCTGGAAGTTCGGGGGCTGGGGGCGCTCAACATCCGGGCCATGTTTGGCGACCCGGCCATGAAGCTGAACAAATTCTTGCGTCTGATCATCGATCTTCAGGCACTCCCCGGCCTGAACCTGCAAGGCGATGAACGCCTGCAGGGTTTACGCAGCCGACGCAGCATCCTGGGCGTCAGCGTCCCGCAAATCACCCTGCCGGTTGTCGCTGGACGCAATCTGGCGGTGCTGGTCGAAACAGCGGTACGCGACCAGTTGCTGCGCCTGCGGGGCTACAATGCGACAGCCGAACTGGCCGAACGCCAGCGGACCGCCATCCAGCTCACCTCCTGAGGCAACAACATGGCTGTCGGCGTGCTGCTGGTGACACATGGCGAACTCGGTGCAGCCCTGCTGGACAGCGCTCAACACATTCTGGGGTCGTACCCGCTGCCGGTTATCAACTGCGCGGTCACCAGCAGCGAAGTTGCAGACACGGTGTACCACCGGCTCCGGCAGGCCTGGCAGCAAGTCCACCAGGGTGGCGGCGTGTTGATGTTGACCGACCTGTATGGTTCCACGCCCAGCAATCTGGCCAGCCTGCTCCTGCCGCAGGGCCAGACGCGTCTGGTGAGCGGCGTCAATCTGCCGATGTTGCTGCGGGTCATGAACTATCCCCACTTGGGCCTGGATGAGCTGGCCATCAAGGCCGCCAGTGGTGGGGCAGAAGGCATCATCAGCCTGCCATGACCCTGTGCTATACCATCACCCTTCCTGCCACGGCTCAGGGCCAGCGGCTCGATCAGGCACTGGCCCGGATGCTGCCCGACTATTCACGCAATTATCTGCAAACCTTGCTGGCGAGTGGTTTCATCCACATCAATGGCCGCACCGGGCTTAAGGCCAATACCCGGATCCAGGGCGGCGAAGCGGTGGAAATCCTGCTGCCGCCTACCGATGCTTCCGATTGTATCGCCCAGGCACTCGCGCTCAATGTCATCCATGCAGATGATCACGTCATCGTCATCAACAAACCAGCCGGGCTGGTCACCCACCCCGGTGCCGGCAATCCGGATTCAACCCTGCAAAATGCCCTGCTGCACTACGCCCCCGAACTGGCAGCGCTACCTCGGGCCGGACTGGTACACCGCCTGGACAAGGACACCAGCGGCCTGCTGGTCGTCGCCCGCACGCTGGTGGCGCATACCGCACTGGTGCGAGCCCTGGCCCAGCACCAGGTGCAGCGCGAGTACCTGGCCCTGATACAGGGCACCCCCCTCGCTGGAGGGACGATAGAGGCTCCTTTGGGCCGTGACCCACACCAGCGCACCAAAATGGCAGTCGTGCTGAAAGGCAAGCCAGCCATCACCCACTACCGGGTTGCCGAGCGGTTTCGCGCCCACACCCTGCTGCAGGTGCAACTGGAAACCGGACGTACTCACCAGATTCGGGTCCACCTGAGCCACCGAGGTTATCCGCTGGTTGGCGACCCCGCTTATGGTGCCCGGCTACGTCTGCCCCCCCAGGCCATGCCCGAGCTGGCGGTGGGCTTGCGCCAGTTCAAGCGTCAGGCTCTCCACGCCACGCGCCTGAGCCTGAACCATCCAAAGACAGGCGCACTGAGCACCTGGGCGGTTCCCCCACCTGATGACCTGACGCAGTTATTGGAACTGCTGCGTAGGGATACCCAGCAGGCAGCACATGTCTGACACCTACCTGCGCCCCCAGTGGCCCGCCCCTCGCCCGGTACAGGCTGTCGTCACCACGCGCAGTGGGGGGGTCAGTACTGGTCCCTATGCCAGCTTGAACCTGAGTCAGCGTGGCGGCGATGACCCCGAAGCCGTCGCAGCCAATCGCGCCCGTTTGCAGCAGAATTTGGGCCTGAAGCAAGCACCGTGCTGGCTGGAGCAGGTACATGGCACCCGTGTAGTGGCCGCACATGCCCCACCCGCAGACCGTCAGGCAGATGCCAGCTGGACCGATCGCGCCGACACCTATTGCGCCATTTTGACCGCCGACTGTCTGCCGGTGCTCTTTTGTGCGGCGGATGCCAGTTGTGTGGCCGCTGC
Source organism: uncultured Gammaproteobacteria bacterium (assembly GCA_964398665.1). Lineage (GTDB taxonomy): Bacteria > Pseudomonadota > Gammaproteobacteria > CAYNNN01 > CAYNNN01 > CAYNNN01. The sequence goes on along the minus strand of CAYNNN010000003.1, from coordinate 8,275 downwards.
ACATGCAGGCTGGCGTGGCCTGGTCGGCGGGATATTGGAAGCCACAGTACACAGCCTGCCGGTAGCACCCACGCAACTGCTGGCCTGGCTAGGCCCGGCCATCGGCCCACAGGCCTACGAGGTGGGCAGTGAAGTGTACGCGGCTTTTGTGACCGGGGACATCCTGGCGCGCCAGGCCTTCACACCTACCCGACCCGGACATTGGCATTGCGACCTGTACATCCTGGCACGGCAACGACTGGAAAGATTGGGGATCACAAGGATTTATGGCGGTGAATACTGTACCTGTACCGATACCGGACGCTTTTATTCCTACCGGCGTGATGGCGCTCGGAGCGGGCGGATGGCCAGCCTGATTGGGTTGTCACCCTAGCGGGTTGGGCACCTTTTTGCTATAGTGCCTGCAAGTTAGCATTAGCTTAAATTCTTATGAAGAATACGCCTGCGCGCCTGGAATTCATGCCTGTCACGTTTTTTGCCCTGGTGATGGGCCTGACCGGGATCACGCTGGTCTGGCAGCGCTATGCCAGTCTGTACGGATTGCCTGTGGAGTGGGTAGCCCACCTGCTGCTGGCGCTCAGCGCGCTGGCCTTCTTGAGCATTGCAGGGGCATATGGCCTCAAATACCTCCGTCATCCAGTGCGCGTGCATCAGGAATTTGCGCACCCGATCAAACTCAGCTTTTTCCCGGCGATCACCATCAGTCTGATTTTACTCGGCACAGCTACGGTCAAACTGGCCCCTGGCCTATCATTTGCACTCTGGGCCGTGGGCGCAGCAGGACAACTGCTTTTTACCCTCAGCATCCTGTCAGCCTGGCTTTATCACGACAAATTCCAGATTCAACATAGCAACCCGGCCTGGTTCATCCCGGTAGTCGGCAACATTCTGGTCCCGATTGCAGGTGTGCAACACGCCCACCCGGAAATAAGCTGGTTTTATTTCAGCGTCGGCCTGATATTCTGGGTGGTATTGCAGACCGTACTGTTTTACCGGCTTATTTTCCATCCACCTCTACCCGAGAAATTGACGCCGACCCTGTTCATCCTGATTGCCCCCCCAGCGGTGGGTTTTAGCGCCTATCTGGGCCTGACCGGCAGCCTGGACCCACTGGCACGGATTTTGTTTTACACTGGCTTGTTCATCTTTCTGCTGTTGATTTTTCAACTACAACGATTCTGGCGTCTGAAATTTTACCTATCCTGGTGGGCCTACTCCTTCCCGCTGGCCGCACTGGCACTGGCAGTCCTGGGCATGTATCAACACACGCAACTGGCATTATTTGGCCTGCTGGGGCACGTGATGGTGGGCATGGTGAGCATCGTCATCGGCCTGTTGCTGGTACGCACCCTGCAGGCGATGCTCCGCCAGCAAATCTGTCACCCCGAGGAATAGCGGTGGTCGCGCTCCGAGGGGGTAGCCACACCTGCCTTTTGCGCCCCCCCATATGCGCAAGTTGTCGGTCAGTGACCAAGCGCACCCTGCCAACAGGAGGTGCAACTGCGCAAGACAGGCTAAGGTACAACGGCCAAAAATAAAAATACTGCAAACAGGACCAGATGCACTGCACCTTGCAGAACCGTGGCGTGACCACGTGATAGCGTCATGGTGGAAATTAGCAGGGTGAGCGCCAGTAGCGCGATCTCCTTATCCGGCAAACCCAGCTGCAAGGGCAGGCCCAAGGACAATACAGTAACCGCTACGGCCGGAATGGTCAGGCCGATGGTCGCCAGCGCAGACCCCAGCGCCAGGTTAAAACTGGCCTGCATGCGGTTGCGTCGGGCCGCCCGCACCGCCGCCCAGGTTTCCGGGAGCAACACCATGAGTGCAATGACAATGCCCACAACCGTGTGCGGGATGGCAGCCATCCTGACAACATCCTCAATGCGGGGGGCCAGGGTTTTGGCCAGTCCCACGACAACGACCAATGAGAGTATCAATAACAACATACTAAGCCAGACTGCGCCCGGTGATGGCACACCATGCTGTCCGACCTCGCCCTCACCACCGGCCGGCAGAAAATATTCCCGGTGGCGCACCGTCTGCACAAACACAAAGATGGCGTACAAGGCCAGCGATACTGCGCCTACAAAAGCCAGCTGGGCAGAGGACAGGGTAGGCCCCGGCGTGCTGGATGTGAAACTGGGCATGACCAGCGTCAGCGTGGCCAGCGTGGCCAATACCGCCAAGGCCGGGGTCGTGCCCTCAACCTGAAAGGCGATGACCCGGTGGCGCAGTGCGCCCAGCAGCAGGCATAAGCCCACAACGCCATTACACGTGATCATCACCGTGGCAAATACCATATCGCGGGCCAAGGCCTGCGCAACAGTCCCGCCTGACAGCATCAAGGCCACGATCAGCGAAACTTCAATAATTGTGACCGCCAGCGCCAGCACCAACGTTCCAAAGGGTTCGCCCACCCGCAATGCCACCACCTCGGCATGATGGACCGCTACCAGCACGGTACCCAGCAACGCCAGGTAACAGCCATCCTGTCGGTGTCTGGCCCCACACACCCACCAGCAACACGCACGCCACCACCGGTGCCATGCTTTTCCACAGTGCCGGGTCCAGGCATATCAAGAATGGTTTTTTCATGTTCAAGGGGCGTCCAACGTAACCAAAACTGTTCTGCCAGGCCAGCAACAACCCACGCTTTCATGGTATCTGCCTCCCCGACACGATACGGTCAGGACATGCTAACCTCTTGGGTATCCCGAACTGACCCTGTGAGGCGGCCCATGACACTCGTAATTGCTGGCGATATCGGCGGCACTCAGACCCGGCTGGCCCTGGCCGAGGTCAGTGCCGAACAATGCCAGACCCTGCTGCGCCAGTCCTATTCCAGCACGGCCTATCCCGGCTTCCAGCCCCTGCTGGATGACTTCTGTCTGCGTATCAAGCCAGTGACCTCATTCACCCCAACTGCAGCCTGCCTGGGGGTTGCCGGCCCGATTCGCCACCAGGGCGACCAGCAACTGGCTCGGATCACCAATCTGCCCTGGCAGCTCGATAGCCGACAACTCAGCCTCAGTATCGGCTGCCCAACCCGGTTGATCAACGATTTTGAGGCAGTGGGCTATGGCATCGGCACCCTGCACGCCGAAGACTGTACGATCCTGCAGGCCGGGCATCCCGAAACACATGGCACACGTGTGGTATTGGGGGCAGGTACCGGACTGGGGGTCGCGCTGCTGGTCTGGCGGGAAGGTGCTTATCATGTCCTGGCTTCTGAAGGTGGCCACGCCGATTTTGCACCCTTCGATACCGTAACACAGCGGCTGTGGGAACATCTGCATCCCCAACTGGGCCGGGTCTCCGTTGAGCACGTCCTCTCCGGGCCAGGGCTGGTGAGATTGTTTACCTTCCTGCAGGCAGAGCGCGGGCAGACGCCAGGTCCGGCGCTCCAGGCTGCACTGGAGACAAACGCCGACACTGCCGCACTGATTAGCACATTTGGCCTGGCTCAACGTGATGCGCTGGCGGTAGAGAGTCTGCATCTGTTTGCCCGGATTTATGCGGCGGTCGCCGGCAACCTGGCCCTGACCGCCAAAGCCAGCGGCGGGGTCTATCTCGCCGGGGGCATTGCCGCTAAAATCCTCCCGGTCATTCAAACTACAACCTTTCTGGCTACCTTCCTTGCCAAACCCCCCATGACAGCCCTGCTTGAGCAAATGCCGATCACGGTCATTCGCAACCCGGATGTGGGTTTGCAGGGCGCAGCCTGGGTGGCAGGACGGGCCTGTCCCCCTGGAACCCTATGAACCCTGTGATCGCACTGGTGGGCCAGCCTAATGTAGGCAAGTCCACGCTCTTCAATCGCCTGACACAAACCCGGGCCGCTCTGGTCGCCGACTTGCCCGGTCTGACCCGTGACCGCCAATACGGTTTGGGCAAGCTCGGCGGCGGCGGCTATATCGTCGTGGACACCGGCGGTTTTACCGGTGCCCAGGAAGGTGTGGCTGCCCAAAGCGAACTCCAGGCCCGCCGGGCCCTGGAGGCTGCGGACGGAATTTTATTGCTCGTCGATGGCCGGTTCAGCCTCAACGCCTTTGACCATACCCTGGCCCTGCAACTACGCAAGCTGGGGAAACCACTGGTCTTGGGGGTCAATAAAACCGAAGGGCTGAATCTGCAGCAGATTCTAAGCGAATTCCATACCTTGGGTCTAGGTCAGCCCTGGCCTATTTCTGCGGCCCACGGTACTGGGGTGATACCCCTGCTGGAGCACCTGCTCAGCCAATTCCCCAGGCCTGAAGCAGACGTGGAACCTGCCACGCTTGATGCAACGCGCATCCGGGTCGCGCTGTTTGGGCGCCCGAATGCAGGAAAATCCACTTTGATCAACCGAATGCTGGGCGAAGATCGGGTGATCGTCAGCCCTCAGCCTGGCACTACCCGCGACAGTATCTTCATCCCGTTCAGCCGTGACGCGGTCGCCTATACGCTGATCGACACGGCCGGAGTGCGCCGTCGATCCCGCGTCAGTGATGTAATTGAAAAATTCAGTATTATTAAGACACTGCAAGCCGTAGAAGCTGCACAGGTCACGATACTGGTTCTGGATGCCCATAGCGAAATCAGCGAACAGGATGCTACCTTGGCGGGTTTGCTACTGGAGCAAAATAAAGGCATCATCGTTGTGATCAACAAATGGGATGGTCTGAATCAGGACGGCCGCACCAATATCCGGCGCCAACTGGACATCAAATTGCCATTTCTGAGTTTTGCGCCCCTGCGTTTTATCTCGGCGCTGCACGGCAGCGGGGTTGGAGATTTATTTCCCCTGATTCAGCAGGTCCATCAGGCAGCCACTGCCAAGCTGGAAACGCACCAGCTGACCGAATTATTGGCTCAATTTGTGGCCAAACACCAGCCTCCGTTAGTGCATGGACGTCGGATCAAGCTGCGCTACGCCCACCAGGGTGGGCAAAATCTGCTGGTCATTCATGGCAATCAGACCGAGGCCGTACCTGAGCATTACACCCGCTATCTGGCCGGCTGCTACCGGGACGCGCTCAAACTCATCGGGGTACCCCTGCGCATCGAATACAAGACCGGGCACAATCCCTATGCAGGCAAAAAAAATGTCCTGACGCCCCGGCAGATACAAAAACGCCAGCGGCTCATGCGTCACGTCCGGGATTCATGAAGTCGCCAACGTTACCACCGCGCCTAAAAACAGACCCAGCGCCTGCTGGGCCGAGCCGCCATTCACTGCAATTTCCAGCAAGCCCTGACTATTGGCGTAGCAAAGTGGGGCGCCGGGTGGAACATCCGCAAAGGTGCGCACCCGGGGCAGGCGGTGGCCGCGCCAGACCAGCGTTGCAGTCGGCGCCAGCGGTTCGGCCCGAACCCCGCTGTACGCATTGCCGTAGGGATCCAGGTAAATGATTTGCGCCACATCCGGCGGCCAGGGCTGGATACGCTCGGCTGCCACCACCGTGCGCTGGGCAAAATTTTCGCCGCGCGCCAATCGCACGGCTAACGGTGCAAACCAGTCCCGACCATGAAAACTGGCCGACAGACGCTGCGGCTGCCACAGCACCTCGTGCCAGGTAATAGCAGTGGCCCGCTGGGCAACCTGATTGATCAAGCCGTTATCTGGGCCAACGAAGTGCCGTCCATCCGCTTCAACCCAACACACACCACGGGTGGTACCCACACCGGGGTCAACCACGCCGATGACAATGCTGCCGAGTGGGAGATGCGACCAGAATGCCGCCAGGAGGTAGGCGGCCAAGCGCGGCTGGAAGGCCGGAGCATCGTGCAGCAGATCGATGATCGGCCACTGCGGCAGGGCATGCGCCAACACCGCCTTAAGCTGACCGACATAAGGGCTATGACTGTGGTAGTCAGTATAAAGGATGAACAGACCCACGCGGCAGTTCCTGTGGGTAACGGGGGAATGACCAACAGCTATCGTAACCACTCCTGGCATGAACCAGGAGTGTACGGCCCTCAGTCCTGCGACGCTTGCGGACGATCAACCAGTTCAACGTAGGCCATCGGGGCATTGTCGCCTGCCCTGAACCCACACTTCAAGATGCGCAGATAGCCACCGGGACGCTTCAAATAGCGCGGCGCCAGCTGGGTAAACAGCTTGGTCACCGCTTCACGATCCCGTAGCCGTGAGAACGCCAGCCGCCGCTGGGCTACGCTATCGGTTTTGGCCAAGGTAATCAGCGGTTCGGCAACCCGACGCAATTCCCGGGCCTTGGGCAGCGTGGTCTTGATCAGCTCATGCTGAATCAAAGACACTGCCATGTTACGGAACATCAGACTCCGGTGGCTACTGGTACGGTTCAGTTTGGTCCCGGCATTACGGTGACGCATAAATCAGACTCCTTTAAGACGAAGACTCGGCGGCAATACCCGCAGACTCAGCCGGCGGCCAATGCGCCAGACGCATCCCCAGCGACAAGCCGTAACGTCCCAAAACCTCCTTGATTTCGGTCAGCGACTTCTTGCCCAGATTCGGGGTTTTCAATAACTCGACTTCGGTACGCCGCACCAGATCGCCAATGATGAAAATCTGCTCGGCCTTGAGGCAGTTGGCTGCCCGCACCGTCAGCTCCAGCATGTCAATGGGCCGCAGCAACAGTGGGTCCACCGTTTCGACCTGTGGCTCCACCTTGCGCTCTTCCGGCAGATGCAGCGCCACAAACACCGAAAGCTGTTCCTGCAAAATCCCGGCCGCCAGCCGCGCTGCCTCCTCAGGATGCAGGGCACCATTGGTTTCAATGTCCATCACCAGGCAGTCGAGATCAGTACGCTGACCGACACGAGCCCGTTCCACCACATAAGCCACACGCCGAATGGGGCTGAAAGAAGCATCGATGAACAACCGCCCAATCGGACGATCACGTCCAGCGGCATCGCGACGCACCGTAGCAACCTGATAGCCACGTCCCGCTTCGATCTTCAACTGCATGGACAGGCGACCACCCTGATCCAGATGCGCAATGACCAAATCCGGATTCAAAATCTCGGTCGTATGATCAGCCTGGATGTCGCCAGCACGCACCTCGCCCGGCCCCTGCTTTTCCAAGCGTAGCGTCGTTTCAGTGCGCGTATGCAGTCGCACGGCCAGCTGCTTCAGATTCAGCAACACGTCAATGACATCTTCACGCAGGTTGGGCAGTGTCATGTATTCATGCTGCACACCTTCGATCTCGACTTCCGTGACGGCATAACCCACAATTGAGGATAGCAGAATGCGGCGCAACGCATTACCAACCGTATGCCCGAAGCCCCGTTCCAGCGGCTCAAGCACGACCTTGGCCCGGTGCGGCCCGATATTCTCGACCCGTAGATCCGGCTTGAGAAAATCGCTGGCAAAACTTGCCATATCAGCCCCCTTACTTGGAGTACAGTTCGACTACGAGCTGCTCGTGTAAATCTTGCGGCAACTCGGCGCGACTTGGCAACTCTTTGACAGTACCCGACAGCTCCGTGAAGTTGACTTCCAGCCAAGGTGCGACTTCGCGCTGCTGAGCCAGCTGCACGGCGTTTTGCACCCGTAACTGCTGTTTGCACTTCTCATGCACCGCAATTTGATCTGCGGCTTCCACCTGGTAGGAGGGGATGTTCACGCCATTGCCGTTAACCGTGATCGCCTTATGTAACACCATCTGCCGCGCTTCAGCACGTGTGGTCGCAAAGCCCATCCGGTAAACAATATTGTCCAGGCGCCCTTCCAGCAGCTTCAGCAAATTCTCGCCGGTCGATCCCTTACGGGCGGCCGCCTCGTGGAAATAATTCCGGAACTGCCGCTCCAGCACCCCATAAATCCGGCGCAATTTCTGCTTTTCCCGCAGCTGCACCCCGTAGTCGCTCAAACGTCCCCGCCGTTGACCGTGCTGGCCTGGTGGATGTTCCGACTTGCACTTGTTCTCAAACGCCTTGACGCCGCTTTTAAGGTGTAAATCAACACCTTCGCGCCGGGCCAACTTGCAGCTGGGGCCTAGATAGCGAGCCATCGTGTATCCTCGTACTAAAACTATACCCGGCGCCGCTTGGGTGGGCGGCAACCGTTATGGGGAATCGGGGTAATATCCTGGATGTTTGTGATCTTGAAGCCGCTGTTGTGCAGGGCACGCACCGCAGATTCACGGCCCGGTCCCGGCCCCTTGACCAGAACGTCCAGGGACTTCATCCCAAACTCCTTAACCACCTCAGCCGCTTTTTCCGCAGCCACCTGAGCCGCAAACGGGGTGCTCTTGCGCGAGCCCCGAAACCCGGACCCCCCGCAGGTAGCCCAAGCCAAGGTGTT
>CAYNNN010000002.1:0-92025 GCA_964398665.1 uncultured Gammaproteobacteria bacterium | reverse complement strand
GAACCTAGGTTAACGGAGTCAGAGTCCGCTGTCCTACCACTAGACGATCCCCCAAAATCTTAACGCTTCGAGTACTGCGGTGCCTTACGGGCCTTGTGCAGACCAACTTTCTTACGTTCAACCACGCGTGCATCACGGGTCAAGAAGCCCGCTTTGCGTAGATCAGCACGCATTTCTTCATTGTAAGCGACCAATGCGCGCGCAATCCCATGCCGAATGGCGCCAGCCTGGCCGGATGCACCACCACCGGTCACATGAACCTGCACATCCAGCCGTTCAAGCATGGCGCTGGTTTCGAGCGGTTGACGCACCACCATCCGTGCCGTTTCCCGGCCAAAATATTCGTCAAGCTGCCGATCGTTGACCGTGATTGTACCATTCCCCAGCGCCAGGTAAACCCGTGCCGTAGCATTTTTGCGCCGGCCCGTGCCGTAACCTAAAAATTCATTCGCCATATGGATTAAATCTCCACCTGTTGAGGCTGCTGCGCGGCATGAGGATGCTCGGCTGCTGCATAAACCTTGAGCTTGCGGAACATGGTACGTCCTAAGGAATTCTTTGGCAGCATACCCTTGACCGCCAGTTCGAGCACCCGCTCCGGCTTGCGCGCCAGCAATTTCCCCAACGGTTCGGCTTTGAGGCCACCGATGTGCTGCGTATGCCGGTAGTAAATTTTATCCTGGATTTTGTTGCCGGTCACCTGAATTTGTTGTGCATTGATCACGACTACAAAATCACCCGTATCTACATACGGCGTGTATTCCGGCTTATGTTTGCCGCGCAGACGCTTAGCGATTTCGCTCGCCAGGCGCCCTAAAGTCTTGCCTTCGGCATTGACCAACAGCCAATCCCGGCGGACGGTGTCGGCAGTTGCGTTAAAGGTCTTCATTCCATCGTTCCGGTTAAGCTGAAACCGGGGATTCTACAGCGCATGCCGGAATTGGACAAGCCTTTCAAGACTATCACCGCTCAAAAGCAGACACTGTCGCCAGCAGCCACTATAATGACGACCTCCATTCAAGAACCCATCCGTGAACAGCCCAAATGAACCCACCTCGCTGTGGAAGCGTTGTTGTGAACAGCTAGAGCTGGATTTGCCCGCCCAGCAGTTCAATACCTGGATTCGTCCGTTACAGGCTTTGGAACTATTGGGCCAAGTGCGTATTTTTGCGCCGAATCGCTTTGTTCTCGAGTGGGTGAAGATAAATTATCTTGATATTATTCAACAGCATTTGCGCCTCCTGGCTCAGGACAGGGTGCTGCAAATCAGCTTGGAAGTAGGGAGTCGGCAGGAGCATGTCCTGGCCACGGGTAAAGTATCGGGAGAAGCTAATCGGACTAAAAGCGCGACGCTGCATTATCAGGGTAACCTTAATGCCACTTTTACCTACGATACCTTTGTCGAGGGGCGGTCCAATCAGATGGCGCGTGCAATTACGATGCAAGTATCTGAAAATCCAGGAAAAATTCATAATCCTCTTTGTATCTACGGCGCTACGGGGTTGGGCAAGACCCACCTGATGCACGCAGCGGGCAACCATATCCGTCAGCGTACCCCCGCAGTGCGCGTAGTGTATATGCACTCGGAACGTTTTGTTCAAGATATGATTAAGGCTATCCAGCACAACGCCATTCGCGAATTTCAGGAACATTACCGATCAGTGAATGTTCTTCTGATTGATGATATACAGTTTTTTGCCGGAAAGGAGCGATCTCAGGATGAATTTTTCCATACCTTTAACAATTTAATCTCGGAAAATCGCCAGATTATCCTGACCTGCGACCGTTATCCAAGCGAAGTGACCGGACTGGAAGAACGTTTGCGCTCGCGTTTCAGCTCGGGGCTGACGGTTTGCATTGAGCCGCCGGATCTGGAAACCCGAACCGCCATCGTCCTCCATAAGGCGGATTTGGCTGCCGTTGCTCTGTCACCGGAGATCGCCCTGATGATCTCCAAAGGGGTGCCGTCCAATATCCGCGAACTGGAAGGTGCGTTGCGGCGCGTCATCGCGCATGCCGAATTCACCGGAATGCCCATTACGGAACCCTTTGTGCGCGAAGTGTTGCACGATGTCTGGATTACTACGCCACCTGCACCTGAAATCAACCTGGAAGATATCCAGAAAGTGGTCGCCGAATATTTCAAGATCCGGCGTAGTGATTTGCTGAGTGATAGCCGGGAGCGTAATCTGGCCAGACCGCGGCAGCTGGCCATGGCCTTGGCCAAGGCGATGACTGCCCATAGCTATCAGGAAATCAGCCGTGCATTTGCCCGCCGTGATCACACCACTGTCATTCATGCGTGTCGCAAGGTTCAGGAGCTACGCACCGCAGACAGCAAATTCGAGGAAGATTTTCTAAACTTGTCACGTTTGCTGACCGAGCGTCGTCACTGAACCCGGAGATTTTTTACCCATGAAGTGTATTGTTGCCCGTGAAACCTTGCTTAAACCCCTGCAACGTATTTGCGGTGTGGTCGAGCGTAAATCCACCTTGCCGATTTTAACCCATGTCCTGCTGGAAGCTGCGGAGCACTTACAGTTGATCGGCACTGATACTGAAATTGAAGTACAGGCGACCTGTCCCGCCCGCATTTTGCAAACCGGTGTCACTACACTCCCGGCGCGTAAGCTGCTGGATATTTGCCGGGCTTTGCCCGAACAGGCCGAACTCGAACTCAGCTGTCAGGGCGACAAGGCTTATCTGCGCTCTGGCAAAAGCCGTTTTCAACTGGGGAGTTTACCAAGCCAGGATTTTCCGCGCCTGCAGCTTGACACTCAGGCAGCTCGGACAACTCCACTTCAGGCCGATCAGCTTCGCGCGGTGATAGAACACGCTCATTATGCCATGGCCCAGCAAGACGTGCGCTACTACCTCAACGGCTTGCTGCTGGAGTTGGGGGCAGGAAGACTGCGGGGAGTGGCTTCCGATGGCCACCGGCTAGCTTTATGTGAAAATCCCCTGGCTGCCGATTTTCCGGTCATCCAAGCATTGCTCTCGCGCAAAGCCGTGCTGGAGCTGCTCAAGCAACTGGATGATCCGGAAGTGGCTGTCCAGCTGACGTTGAGTAAACAGGCCCTGCACTTGCAGATGCCCGAAGGCGCTTTTTTGAGTAAGCTGATCGATGCAAGCTACCCTGATTACAATCGGGTGATTCCCGCACCCAGTGGTCGGGTGCTGACAGGTAGTCGGTCAGAGTTACGCGAGGCATTGGCACGAGTGGCGGTGTTATCCAGCGACAAGTTCAACAGTGTGATCATGACCCTCACGCCCGAAAACACGAGTATTTGCCTGCGCAACCCCGAGCAGGAAGAGGCCCAGGAAGAACTTACCTTGCATTATCACGGCGAAGGTAATCTGGAGGTGGGTTACAATGTCAAATATGTTCTGGATGCGCTGAATGCGCTGGTTGGGGAACACATCAAAATGGAGTTTGCCGAACACAATCAGGCGGCCTTGTTGCGTGACCCGAACGAACCCAGCGCCTTGGCCGTCGTCATGCCGATGCGCATTTAGCCAGATGTTCCACGTGGAACAGTGGACCTGTTCTGAATTGCCTGCCGTCTTGGTTCCACGTGGAACATTACCCACAACCGCTAATAGCAGGTCGCGATATGCTTGGTGCCAGCCCAGCGGGATCGGGGTGATGCGCGCAGCTCCAATGTGGGGGCAGTGGCAGCGGCGATATGGAGCTGTGGGGTGGAGGCCTTTCCAGGCAAGATCGTGGCTGACCAGATATGTTCCACGTGGAACCATGACCCGGTGCAACTGTTCCACGTGGAACATCCGCAGGACGCAAAGGCATGGTACAATGGCGGCCTTGTTCTTCGCCTGATACCGTCCATGACGAATCCCAATACCTACGACTCCCGCAGCATCAAAGTTCTCAAGGGCCTGGAAGCAGTCCGGACCCGACCGGGTATGTATATCGGCGATACAGATGATGGCACCGGTCTGCATCACATGGTCTTTGAAGTGGTGGACAATGCGATTGACGAGGCTCTGGCCGGGTATTGCCGCAATATCAGGGTCACCATCCATGCTGACAATAGCGTGACAGTTCAGGATGACGGGCGGGGTATTCCCGTGGATATTCACGCAGAAGAAAATCGTTCGGCGGCCGAGGTGATCATGACGGTACTGCACGCCGGGGGCAAATTTGATAGTAATTCCTACAAGGTGTCGGGGGGGTTGCACGGAGTGGGGGTTTCGGTGGTCAATGCCCTGTCTGAACAACTATATTTGAGAATCCACCGTGACGGCTATCTACATCAGCAGGAATACCGAAACGGTACCCCGTTGTATCCCCTGCAGCGCCTGGAGTCTTCAACGCAGACCGGTACGGCCGTGACATTCAAGCCTGCCGCCGATATCTTCACCCAGCGCGAATTTCATTACGACATCCTGGCCCGGCGCTTGCGCGAACTGGCCTTTTTGAATTCGGGCGTGCATATTCGCCTGGAGGATGAGCGCCAGGATAAGCAGGATACCTTTGAATATGACGGTGGTATCCGGGCCTTTGTGGAATATATCAACCGCAGCAAGCAGCCTCTGCACCCCCAGATCATCCATTTCACCACCCAGCGAGAGCACATCACGGTCGAAGTCGCTCTACAATGGAACGCCAGCTATCAGGAAACCATGCTGTGCTTTACCAACAATATTCCACAGAAGGATGGTGGTACCCACCTGACCGGTTTTAGAGCGGGCATGACCCGGGCGTTGAATCGCTATATCGAGCAACAAAGTAGCCTAGTCAAAAATGCCAAGGTCGCTCCCTCGGGTGATGACGCCCGTGAAGGTTTGACGGCAGTGTTGTCCATCAAGCTGGCTGACCCAAAATTTTCTTCCCAGACCAAGGAAAAATTGGTGTCCTCGGAAGCCAAGGCGGCGGTAGAAAGCGCAGTTTCTGAAAAGCTTGATGAATTCTTGCAGGAAAACCCCCAACCGGCCAAAATCATCGTGGAGAAAATGCTGGAAGCCGCCCGTGCCCGCGAAGCGGCCCGGCGGGCGCGTGAATTGACCCGGCGCAAAAATCCTTTCGACCTGGCGGGCTTGCCAGGGAAACTGGCTGATTGTCAGGAAAAAGATCCCAAGTTGTGCGAGCTATATCTGGTCGAAGGGGAGTCTGCTGGTGGTTCGGCCAAGCAGGGCCGGGATCGGCGCACGCAGGCGGTCCTGCCTTTGAAGGGCAAGATTCTGAATGTGGAAAAAGCCCGGTTTGATAAAATGCTCAGCTCTGCCGAGGTCGGCACCCTGATCACCGCGTTGGGCTGCGGGATTGGCGAGACCGAGTTCAACCCGGACAATATCCGTTATCACCGCATCATCATCATGACGGATGCCGACGTGGACGGATCGCATATCCGCACCCTGTTGCTCACCTTTTTTTATCGACAAATGTTGCCGTTGCTGGAACGGGGTTATGTGTACATTGCCCAACCTCCACTTTATAAATTGAGCAAGGGCAAACAGGCGCACTACCTTAAGGATGATCAGGAACTCAACCAGCACATGCTGGGTCGCATGCTGGAAGAAGCTGCGCTTTATCTGGATGACGCGGCACCCGCTCCGGCAGAGCCGGGGGTGTTGGCGCAATTGGTGCGGGATTATCTGGCTTGGGGAGATACGCTGCGCAAGCTGGCCCGGCGGCATGAGGGCACTTTGCTCACGGCTTTGGTAGAAACAGCGCCGCAGGTCCTGCCGGGAGATGCGGTCGGGTTGAATGCCTGGGGTGCGGCCATCACCCAGTGGTTGGCACTGCGGGTGCCCACGACACATTACGTGGTGCAGGTGCGCCTGGAAATGCCCTGGAGCCTGAGCTTCAGTTATTGGCAAAACGGTGCGCAACAGCAACAGGTTTTCAATCAGGCTCTGTTTGAAGGTCACGATTGGCAGACGTTGCTGAAGTTACAACAGCGTCTGAACCAGTTTGCCCAAGCCAGCATCGTCTATCATGACCAGCGCAAGCACTTGGCCAAGCCGACGGTCACCCTGGCCTGGCTCCTGGAGCAGGCGCGCAAGGGTTATACCCTGCAACGTTATAAAGGGTTGGGCGAAATGAACCCCGATCAGTTGTGGGAAACGACGCTCAATCCGGAAACCCGGCGCATGTTGCAGGTGCGGATTGAGGATGCAGTGGCCGCCGATACTCTATTTTCCACGCTGATGGGCGACCAGGTGGAACCCCGCCGGGAATTTATCGAAAAGCATGCCCTGTTACTGGGACCGGTGGATGTTTAAGTGCTACGGTCGTTCCGGTTGGCAGCGCTGACTTGACGCTGCTTCTGGCCAAGGATGTTGGCGTCCGACTCTCTCCTGTTACGAGACTTGTTCATGAGCTTACGTTATTTGCTGACCCCCGGTGGCTGCCTGCGGGGTACGGCCCGGGTGCCGGGTGACAAATCCATTTCCCACCGTGCCATCATGCTGAGTGCCCTGGCTGAAGGTACCAGCCAGATTGGCGGGTTTCTCGAAGGCGCGGATAATCTTTGCACCTTGCAGGCGTTTTTGGATCTGGGCGTTACCATCACCCGTCCCGGGCCGGGTGCGGTGCAGATCACTGGTGTAGGGCTACGGGGTCTGCGCGCTCCGGACCGGCCCCTGGATATGGGAAATTCCGGGACAGCCATGCGGCTGATGACAGGCTTGCTGGCGGGACAGCATTTTTCCAGTACCCTGGTGGGGGATGCTTCGCTCAGTCGGCGCCCGATGCAGCGTGTGACCCGGCCTCTGGCTCAAATGGGTGCGCAGCTGACTACGACACTTGCTGGCACTGCACCCTTGCAGATTCAGGGTACGGCATTGCACGCTATTGACTACGTGCTGCCAGTAGCCAGTGCCCAGGTAAAATCCGCGTTGTTGCTGGCCGGCTTGTATGCAACCGGGACAACCTGCGTGACTGAGCCGGCCCCGACCCGGGATCATACCGAGCGGATGTTGCAAAGTTTTGGGGTACAAGTACACCGCGCAGGCAGTCGTATCTGTGTGACGGGCGGGCAGCGTTTGCAAGCCGTGCATCTGACCGTGCCCGCAGACTTATCCTCGGCAGCGTTTTTTCTGGTCGGAGCCAGCATCTGCCCTGGGTCTGAATTGGTGCTGGAACATGTGGGCCTGAATCCTACCCGTACCGGTGTCCTGGACATCCTGCGGCTGATGGGAGCTGATATTACGGTGCAGAATCAGCGTCAGGCTGGCCAGGAACCTGTAGCTGACTTGCGGGTGCGGTCGGCATCTCTGCACGGGATTACCATCCCGCCGGACCTGGTACCGCTGGCTATTGATGAGTTTCCCGCGCTGTTTATTGCCGCAGCCTGCGCCCAGGGTACGACCATCCTGACGGGGGCTGCCGAGCTGCGCGTCAAGGAAAGTGACCGCATTCAGGTAATGGCCGATGGGTTGCAGGCATTGGGTGTGCAGGCCGAGCCGACTCAGGACGGCATGGTGATTCAGGGCGGAATCCTGGGTGGTGGTACTGTGGATAGTCATGGAGACCATCGGATTGCCATGGCATTTGCCATGGCTGGGCTGGTAGCTGCTGCGCCAATCACGATCCTGGATTGCACGAACGTGGAAACTTCGTTTCCGACCTTCGTAAGCCTGGCTCAGGCGGCGGGTTTGCGTTTGCAGGTGCAAACCGTATGAGTATGGTGCCTGTTATCACGCTGGATGGCCCGAGTGGCTCCGGCAAGGGCACCCTCAGCCGCCTGTTGGCTCAACAGTTGGGCTGGACCTATCTGGATAGCGGTGCCTTGTATCGCATTTTGGCGCTGGCTGCCTTGCAGCAGCAGTGTCCCTTGACCGACGGATCGCGATTGGCGCAATTGGCAACCGATTTGCCGGTGCGTTTTGTGTTGGGGCATTGCGAGGCTGATGATCAGGTCTATCTGGGCCAACAGGCCGTGCAGGTGGAGCTGCGCAGTGAAACCTGCGCTCAGGCGGCCTCGCAACTGGCGGTATTGCCTGAGGTGCGTGCGGCGCTGTTGGCCTGGCAGCACCGTCTGTGTCAGCCGCCAGGCCTGGTAGCGGATGGCCGTGATATGGGAACCAGGGTCTTTCCAGACGCCTCTGTAAAGTTTTTTTTAACCGCAGGGCTTGCCGCTCGGGCACAAAGGCGATATAAGCAGTTGAAGGCGAAGGGGTTAGATGTTAACCTTGCAGACGTTGAAACAACTTTGGCCCAGCGTGATGCCCGTGACGCAGCCCGTGTCCATGCACCGCTGCTACCGGCACATGATGCTCATTTGATTGATTCTACTGCATTAACGATAGAACAGGTTCTTGAGCGCATCCTGAATATCGTCCATGCAGCGGGTATTTTTTACCAACCGCGCTCCTCATGAACAAACCGAATGGAAAGCTTTGCAGAGCTGTTTGAAGAAAGCCTGGCGAAAACTCAATTACGTCCAGGTGCGGTGATCCCGGCAACCGTTGTTGCCATCCAGGCCGAGTGGATCATTGTTAACTCGGGTCTCAAGTCCGAGTCCAAAATCCCGCGCAGCGAGTTTCTTGATGCCCAAGGCCAACTGGAAGTCGCCGTGGGCGATGTGGTGGATGTGGCGCTCGAAATGATGGAAGATGGCTTGGGTGAAACCAAGTTGTCCCGGGAGCGGGTCAAACGCAATCAGACTTGGGCCAACCTGGATCGCGTGCATCAGAACAACGAAAATGTCCAGGGGATCATCACGGGTAAGGTCAAGGGTGGCTTCACCGTTGAAATTAATGAAGTGCGTGCGTTCCTGCCTGGATCGCTGGTGGATTTGCGGCCCTTGCGCGATACGACGCATCTGGAAAACAAGCTGACGGATTTCAAGGTCATCAAGCTGGATCGCAAGCGCAACAATGTGGTGGTTTCGCGCAAGGCGGTTCTGGAATCGGAATTCAGTGCCGAACGTGAAGCGCTGCTGGGTAGCCTCCAGGAAGGTATGGTGGTGCGCGGTGCGGTCAAGAATCTCACCGACTACGGCGCATTTGTGGATCTGGGCGGTATTGATGGCTTGCTGCATATCACGGATATGGCCTGGCGTCGGGTCAAGCATCCTTCCGAAGTGGTCACCATTGGCCAGGAACTGGAAGTGCGCATTCTCAAGTTCGACCGCGAGCGTAACCGGGTTTCCCTGGGCCTGAAACAGATCGGTGATGATCCCTGGCTGGGACTGGCACGACGCTATCCGCAAGGCAAGCGTCTGTTTGGCCACGTGACCAACATCACCGACTATGGCTGCTTTGTCGAGATCGAACCGGGCGTTGAAGGGCTGGTGCATGTTTCCGAAATGGACTGGACCAACAAGAACGTCAACCCGGCCAAGGTCGTGCATCTGAACGACGAAGTTGAAGTCATGATTCTGGACATTGACGAAGATCGGCGCCGAATCAGTCTGGGCATGAAGCAATGTCGGCCCAATCCCTGGGAAGAGTTTGCCGCCAACTATAACAAGGGCGATAAAATTAGCGGCAAAATCAAATCCATCACCGATTTTGGCGTGTTCATCGGTCTGGAAGGCGGTATTGATGGCTTGGTCCATCTCTCCGACATTTCCTGGAATGTTTCCGGTGAAGAAGCCATTCGCAAGTACAAGAAAGGCGACGAAGTGGACGCCGTGGTGTTGGCCGTTGATCCGGAACGTGAAAGAATTAGCTTGGGTATCAAGCAATTGGAACGTGATCCATTCACAGCTTTCCTGGCAGATCACCCCAAAGGCAGCATTGTCAAGGGCGTGGTGAAGGAAGCAGATGCCAAAGGCGTCACGGTGACGCTGGATGAAGGCGTGGAGGGCTATCTGCGGGTCTCCGAAATTGCCCGTGAGCGGGTGGAAGACGCTTCCAAGCTCTTCAATCCGGGGGATGTGATCGAAGCCAAGTTCGTCGCAGTGGATCGCAAGAGCCATACGGTGATGCTTTCGATCAAGGCCAAGGACATCCAGGAAGAAGAGGTGGCGATGCAGGACTACAGCCGTCAGGCGCCGACCACCTTTGGCGACATCTTTCGGCATAAGCTGGAAGATAACCGGGGTGGCTAACGTCCATAGCCGTATGGGCTGACCCCAGGGTCAGGCCCGGATGATGCCCCGGTCCTTTGGCCGGGGCGCTGTTTTGATCCATCTGAATCTTGTCAAGAATAGGATAAACACAACATGACTAAATCCGAACTTATTAGCGCGTTGGCCGAACATCAGCCCAGTTTTACCCTCAAGCAGGTCGAGCGTGGAGTGCGGGCGCTGCTGGAACATATGGTCCAGGCGTTGGCGGGTGGACGGCGTATTGAAGTCCGGGGTTTTGGCAGCTTCTCCCTCCACCATCGCCAGGCGCGGGTGGGCCGCAATCCGCGTACCGGGGAAAGTGTGGATCTGCCAAGCAAGTACGTGCCGCATTTCAAGGCAGGCAAAGTGATGCGGGAACGGGCCAATTACAAGAAACCGCCCAAGCCGGTAGGCAAGGGTCGGCGCAGCGCCAAGGCCAAACTGGCCGATGCGCCCGTCAAGGAGTTGCCGCTGGAGAGCGCGAAAAAAGTGGCCGCAGTGGCGGCTGAAATCAAGAAGGCGCCGGCGGCCAAGAAAGCGGCTGCGACGCCCAGAAGCGCCAAAAAATAAGCAGGCAGCTACTGTCATCAGGTTCTGGTATCCTGCCCCGCTCCTGTCCATGCGGGCGGGATGCGTGACAGGGGAGGCTCTGGCCTCCTCTGTACATCTGCCTGATTTTGACTGGAAAATCGCTGTGGCACTCGCTCCCCATGCTTGAACTTCTTTGGTTCCTGTTACCGGTCGCAGCAGCCAGTGGCTGGTACGCGGCGCGGCGGCATATGGCAGAAGTTGGTAAGCCAAAGTCGGCACTGTCTGCCAATTATTATCAGGGAGTCAATTTTTTGCTCAATGAACAGCCGGACAAGGCCATCGAGGTCTTTACCGGTATGTTTGAAGTCAACAGTGAAACTGTCGAGATTCACATGGTGCTGGGCAACCTGTTTCGGCGCCGGGGTGAAGTGGACCGGGCCATCCGCATCCATCAAAACCTGATCGCCCGCACCACGCTGACCGGCGCCCAGCGTACTCAGGCCATGCTGGAGCTTGGCCAGGATTATATGCATGTTGGGCTGTTTGATCGGGCTGAAAACCTGTTTCGGGAAATTGTTGAAGTGCAGACACATAGCGAGCCTGCCCTGCGTCACCTGCTGGCCATCTACCAGCAGGAAAAGGAATGGCAGAATGCTATCGGTGTCGCGTTACAGCTCCATAAGGAGTGCGCCGTCAACACCGCACCGGTGGTCGCACATTTTTATTGTGAGCTGGCAGAACTGCAACTGGCCCGTAATGACCTGGATGCCGCGCAGGCGCTGTATAACCGGGCACGCACCAGCGATGCGCGGTGCGTGCGGGCCATCCTGGGCCTGGGCGATCTGATGCGCCAGCTGCGTGAACATGAAGCGGCGATTCGGCTTTATCAATCGGTAGAGCAGCATGATGACAGCTATCTGCCCGAAGTCATGGAGCCCCTGCGGATTTGCTTTTTCGCTTTGGGACAGCCCGCCCAGATGGAGGAGTATCTCCACGCCCTGAGCAGACGTTATTCAGGTATTGCGCCGTTGCTGTTGCTGACTGACCTGCTGCGTGAAACCCAGGGCGTTACGGTGGCGGGTCGTTTTCTGGCAGATTATCTGGAACATTATCCTTCTGTGCGTGGGTTGGAACATTGGTTGAGTCTGCAACGGACGGTGCTGGAAGATGGCACCAGTCAGACGGCCCTGCAGCAGGCCCAGACCGTGTTGGCCCGGTTGCTGGCCCAGCAGTCCCGTTATCGCTGCAAACAATGTGGTTATACGCTCAATACCCTGCACTGGCAGTGCCCCGGCTGCAAGGAATGGGGCAGCATTCGACCCTTGCCTGACTTGTTGTGTGAGGCGCGCTGATGAGCCAGGACCTGGGTGCGTGGTTGGTGGCACAGGGCCGCTTGAGTCGGGCGGATTATGATCGGGTGTGCCTGCTGCAGGCCGAAGCTCCCGAGCCGCTGGATGGCCTGCTGCTCAGATTGGGACTGGTGGCTGAACGGGATCTGGCGCAGGCCTGGGGCGCGTTGCTGAATCTGCCGCTGGCGCGTATTGAGGATTATCCGACCCTACCCCTGCTGGAAGATAAGACCGTTTCGGCGCAATTCCTGCGTCAGCAGCGGGTATTGCCGCTGCGGGAAGAACCGGAGGGGTTGGTGGTGGCGATGGCCGACCCGACCAATCAGGCTGCCCTGCGTGGTCTGGCCTGGGCGAGTGGTAAGACCATTCGGCCCTGGGTGGGCCTTGTTTCAGACATCAATGCGGCCTACGAACGCCTGTATGGCGAAGGGCGCAGCGCGATGGGCCAGATCGTCGAGGCCGTCAGTGGGGAAGAACGTGGTGGCGGGCTGGATGACATCGAACACCTCAAGGATCTCGCCAGCGAAGCGCCGGTCATTCGCCTGGTCAATCTGATGATCTCGCGTGCGGTTGAAGCCCGCGCTTCGGACATTCATATCGAACCGTTTGAGCGCCAGCTCAAGGTGCGTTACCGGATTGACGGGGTTTTGATCGAGATGGAGTCACCGCCGCTCAAGTTGGCCCCAGCGATAATCTCACGGTTGAAGTTATTGGCCAAGCTCAATATTGCTGAACGTCGCCTGCCGCAGGATGGCCGGATTCAACTCCGGGTTCAGGGCAAGGAAATAGACCTGCGCATTTCCACAGTACCCACCCTGCATGGGGAAAGCGTGGTCATGCGGGTGCTGGACAAGCGTGGTGTGGCCCTGGATTTTGCCAGCCTGGGGCTGGCGCCCAGGCTACGTCAGCAACTGGAGCATCAGTTGCAATTACCCCACGGTATCATCATCGTTGCCGGGCCAACGGGTAGCGGGAAAACCACGACGCTCTACGCTGCCTTGCGGTTGCTCAATACCGTAACGCGCAAGGTGCTGACGGTTGAAGACCCGGTCGAATATCAACTGGAAGGTATCAACCAGATTCAGGTCAAGCCCCAGATCGGCCTGACCTTTGCCAACGGCCTGCGTGCCATCGTCCGGCAAGACCCCGACGTGATCATGGTGGGAGAGATCCGTGATGGTGAAACGGCGCAGATTGCCGTGCAGTCAGCCCTGACTGGACATCTGGTGCTTTCCACCCTCCATGCCAACCAGGCTGCAGGTGTGGCGGCCCGGTTGCTGGAAATGGCGGTGGAAGATTATCTGCTGACTTCCACGCTCAACGCCGCATTGGCCCAGCGTCTGGTACGGGTGTTGTGTCCGCAGTGCAAACGGCGCCAGAACGCATTACCGGAAGAAATAACAGAATTCAACCTGCGACGTTACCAGCCGGAAGGCCCGCTATACCTTCATCAGGCCGTCGGCTGTCCTGCTTGCGCCGGTACTGGTTATCTGGGACGCACCAGTATTGTTGAGCTGATGATCATGAGCGATGGCCTGCGTCGTCTGATCTTGCAGCACGCTGATGCCACCCAGTTGCACAAACAGGCTCTGGCCGAGGGCATGCTGACCATGTACGAAGATGGGGTGCGCAAGGCGCTGGAGGGTGTGACCACCCTGGAAGAAGTGCTGCGGGTCACTCAGGAGGGCGACGATGCCGCTCTTCCGTTATAGAGCGGTCAACGCGAGCGGCGAAGTGGTCGAAGGTTCCTGGGAGGCCGATGATCAGGCTGCGGTTGTCAGCCGCCTCCGGAATCAGGGCATGATTCCCATCCGGGTGGAAGCCAGCAGCCGCAACCAGACCACGACAGGCCTGCGCCCGGCCCGACATAAAAATCTCAGTCAGGAGCAGATTTTCATCATTACCCAGGATCTGGCCAGTCTGGTCAAGGCGGGCATTCCACTGGACAGAATCCTGGAAATTCTGCTCAGCATCGCCGAAGCTCCGGCGTTGCGGGCAGTGCTGACCGATGTACGGGATCAGGTTCGGGGTGGGGTGGGACTGGCAGCCGCCCTGGAAGCTCAGCATGGCGTCTTCAGCCCGTTCTATCTCAGCATGATCCGGGCTGGGGAAGCCGGTGGCAGCCTCGAAGTGGTCCTGCAGCGCCTGGCCGAGCATTTGCAGCGTAGCAAGGCGCTGCGCGAGAGTGTGCGTTCGGCTCTGGTTTATCCGGCCATTCTGGTGTTTGCCGCCGGGATTTCCGTCACCATCCTGCTGACCGTGGTCGTGCCTCAGTTTCAACAGCTCTTTGCCGACATGGGGCAAAGTTTGCCGCTGGCTACCCAGATTGTGATTGCCGTGGGGGATTTTCTGCGGGCCTGGGGCTGGTTGCTGGCATTGGTCATCACGCTGGGCGTGGTGTGGCAAAAGCGCCGTTTGCAACTGCCTGGCCCGCGCCTGCGCTGGGATGCCTGGCTCCTGACCTGGCCTTTGCTGGGGGATTTGTTGCGCAAGCTGGAAACAGCCCGTCTGGCGCGTGCGCTGGCCACGCTGCTGGGTAATGGAGTGCCGATCCTGCAAGCGTTGACCATTAGTCAGGGGATTATCAGCAATCATTATCTGGCCCGGATCCTGGGCGGGGTGGCCGAGGCTGTCAAGCAGGGCCGTACCCTGCATGAACCCTTACGGGAATTGGGCGGCTACCCCAAACTGGCCGTGCAGATGATTCGGGTGGGTGAGGAAAGTGGCCAACTGGAGCAGATGCTCTATCAGGTAGCTGATACCTATGATCTGGAAACCCAGGCAACGATCAAGCGCCTGCTGACGTTGCTGGAGCCTTTGCTGATTCTGGGCCTGGCGGTGCTGATAGCCGGGATCATCCTGTCCATTTTGGTAGCGATTTTGAGTTTGAATGAGGTGATTGCATGAACAATGCCATGCTGCGGCAGCGCCCGGTTCAGGGCGGCTTTTCCTTGCTGGAATTATTGGTGGTATTGGTGATTCTGGGTTTGCTGGGCGGGATCGTCGGAGTCAACGTCCTGGGCAATGTGGATAGGGGTAAATACCAGACAACCAAGACCCAGTTGCAGGAAATCTCGGGGGCACTGGATCTGTTCCGCCTTGAGGTCGGGCGCTATCCGAGCACGGATGAGGGCCTGGCAGCGCTGGTACAGGCGCCATCCGGAGCCAAAAACTGGAATGGTCCCTACCTGAAACAGAAAAAAGTCCCGCAGGATGCCTGGCAACAGCCCTTCAATTATCGTGCCCCCGGTGAACATGGCGACTATGACCTGTATTCGCTGGCAGCCGATCAGGCGCCTGGCGGGGAAAAATACAATCGTGATATCGTCAGCTGGGAATAATCAGATTAATAAAGGCTTTACACTGCTTGAACTGCTTGCAGTGCTGGCAATTCTGGCCTTGAGTGCAGCCCTGATCCTGCCACGTTTCAGCGGGGTGGTGCAGACTGGCGAGTTGAAAGCCGCTGTTCGGCACCTGGCGGCCACGCTGCGCGCTGCACGTGGCCTGGCTGTGGGTGAGCAGCGTACCGTCAGTGTCTGGCTGGATGTGGTGCAAAGACAATATCAGGTCGAGGGCTTGCCGACCCAGTACGCTCTGCCTGACAGAATGGCGGTGGAGTTTACAGCGGCCCATACCGAAGTGCTGGGTCAACAGTTGGCCGGTATCCGTTTTTTTCCGGATGGTACGGCGACGGGGGGGCAGATTGTCCTGGATGGTGGCCTGCGGCGCTTCCACATTGATGTGCAATGGTTGACCGGGCGCGTGGTCGTTTCCGAAGCCGGGTAGCCGGCTTCAGCCTGCTGGAGGTTCTGGTGGCGTTTGTGCTGCTGGCTCTGGTACTGGGTGCCTTGCTGCGGGTCTTTGGTCAGGGCCTGGCGCACGCAGCCATTGCCGAAGAATATGCGCGGGCTGCCCTGCTGGCCGAATCGCATCTGGCCAGTCTGGGTCAGCAGGAGCCGCTATTGCCGGGGACATGGCGCGGCAATTTTGACGACCGGTTTCGCTGGGAACTCTATTTGTTGCCCCATGAAGAAGATACTGCCAGCCCGATACCCGCAGCCCTGCTGCGCGCCGAGCTGACCGTCTTTTGGTCCAGTGGCAGTCGCCAGCGGCAACTGACACTGACTACCCTACGTTTGGTGCGACGGCGTTGAAGGTGGGTTGGGCTGGGCATAGTGATCATTGAGATTCTGGACGTGCTTGTCCACACGGGTATGCAGTTGCCGCAGGCGTTTGCGTGCCCCATGGCCCCAGCCCAGCGGACTGGGCCAGGCCAGCGGGCGCCAGGCTGAGGTGTTCTTGCGCCAGGCGGCTTGTAAATCGCCATAACCTTGCACGGCCGCTGCCTCGCGGCTCAGGGCCAGGCCGACCCACTGCGCCAGCAGACGTCGCAGGGTGAAATGCACGCCGCCGATACCCAGTACCAGCACCGCCAGCCACACATAGGCCAGAATACCTGCTTCGCCGCGTGCCAGACTGCCAAAATCCGGCAGCCGGTTGCTCCACCAGAGCCAACCGGCCAGCAGGGCCAGAAACGCGCCATCCGCGCCCAGAACCCAGCGGCGCCATTGTTCCAGCGCATTGTTCAGCAAGGGGATAGCCTGACGTTCGATGGCCTGGGCAGTACGCTCCAGATTGTTGACAATACGGTAGGCCCGCTGCACGCTGACCTGCCGCATCCGCTCCGAGAGGGCAGCCAGATCATGATCACGCTTGGCCTCCAGGCGCCGGCGTACGGTTTCGTCGGCAATGGGCGGCGCTGCTTCAGCGTTGTAGATGGTGTAAAACCGGCCTGCGGTCAACCCCTGTTCACCCAGGGCACGCTGCCAGGCGGCCACGATGTCTTCCAGATTATCCTCACGGGCACTACTGTCGATCTGATTTAAAATAAAAAGGAATTTTTCGGAATCGGCGCGTTTGAGCGTGTTGCTGACCAGGTGTTTCAGGGTGTCGCGCATGGCGCCAGGCTCTGGGTGTCGGGCATCAAAAAAGACCATGACCAGGTCGGAGAGATCGATGACGTGATCCACGATGCGCAGAATCGAGGTGCGTTGGGCGTCGGCATCAAATCCTGGCGAATCAATCAGGATTTTCCCCGAGAGCACCGGACAGGGGCAGACCTTCAGTTGTAGATAGGCATCAATGCGTTTACCCTCACCAGCAGCGACCTTTTCGATTTCCTCGCTGAACTGATAAAACGGAAAGCGGGGGTCGGCGTCCAGCGCGGAGCCGGGCAGGGTTTGAACTGCGGCGTTACCGCTGTAGCCGATGACCGTGAATTTTTCGTCCACCGCCTGGTTGCCGGTGCGTTGCAGGGGCTGCTGGAGATAGCTGTTGATGAAGCTGGATTTTCCCGCAGAAAATGTGCCGAGGATAGCCACCATCGGCCACCAGGTGATCCGGGTGGCATAGGATTCGCCGGGCGCCAGCAGGCCCATGCGCCGTGCCAGTTTGTCCAATTGGCGAAAATCCTGCACCGCGTTGACCAGGATTGGATTTTCCTGACGTAGATGGGTTTCCAGCGCTTCCAGGCGCTGAGCAGTCAAACTGTCGGCAAAGTGCATGGGTAAGTCCTTGCAGGTGTTAAAACTGGAGTTCAGCCAGGATCTCGGCAAATACTGCCGCGATGGTCTTGCGCACGGCTGGGGCCTGTTTGCCGCTCAGCAGCGGTGGGCGGTAAGCGACCTGTACCACGCCGGGTTGGCTGGGCAGGACATAGAGCGTGATCACGAAGGGGCAATTGGCAATATTGCCTGGGTGCGCCTGACTCATGAGGTGTGCCAGCCTGGCGCTGCAGAATTCCACGGCTTCGGCCTGGAGATAGGTGTCCTCCGGCATGCCGAGATCCTGAGCAGTGCGTTGCAGCATTTCGTGCAAATGCAGGGTGTTGCTCAAGGTAAAACCCTGATTGCCGATGGCGCTGACGAGGCGTTCCCGCACCTCGGCAAAGCTGCCCTGGACCGGATGGATTTGCAAGGAGGTGGCACCGGACTCGGCCCAGCTGGGCCAAGGTTGGCAAAGACACCACAGGCATAGCAAAATTGTGCTTATACTAAAGCGAGTCGCTTGCAAGGCGGGAGGCGTGGTCTCGGGCAGAGGGCATGTGCCGGCAGGAAGGGCAGGTTTCATCAAGGCTAACTCCGAATGGGCCATCTTCCCTTTCAGGAAGCGTATCAAGCACGGGATGAGGCGCATGACGCTGCCGTGCTGCTTTGCTCGGTTACGCCGAGCGCGGATTGAAATATTATAGCGAATAATGGCTTGTTTCGAGGTTTATTAGATTATGCTGATAAATTGATGCTGCTGGCATTTGCGGAATAGTCGCAGTAGCATCAGCCGCAGTTTGGTCGGGTATCCGGGGTTCGGTGAGCATTATGTTGAAAACGCGATGGGTCGGGGTATTGGTGGTAGCTGGCCTGTTGGGCACTGTACCAGCAGGGGCGCAGGTGCCTGTGGAAGAAACTTATGAAATCAGGGCATATACGGCAACCGGGACAGTGCGGGTCGGTGGTACCCTGCTGCCCAAGAAGGCCGTAACCCTGACCGCCCAGTTACCGGGGCGGGTTGAGTATCTGGCCGGGCAGGAAGGCGATCGTTTCAAGGACCGCGATTTGTTGGTCAAAATCAGTGATGAGGCCCTGCGCGCCCAATTGCGTGCGGCCCATGCCCAGCGTGAAGCCGCCATGATCGGCATTAGCAGTGCCGATGTGCAGTACCGGCGTGAGCTGATATCGCCAGGGGTGGCCAATCATCCAGGCGGGATGGGCATGCCCTCCATGTTTGATCAGATGTTCAGTCGGCCCATGTCCAATATGATGGGCATGCAGAATCAGGGTTATGAGCGGTATTCGGATATCCAGAATCGCTATAACCAGATAGAGCAGGCGCGTACCACCTTGCTCCAGGCCGATGCCAACATCAGCCAGATCGAGGAAAAATTGCGTGATACCCAGGGGCTGGCGCCGTTTGCCGGCGTGATCACCCGCAAGCTGGTGGAAGTCGGCGACCCGGTCCAGCCTGGACAGGCGTTGCTGGAGTTTGCCGACATGGCCGTATTACAGTTGCAGGCCGATGTGCCTGCACGGCTGAGCGGTGGCTTGAAGGAGGGTGGCACTGTCCAGGCCCGGATCGATGATGGGGCAGGTACCCAGATGCCAGTGACGGTGGCGCAGATTTTCCCCAAGGCCGACGAAGTCCGGCACACCATCCGGGTCAAGTTTGACTTGGGCCAGAGTGTTGGTACGGCCGGCATGTATGCTGAAGTCATGTTGACCGACCCGGAGCAAAAAAATCAAAGTACACTCGTGGTTCCCAGTTCGGCGCTGGTCTGGCGCAGCGGCTTGCCGCAAGTATTCGTGGTGAAAAATGGCACCACGGAACTGCGCCTGTTGCGTGTGGGTGATCCGGTGGCGGACGGACTGGTGACGGTACTCTCGGGCTTGAGTGCCGGCGAACGGGTCATCAAGGCCCCCAAGCCGGGTATGAGTGCGGGTGAATGACCTGTGCCGGGCGGTTGCGTCAGCACCGGGCATAGGCGATACTGCCGGGCTGCGCGCCGGCATAGGTGCGTGGTTCGGCTTGTTCTTTCGTGACAATGAGGAGAAATGCTAATGTCTGACTTATTTACTGCCGAGTGGATGAAGCGTTTTGGCGATGCCTGGAACGCAGAATCTGATCTGAGTGGGGCGCTGGCCAAGATCAATTTCAGTTCCACCATCGCGTACGGCTTTGCAGGCGAAGCACAGCCTCGGGGCTACATCAAGGTCGAAAACGGCATGGTGGTGGACTCCGGCGCTTATAGCGGCCAGACGCTGAACTGGGATTTGCGCTGCAAGGCCGAGGACTGGCAGAAGTGGATCCAGAGCCCGCCGGGCATGATGGGTCTGGGTATGGCCTATACCACAGGCAAGATCAAGTTCGCCGTGGGTGACTACGGCGCCATGGTCAAGGATCCGCGCATGGCCGGACCGTTCATCAAGTCTTTTGCGGTGATGAGCCGCGCCTAAGCGGCAGCACAACGCGCCCAAGTCCGTTGCTGGCCACTGCCGTGATGTTGCGCGCCTGGGTGGGGTTCATGACGGTGTGGTTGGTTCTCGGTGCCTCCTCGGTGCGTGCCGAGGCTCAGACCGCCCCCGTCATTGAGCGCCTCGTGGGCGCCACCCGCCTGCTGGGCGGGACGGTGGTGGCCTACAAGGAAGTCACCCTGAATGCGGAGTTGCCAGGACGGGTCATCCAGATTGCGGGGAGTGAAGGCGCCCGGGTCAAGCAGGATCAGGAGCTGGTGCGGGTTGATACCGCCGAGTTGCAGGCCAGGCGTCAGGCAGCCCTGGCCGAGGTGGCCAATGCCGAATCCTTGTGGCGTACGGCCTATGTCCAATATTCCCGTGAACTCTGGTCGCCCCAGTCCCAGAGCCTGCAAGGGGGTATGGGCATGCCTTCCCTGTTTGATCAGATGTTTACCAAACCGGCTGCCGGCGTCATGGGCGTGACGAACCAGAACGTCGATCGTGCGGCTGATTTGCAAACGGCTGGCAGCCGGATTGAACAGGCGCGCAATACGTATTTTCGTGCCTTGTCCCAGCTTCAGGAGCTGGACGCCAGATTACGCGATGCCGTGACCCTGGCACCCATGGACGGTGTTATTGCCAAGAAATTTATCGAAGTCGGTGATACGGTGCAGCCCGGCCAGCGCCTGCTGCTGGTTGTGGATGGTGACCGGTTGCAGGTGCAGGTGGAAGTGCCTTCCAACCTGATGGCGGGCATCGGCGAGGGCATGCCCTGGGTTCAGGTCAAGCTGGATACTCACAATCTGGTGGTGCCTGGACGGCTGGCCCAGGTTTTTCCCACTGCTGACCCCCAGCGGCATACCACCACGGTCAAGTTCGACTTGCCCAATGGAGTACCGACCCGGCCCGGCACCTATGCTGAAGTCACCATTCCCGACATCAGCATCCAGCCCAAGCCGTCGCTGATTATCCCGCGCCGGGCCGTCATCTGGCGTGGGAGCCTGCCTGCCGTGGAAATCAAGACGCTGGAAGGCAAGGAACTGCGTCTGATTCGGCTGGGTGCGGATCTGGATCGCGAATATGTGACGGTATTATCAGGACTCCAGGCCGGAGAGCAGGTGCTGATGGAAGCTGCGCCTGCCGCCGAACAGCGGGCTTGGGCACCGAATCGTTGAACCCTGAAATTGTGAATATGGCTTAACTAGCGGATAACCCGATGCATAATCAACATTCCGACCATTTTAATGACCCCGGCAAGGACCAGCCTGTCGGCGGAGAACATCTGGGCATTGCCGGCAATACGGCCCGCAGCTTCATAGATTCGCCGCTTTCGCCGCTGCTGTTTCTGGCCATGTTGCTGCTGGGGGTGGCCGGGTTGTTCCTGACCCCGCGTCAGGAAGACCCCCAGATATCGGTACCCATGGTGGATATCCTGGTGCAGTATCCGGGCGCATCGGCCACTCAGGTGGCCAGCCTGGCGATTGAGCCGCTGGAACGCATCATGAGCGAAATTCCGGGGGTCGAGCATGTGTACTCGGCCAGTCAGCGTGAGCAGGGCATTGTAACGGTACAGTTTGAAGTTGGAGAAGATTTTGAGCTTTCCAAGGTCAAGGTATACGACAAGCTGCAATCCAACCGTGACAAGATGCCGCCCGGTGTCATGGAGCCCCTGGTCAAACCCAAGGGCGCAGATGATGTGCCTGTCGTCACCCTGACCCTGTGGTCCACCGACGTGGACGATGCGGCATTGCGGATTCTGGCGCTGGATGTATTGCAAAATCTCAAGGGATTGGCCAACACCGCTGAGGGTTTTGTCGTCGGGGGCCGGGCCGAGCAGGTGCGCATCGAAGTCAATCCTGAACGGCTGTCCGGGTTTGGTGTAACACTGGATCAAGTGGCCGGGGCGGTGCGGGCGGCCAATGCCGAATCCCGGGCCGGGAGTATTGAATCGGGAAATACCGCCTTCACGGTGGTGACCGGGGCATTCCTGCGTACCCCGCAGGATATTGAACGGCTGGTCATTGCCACGCGCAATAATGCACCGGTCTATGTGCGTGACGTGGCACGTGTGGAACAGTTGCCCGAAGATGCCCGGTCCCTGGTAGGTTATTACACCGGCCCGGCCTATGCGGAGCTGATGCACCATGAGGCCAAGGCTCGCGGCCGGGAACACGATGCCGAGCACGCGCCCAAGGCGGTGACCGGGGCGCCTGCGGTTACCATTGCAGTAGCCAAAAAGATCGGCACCAATGGGGTGGATGTGGCCAACGCCGTGCTGGCACGAGTTGAGGAACTCAAGGGTAAGTTGATTCCGGGTAACGTCCAGGTAGCCGTGACCCGCAATTATGGCGAGACGGCCAATGATAAGGTCAATGAACTGATCATGAAGCTGTTCATTGCCACAGGCCTGGTATTTTTACTGGTATTTGCGGCCTTTCGGGCCTTCAAGCCTGCGCTGGTGGTCCTGCTGGTGGTGCCCATCGTCATCCTGTTCACGGTCTTTTGCGCCTTCCTGATGGGGTTCACCATCGACCGGGTCAGCTTGTTTGCCCTGATTTTCTCCATCGGGATTCTGGTAGACGACGCCATCGTGGTGGTGGAAAACATCTACCGACGCTGGCTGGTCAAGGGTGACACCGATACCGAAACAGCGGTGGATGCCGTGCGTGAGGTTGGTAACCCGACCATCCTGGCAACTTTCACCGTGATCGCCGCCCTGCTGCCAATGGGTTTTGTCAGTGGCATGATGGGGCCATACATGGCGCCGATTCCGGCTCTGGGCAGTGTGGCCATGCTGGTATCCCTTTTTGCGGCCTTTGTATTCACACCCTGGCTGGCCAAGCGCATGAAGCCCAGTCTGGCTTATTTGCGGGAAGCTGAAACGCGCGAACATCAGGAAGCTGAACGGCTGGAAAAGCTTTATCGCGCCATCCTCAATCCGTTGATTGACTCGGCTCGCACCCGGATGATTTTCCGGCTCTCGCTCTGGGGCGCCTTTTTTGCCGCCTGTTCGCTGTTCTACTTCCAGGTAGTGGTCGTCAAGATGCTGCCTTTCGACAATAAGTCGGAGTTCAGCGTGGTGATCAACATGCCGGAAGGTACGGCACTGCCGGTGACAGCCAATCTGGCCAACAAGCTGGCGGAAACCTTGCGCAACAAATTGCCGGAAGTCGCTGCGATGCAGACCTATGTAGGCAATGCACGTCCCTTTGATTTTAACGGGATGGTGCGACATTACTACCTGCGCCAGCATCCCTGGGAAGCAGAAATCCAGGTGCAATTGCGGCCCAAGGAAAATCTGCTCTATGAAATCCTGCATAAGTTGGGCCACGCGCTGGGTCTGAGCGCTCATGCCCGCTCCAGCCATGAAATCGCCGTGGCGGCCCGGGCCGAGCTGACCCCGATTGCACAGGCTGCGGGGGCACGCCTTTCGATCGTGGAAATGCCGCCTGGCCCGCCGGTTCTGCAGGCCGTGGTCGCTGAGGTGCATGGCCCGGATGACAAGACCCGGCGCCAGGTTGCGGCAGATCTGACCCGGATGTTCGGACAGGCCGAGAGCCTGGCCGACGTTGATAACTACATTGCTGAACCCTATAGTTACTGGCGCTTTGAAATCAACCGGGAAAAAGCCATGCGGCGTGGTATCTCGGTCGAAGCCATCAACCGTAACCTGGCGATGGCGATGGGTGGCTTCCAGCTGGGCGATGTCAAGAAGGAAACCCATACCCTGCTGGAACCCACGCATATCGTCATTCAGGTGCCGCTGGCCATCCGCTCCCAGATCGCCCGGCTGAATGACCTGCCTGTCGGGACGGGTGATGGTTCCAGCAGTGTGCCCTTGGGGGAACTGGGTCAGTTCGTCGAGGTCAAGCATGACCCCATCATTTTCCACAAGGATTTGCGTCCGGTGGAGTATGTGGTGGCCGACTCTGCAGGCCGCCTCGCAGCACCGGTGTATGGTATGTTGCAGGTGCAAAACCTGCTGTATGAACAGAAATATCGTGCGCCTGATGGCGTGCCGCTGACGGCGACCTGGCTGGGGCCACCGACCGATGACAACCACTCGGCCTTTGAATGGGCCGGGGAATGGACGGTGACGTTTGAAACCTTCCGTGACATGGGGTTGGCGTTCATGGCTGCCCTGGTGCTGATTTATGTGCTGGTGGTCATGGAATTTGGCAACTTCCGGATTCCCGCCCTGATCATGGCACCCATTCCGCTCACCTTGCTGGGCATTATCCCGGCCCACGGTCTGCTTGGGGCCGAGTTCACCGCCACCTCCATGATCGGCTGGATTGCCCTGGCCGGCATCATCGTGCGTAACTCAATCCTGCTGGTGGATTTTTCCATCCATGAGCTTAAACGTGGCACCTCGGTGCGGGATGCGGTGATCATTTCCTGTAAAACCCGGACCCGGCCCATCCTGATTACGGCCTTTGCCTTGGTGGCGGGTTCGGCAGTGATTTATTTTGATCCCATCTTCAACGGAATGGCCATTTCCTTGGCGGCCGGGGTATTGGTGTCCACGGTACTGACCCTGGTTGTCATTCCGCTGGGCTGCGTGAGTGCGAGCGATTCCCTGCTCAAGGTCAGCGGTTGCGCGCTGCCGCCACCTCAGCCCAAGCCCCTGCATGCTGGTGGGGTCTCCTGGGGATTTTGGCTGTATCAGCTCATCATCAATGTCCTGACGATCGTGTTTTACATCGTCCGCGCGCTGGTGTTGCTGGCTTATTGGCTGTTGCGGCTGGTGTTTGGTTTGTTGTTCCGGCTCATGCCCGGCAATAACCCTCCGCCTGCACGCCCGCAATCCGCGCCTGTGGCGCCCACGCCGGTGCCTCCCCCGGCCCCGGCGGCTCCCCCGGCTCAGCCAACGCCGACCCCTACCGCCACGGCGCCTGTATCGGCAGCTCCGACAGTGTCGCCATACGCGCCCCCACCAGAAGCAACTCCGGCCCCGGCGGCCAGCGCCGTTCTTGCCGAAGCCGCCCCGCTGACATCGCCTCCACCGACGACTGTGGCCGATGCACCGGCAGCAGATGTGCCCCAGCTAACCGCTGCCGAGTCAGCCGCGCCTGTTGAGGTGAACAGTGCGGAGCCAGCACCTGCTGTGGCCCCGGTGCCGCCGGCTGCCAGCCCTGAATCCGCACCGGCGGTCATGGCGCCAGCTGTGGCAGCGGAGTCATCATCAGCCGCTGAAATGCCGCCGACAGCAGCACCTCAGGCCAGCGCAGCCCCTGCGCCCACCCGTGCTGGCAACAAGGGCGGTAAATCCAATCGGCGCGGCATTCGGTTGAAACCGGATGAATCTCCCTGATACCGTGAAGATCCGTTGGGTCGCGCTTGGTCTGGCGCTGGGCTGGGTAGGCTGGAGTCTGGCTCAGCCTGCGCCCTCAGGCCAGTCGCTCCCAGCGGGGGCTTATGAGACCGCACCGCCCGCAGCCAATCGGCAACGGGCCGAATTTGCACCCCCGCCCGGCCCTTATGGCCGGACCTTGGGCGCTTTGCCGGGAGCAGGCTATTTTCCGCCCTCCTGGAGTGTCCCGGCCGGACCGCCGACGGGTTATAGCCTGCCCAACCAGTTTGCGCCGCCGGCCCAAACTGGAATGGCACAGGTGCCTTCACCCCAGGCCAGCATGCCCCAGTTGATGCCGCCGTCTGCACAACAGCCGGGTATCCAGTGGGGGAACCTGCCACCTGCGGCAAGCTGGTCTGGTGCCCAGGCGGAGCCACGTTCTGCATCCGGTGAGGCATGGGAGCGATCGGGGCCTGGCTACCGTGAGTCCCGGCCCGAATTCAATCCCAACGCTGTTGCACCGTTACCCGCCTGGTCCGGCCAGGTTGTGCCGGGAGCAACTGCGCCTGCTGCGGCATTGCAGTGGCAAGCCCCCCCGTCTGGTTCGCGTCAGGATGTCATTTATCCAGGCATTACGCCGGTGGATAGTTATGCCCCGCAACCGACTGCCGTTTGGCCCCAAAGCGGCTACACTAACCCCAGCGGTGCCCATTTTGGGCGTGATCAGCCGGTGTGGCCTTCCGCATCAGACGGGCGTCAGCCTCCAGAATCGCAATTATTTCCGAGGAGAACACCATGAAACGGGTTCGTGCTTTGCTTGGGTGGGTAGGCCTGGCCTGCTGTGTTTCCGTGGGGGCCGCGCCCTTCAAGGTGGAATTTTCTGCTGATGTCATCCAGACCGATGCCCAGCAACAGGCCACTCAGGGCCGCATGTACGCCAGCCAGGGCCGGGTTCGGAGTGAATTCACTCAGGGTGGGCGGCGGGTAATCCAGATTTTGGATCCGGGCAAGTCAGTGGCCTATACCTTGTTTCCGGAGCAACAGAACTATCGGGAACAGCATGGCCTGGCCCCGGCAGATGCCGCTACTGACCCCTGCCTGGGTCTGCCACCGGGGATGCAGTGTCGCAAGCTGGGTCGGGAAACCTGGCAAGGCCGGCCGGTCGAAGGTTATGAAATCACCGGAATGCAGGATGGCAAGCCGGTTCAGAGTCGACAGTGGATTGATGTAGAACGGCAAATTCCACTCAAGCTTGAGACGCCCGATGGCGGCAGGGTGGCCTTGAACTTCATCGGGACCGAGAACCTTCAGGGCCGGGCCGTGGAAAAATGGGAAGTCGTGCAGACGGCACCCAACCTGCCTGCCCGGAGCCTGTTTCAGTGGTATGACCCGCAGCTTGGTCTGGCCATCAAGGAAGAAATGCCTGGCGGATTGGTCCGTGAGCTGCGCAATATTCAACTAGCCCCCCAGGATGCCCAATTATTCACCCTGCCTGCCGGTTACCAGCCCCTGCCGCCCATGAATGCGAATCCGGGCGGCGTACCGGGAACTCAGCCGCCGGGTTTGCGCTAGAGAATTTGGCTCAGTGAGTTAAGGTAATCATGATTAGCGTAATTGGTTCACTCAAGGGTGGTTCGGGCAAAAGCACCCTGACGTTCAATCTGGGTGTCTGGCTCTTGGCTGCACAACAATCAGTACGAGTCCATGACCTTGATCCGCAGGCCACGCTCAGCGATGTGATTGCGGTGCGGCGCGAGGAGGCTTATAAACCGCACCTGACACTTGCGCCCTGGCCGACCGATCCGCAGGTATTGCGCACCGCTGCCGGTGAGGTGTTGATTGACGTGGGCACTGCGGATATGGCTGCGATGCAGCAGGCCTTTCGGGTGGCTGATCGGGTGATTGTGCCCGTACCACCCAGCCAGGCGGATCTGTGGTCCACGCAGCGTTTTATCCGGCTGATCCGTGAAAGTACTACAACGATGCCGGAAATTCTGGTATTTATCAACCGGGCTGATACTCAGCCGACCGTGCGTGAGACTGCTGAAACGGCGGCGGCGCTGGTCACCTTGCCACAAGCAAAATTTATCAAACGTCGGTTGGGCTTGCGTACGGCTTTCCGGCGTTCGTTCAGTGAAGGTCTGGCTGTTTTTGAACTGGAGCCCCATGGAAAAGCTGCTTGGGAATTTACCGCCTTGGCTGCAAGCTTATATCCCCGCCTGGTGTAATCAGGCGCGCTGCGGCTGGCTGGCGGCCCTGCTGCTGTTTGCCTACGCCACAGGGGGCGCGATTTCCCAGGAAGCGGCCCCACCGGTTCCGGCATTGGCAGTCAGCAGCGTGCTGGATATTCAGACGGCTCGGCAGGCTTATTGGCAAGGGCGGCTGGATGAGGCCGAACGCCTGTATCAGACGCTGGCACGCCAGTACCCGGATAATCCCGATCTGGTAGGTGAGCTGGGCAATGTCTATTGGCAGCAGGGTAAACAGGAGGCTGCCTTTGCCGTTTATTTTGAAGCTGCCAGCCGCCTGTATCGGCAGCAGCAACAGCAAAAGGCCTGGGATTTGCTGACATTCCTGAATTTATCCCAGTGGTTGCGCCAGAATCAGGCCAGCGATTTGTTTTGTCAATTACCTACAAGCAACAAACAGGACAATTAACGATGGGTTTATTACGCAATCTTCTGGCACTTATCGGTCTGCTGGCCCTGATTGCCGGTGGCTTGGGCTATTACCAATTTCAGCAGGTGGCCGGGCAATTTGATCCGATGGCCCTTGTTACGTACCAGGAACTGGGCCAAAAACTCATGGAAACCCGCAACGGTGCGGAGGCAACCATCTGGCGCCAGGCTGTTGATGAGGGCGTGAGCGCAGAAACTGTTGAAGAGACAATGAAATTTGTTGCAAATGAGCATAATATCTCGTCTGTCGGCGAATTGCCCTTGTATAAGGACATTGAGGCCAAAACCGGCAAGCCTTATCGCTATGCCAAGATTTTCATGTTCTGTAATTCCCTGATTGCCGCCCACATGCTGGATTACAGCGATGCCTTCGGTGCCTACCTGCCGTGCCGGGTTGCGCTGGTCGAAGATAAAAAAGGCAAGCTCTGGTTGCTGACCCTGAACATGGACATGATGATTTATGGAGGCGCACCGCTGCCGGAAGATTTGAAAAAAGAAGCCCTGAAGGTCAGGGAGACCATCCTGGACATCATGGCCCGGGGCGCCAAGGGCAGTTTTTAGGCTGATGTACCGTGTCGCAGCAGGCTGCGCAGCTGGTGCTGGCGATTTCCTCCCGCACCCTGTTCAATCTGGATGCTGCGCATGGCGTTTTTGAAGAACAGGGTATTGAAGCCTATTACCGTTATCAGATCGAGCATGAGGAAGATCTGATCGAGCCGGGAGTGGCGTTCCCGCTGGTGAAGAAGCTCCTGGCTCTGAATGCGGTGGTTCCGGGGCAGCCCGTGGTCGAGGTCATCCTGCTGTCACGCAACAGCGCTGACACGGGCTTGCGGGTGTTTCGTTCCATCCAGCAACATCAATTGCGCATCAGTCGGGCGGTGTTCACCGGTGGGGCCAGCCTTTCGCCCTATGTATCCGCCTTTGGGGCCCATCTGTTTTTATCCTCCAACCCCGAAGATGTCAAAAAGGCGCTGGCCGATGGCTACGCGGCTGCAACGATCCTACCCTCTCCTGCGGTGTCCAATCCGGGCACCCAGTTGCGGATCGCCTTTGACGGCGATGCCGTACTGTTTTCCGACGAAGCAGAGCGGATTTACCAGACGCAAGGTTTACAGGCCTTTACCGAACATGAAGTCAGCGAGGCCAAAGTGCCGCTATCCGGGGGGCCTTTCAAGGATTTTCTGGCCGCTTTGCACCGGATCCAAGCCCTGTTCCCAGCTGAGCAATCACCCATTCGTACTGCGCTGGTGACGGCACGGGGTGCGCCGGCTCATGAGCGGGTGGTGCGGACCTTGCGTGCCTGGAATATCCGGATTGACGAAGCATTTTTTCTGGGTGGGCTGGAGAAGGCTGCATTTTTGAAAGCCTTTGGTGCCGATATTTTCTTTGACGACCAGCAACGGCATTGTCAGAATGCCCAGCCCCATGTCGCAACCGCACACGTTCCCCACGGTGTGGCCAACACCGGGTGAGTGCTGTCAACCTTTTTGACCTTGTTTGCATGGATAAAAACGCTGTTCATCCCCTGAATCCCCCTCTACCTGCGCCCGGTAGCCGCCTGGCATGGCAGGGCTTACACGATGCGGCCGAGGGTCTGGCGCTGGCTCAGGCCGTGAGCAAGGCCCAGGCGCCCTGTGTGCTGCTCACGACCGATATGAACCAGGCGTTCCTGCTGGAGCAGGAACTGCGGTTTTTTGCTGCTGGTCAGTTTCCGGTGCTGCTGTTTCCCGATGCCGAAACGCTGCCCTATGACCATTTCTCCCCGTTGCCCGAGCTGATTTCACAGCGGCTGGCAACTTTGTACGAGCTTCCCCAGCTGCGCACGGGCATCGTGATCGTGCCCCTGGCTACGGCCTTGCAACGCCTGCCCCCGCGCAGTTACCTGGGCCGTGCCCTGCTGTTGCGCGTGGGGCAGGTGCTGGAGCAGACGCAGTTTTGCCAGCAACTGGAACAGGCGGGTTACCATGCGGTGCGTCAGGTGCAGGCGCACGGTGAATTTGCCGTGCGGGGCAGCTTGCTTGACCTTTATCCGATGGGGAGTAATCAGGCATATCGTCTGGAATGGCTGGATGACACGCTGGACAGTCTACGCACCTTTAGCGTGGAAAATCAGCGCTCTCAAACTACACTCCAGGCCATACGCCTGTTGCCTGCTCATGAGTTTCCGCTGGATAAAGCCAGCTTACGGCGCTTCAGCAGTCATTTTGCCGAATATTTTGGGGGTAGCAGCACCTGCTTGCTAGCCCGCGACCTCGCGCAGGGCCAGGCTGTACCCGGGGCAGAATATTACCTGCCGCTATTTTTTGAGGAGCCTACGGCGCCGTTCTTTGCGTATTTGCCTAGCAATACTCTGTTTATTTATCAGGCTGATGCGCTGGCGCAGGCCGAAACGCTCTGGGCAGCCATCCAGCAGCGTTACCAGCAACGTCTGGGTGACGTGCAGCGCCCCCCTTTGCCGCCAGAACAGCTGTATCTGGCGCCGATGGAGTTGCAGCAAACCTTGCAGCAGGCGCGCAGCATCCTGCTGGGCGCTCCGCCCGAATCCGTGCCGGGCCTGTCTTTTGCCCGGCCGGTTCAGAACCTGCCCCAGACGCTGGAGGCGCTGCCGGAATTTTGCGCGCAATTTCCGGGCCGGGTCTTGCTGACGGCAGAATCGCCGGGCCAGCGGGAAGCCGCCTTGCAACGCCTGCAGGCTCTGGGCCTGGCGCCACAGGGCGTCACCCAGTGGACTGAATTTGTAAAGAATCCTATCCAGTTGGGATTAGGGGTGGCTCCCCTGGAACGGGGCCTGCTGCTGACCGAATTTGCCCAGCAGCCGTCTCTGGCGCTGGTGACGGAAGCCCAGTTGGCTGGCCAGCGTGTGTTGCAACGGCGTCGGCGCAAGGCGGCCCGTGACCCGGCCAGTTTGCTGCGGGATCTGGTCGAGTTGCAGGTCGGCGCCCCGGTAGTGCATAGCCAGCATGGGGTCGGGCGTTATCTGGGCCTGGAAAAGCTTACCATAGACGGTCTGGAGGGTGAGTTTCTTGCCGTGGGCTATGCCGGTTCCGACAAACTCTATGTCCCGGTCAGCGCGCTGCACTTGATCAGCCGTTACAGCGGTGCAGCGCCGGAAGCAGCACCCCTGCACAAGCTGGGTGGTGAGCAGTGGCAACGGGCGCGACGCCGGGCCCTGGAAAAAGTGCGGGATGTGGCCGCAGAATTGCTGCAACTTCAGGCCCGGCGTGCGGCCTGGCAGGGGACGCGCCACTGCTTGCATCAAAGCGATTTCACGGCTTTTTGCGCCGCTTTTCCCTTTGAGGAAACCCCGGATCAGGCTACTGCCATCGCGCAGGTGCAGGCTGATTTGTGTGGCCCGGTACCGATGGATCGGGTGGTGTGCGGCGATGTGGGCTTTGGTAAAACCGAAGTGGCGCTGCGGGCAGCCTTTATTGCGGTGCAAAATGCCAGGCAGGTGGCGGTGCTGGCGCCGACTACCCTGCTGGCGCAGCAGCATTTCCAGACCTTCCGGGATCGGTTTGCCGACTGGCCCGTCAGGATCGCGGTGTTATCCCGCTTCAATCGCAAGGCGGAACAGACTGCCCTGCTGGAAGATTTGGCCAGCGGGTCGGTGGATATCGTGATTGGTACCCACAAATTGCTTCAACCCGACGTCCGCATGAAGCGCCTGGGGCTGGTGATTGTGGATGAAGAGCACCGCTTCGGGGTGCGGGATAAGGAGCGCCTGAAAACCTTGCGTGCCGAAGTGGATTTGCTGACGCTGACGGCAACGCCGATTCCGCGCACCCTGAACATGGCTCTGGCGGGCCTGCGGGATTTATCCGTCATTGCCACGCCCCCGGCCCGGCGGCATTCGATCAAGACCTTTTTGTTGAACCATGATCCAGCACTGATTCAGGAAGCGGCCTTGCGGGAACTGAAGCGGGGCGGGCAGGTGTACTACCTGCACAATGAAGTTGGTACCATCCACGACGCCGCTGAAAAGCTTCAGGCGCTATTGCCCTTTGCGCGGGTGCAGGTGGCGCATGGCCAGATGCGGGAGCGAGAGCTGGAACAGGTGATGCTGGATTTCTATCATCGGCGCTGCCAGGTCCTGGTGTGTTCCACCATCATTGAGAGTGGCATTGATGTGCCCAATGCCAATACGATCATCATCGACCGCGCCGACAAACTCGGGCTGGCACAACTGCACCAGCTGCGGGGTCGGGTAGGTCGCTCGCATCATCAGGCGTATGCCTACCTGCTGGTACCCAACCGCCAGCACCTACAGGGGGATGCAGCCAAGCGGCTCGAGGCCATCACCCAGATGGAAGATTTGGGCGCGGGTTTTTTGCTGGCTACGCAAGATCTGGAAATCCGGGGCGCCGGGGAGCTGTTGGGCGAGGATCAAAGCGGTCAGATGCAGGAGGTGGGTCTGACCTTGTACACCGAGTTGCTGGAGCAGGCGGTCAAGTTGCTGAAAGCCGGCAGGATGCTGGATCTTGACGCTGAGCCTGTTGCTACCGGGGTAGAAGTGGAATTGCGCATCCCAGCCTTGTTTCCAGATGACTACCTGCCCGATATCCAGACCCGGCTGGTGCTATACAAGCGCCTGGCCAGTGCCGAAGACGCCGCCACACTGGAGCAACTGTATGCCGAAATCATCGATCGTTTCGGGCCGCTGCCTGACGCCGCCCGGAATCTGTTTCGCATCGCCCGGATCAAACTCCAGGCCCAGGCGCTGGGGTTACGGCGGGTGGACGGTCAGCGCACGGGCTTGCGGCTGCATTTTGTTTCCCAGCCCCGGATCAATATTGCGGCCCTGCTGCAGTTGGTCCGCCAGCAGCCCAAGGTGTACCAACTGGATGGCCAGGACAAATTGCGCGTCAATCGGGACTTGAGCGACCCCCGGTTACGCTGTCAGGTGCTTGAAGACCTGCTGCGCCAGCTACAGCCCACTGATGTTTGAGTGGCCCTTATTCCTGGGCGCCTGGCTGGCGGGCCTGAGCGGCGGAGTGCATTGCGTGGGCATGTGTGGCGGCATCGTCACGGCGCTCAGTTTCGCCGCCCCCGCGCAGCCGCAGACTCGCTGGTTCCTGCACGGCGCTTATAACCTCGGACGCCTGACCACTTACACCGTCTTGGGTGCCCTGGCTGGGGCAGCCGGGCAGGGGCTGGCAGCAACTGTATGGCTGCATCAGGCCCAGCGTAGTCTGGAACTGCTCGCGGCCCTGTTTCTGGTTGCGCTGGGCTTGTATCTGGGTCGCTGGTGGCAGGGTTTGCGTTATCTGGAGCAGGGTGGGGTCTGGCTTTGGCGTCGGATTCAGCCCCTGGGCCGGGCCTGGTTACCGATCCGCAATGGCCGGACCGCTTTTGGGATCGGCCTGCTCTGGGGGTTTTTACCGTGTGGCCTGGTGTATAGCATGTTGATCTGGAGCTTGAGTGCGGGTAGTGCCTGGGCAGGTGGCCTGTTGATGCTCAGTTTTGGTCTGGGCACGCTGCCGACCCTGCTGGCTCTGGGTGCTTTCGGGATGCAGCTGGCATCCTGGGCCCAGCGGCCCTGGGCCCGTCGGGCCGCTGGCTTGCTGGTCATCGGCCTAGGCGTCTGGGTGTGGGTGCGAGGCTTGGGATGAGGCGAGCTGACGCACCTGCAAGGCCAGACGGGCGGCAGGATAGAGTTGAGTCGGGCTGCCGGTCTGCTGTTCGGCAGAACCGGGGCAAAAGGCCAGGGTTGGCTGGCCCAGCTGGGCCAGCATCTGTTTGACCGCCTGATTTTGAGCGCGAATTTCGCCTAGGCCACTGTCAGGCCCCAGCCAGATGTCCCGGATGGATTGCTGATGCAGATTGCCCACCCGGCGGCGCCATTGCACACACGGGTACACATTCCCGTAAGGGTCCACTGCCACGACGGCAGACCCGGCCCCGCAGTGCTTGCTGACCGTTGGTGCCGACGGTGCGGCTGGCGCGGCTGTAGCTGCACGTGCGGCGTGCAGGGCGTGTAGCCGAGCGACCCCGGCTGCGCTGGGACTGATGCTCAGCGGTTCAGAATCACCGTCATCCCGCAGGGTAATCTGCGGATCAAATTCGATCCGCAGGCCCAATGTATCCGCCAGCGCGTACATCTCGGGCAGCTCGCCCTCGTTCCAGCGCGTGACCGGGGCATTGAGCTTGACCCGTAGCCCCAAGGCACGTAATTCCTGCAAGTTGCGCTGGAGTTGGGCAAAACTGCCCAAAACCCGGGTTTGTCGATCGTGGGTCGCAGCAGTGGCACCGTGCAGGCTGATCTCAATGATGAACGGGTCTACTTCGGCTTGCAGACGCCGGGCCAGCTTGCCGGTCAGGGCATGGCCGTTGGATTTGACCCGGATCACGAAACCCCGTGCGCGTGCTGCGGCGCCGAGGGCAAAAAAATCCTTGTGCGCCAGCGGTTCACCACCGGAAAGGGTCAGGTTCAGGGTACCCAGGGCTTGCAGATCATCGAACAGACGCAGATATTGTGTCAGGCTAAGCGGCTGGCCTTGCTGATTCAAGTCGTTATAGCAAAAAAAACAGTCGAGGTTGCAGCGATAGGTCAGTTCCAGCAACACGTTGAGCAGGACATTCTGTTCCCAGGCCCTGGCTGTGGCTGCCTGGAACGCACTCATGTCACGGGTGCCAGCACGCCTGCGGCCTGTAATTCTGCGACGTAAGCTTGCACATCGGTGTGCGCAGCGGCGGGCGTGATGGCAAACTCGGTGGCCAATTGGGTTGCAACTGCCTCTAGCGCCAGCCCGGCATCCAGCAGTTCCAGCACCCGCAAGCCGGTCGCATTCAGGGCCAGGACTTCACCCCGCGCCTGTTGAATGACCAGCCCCTCATCCAGCAATTTGCGGTAACGCACGCTGGAAACGGTGTGATAGTGCATGTCAAGCCTCAAAAAGACCCCAGAAATGCGAGTTTAGGGCAAATTCCAGTTCCGACACCGTTACCACGCTGATTATCCGGTTAATCCCGGTGAGCAGCGCGTCGAGCTGGTGCGGATTCTGGTTGACATAGGGTGCACAGGCCAGGAGCCTGGCGCCCGCTTGGGCAGGCGTCAGCCCGCGCAAGGCCGGTGTGGGCGCCTGGATGAGCCGGTACAGGCCGTGCAGGGGATAACAGCCTGCATCCGTGGCATTTTGGCCCAGATCGCCGGCAAATGGCAGTTTTTCCACCCAGAACCGGTCGTCACGCCAGACCAGGGCGTTCATGTCATCGCTGAGCACCGTGTGCCCAGTGCTTAAGCTCAGGCGAGAAATGGTACTTTTCCCGGCGCCGGACTGGCCGAAGAACACCAGGGCCTGACCGTGGCGCACCACTCCGGCGCTATGCAGCAATAGGCCACCTTGAGCCAGCAGGCGGTAGGCAACCAGCACCCGCAAGACGTTTTCCAGCGTACCATCGGTGATCAATTGCCCATCTGCCTGGGCTACCCACAGGCCCCCGCGCCAGGCGGGCGCCAGCTCCAGGCGGGCCATCAGACCCAGACCGGCCATTTCTACCGCCTGCGGCTGCCAGCGGCTATCCAGGCTGTAGGGCCAGCCGGGATAAGGGATGCCTAAGAAATCTTCAGGATCAGCGCGATATACCCGTAGCTCGGCTACTGCCGGTGTATCGGCCTCCAGGCACAGTGCGCCAAAGCGGGTCTGCAGGGCGGCGTGTTGGGCAGTACTCAGGCCAGT
Organism: uncultured Gammaproteobacteria bacterium; assembly: GCA_964398665.1. Classification (GTDB taxonomy): domain Bacteria; phylum Pseudomonadota; class Gammaproteobacteria; order CAYNNN01; family CAYNNN01; genus CAYNNN01. Next base: position 56,473 of record CAYNNN010000002.1, on the reverse strand, counting down.
GAGGGCGTAAGTTGAGCCAGCGAGATGGAGATGACAGCGCGCCATCCCCCAGCTTTCTCCTGCCAGTCGGGCCGGGAATAAATCCGGACAGGTCAGAAATTGCGTGCCAAAATTCATCGGGCCGGTTGCCACTTGGCCCGTAGGCGCCGCAGCACGGCTAACCCGCCCCGACCCGTTGCCCACAGGCGCCACTGCCAGGGCACCCGTACGCCTTGAACCCGGCCCAGAATCTGGGTGTGGGTGACGGCCGCATCAGGCCGGATGGCGGCGTCAGCCTGAGTCATCCAGCGCCAGCCTGTCGGGTGGGGATAGGTGGCGATCAGGCGATGGACGCGCAGCTGATGGGCGGATGTCCAGATAACCAGAATATCACCCGGCCAATAGCAGGCCCGCCGTTCAGCGGTGACCTCGGCACCTTCGGCCAGCACTGGCATCATGCAATGGCCGCGCACCCGGATCTGGAAACGCTCAATCATGGCCATCACCGTGGGCCAGGACCCGGCCCAGCAGGCATTTGACTCGCCAGGCCCGGCGGACGATGGCAAAAAATAGCGCAAATACAGCCAAAAATAGTCCAAACATCACGGGTTCCGGCCAGTGGGCATAATGGCCCTGCAGGCCAAACAGGGCGCAGAGCAGGGCCAGGCTGACCATGACGCCCCAAGTTTGGGGCACCGTAAGCCCGGCAGCCAGCAGGATATGATGAAAATGGCCCCGATCCGGCTGCATCAGCGCCCGCCGGTTCAATGCCCGGCGCAACAGGCTGGCTACCGTATCAAACAACGGGATGGCACAGAGCCATAAGACGGTCACGGGCGCTAGGACCCGCTGTTCGCCCTGCGTCAGCGCGACTGCAAACCAGGCAATGACAAACCCCAACATCAGGCTCCCACCGTCGCCCATGAATATCTGTGCTCGCGCCAGCCAGGGACTGCGCAAATTAAGGGCCAGAAAGCCCAGGATCACGGCGCCAAACAACAGTAACAGGGTCAGGGGCGCAGTCTGTCCGGCATCCCTTGCGACCACCGCCAGGCTGCCCAGGCTGATCAGGGCCAGACTGCCGGCCAGACCATCCATGCCATCGCTCAGGTTGACCGCATTGATGACCCCGACAACCGCAAATACCGTCACGGGCACTGTCAGCCAGCCCAGTTCCAGATGCCCCATGCCCCCTAAATCACCCAAATCCGTCAGGTACACCTGACCCCAGAACACCATCAGCAGAGCTGCGCCGATCTGGGCCAGGAGCCGGTTACGCGGGTGCAGTTCATGGGCATCGTCGAATAATCCTACCAGCAGCAGGATGGCGATGCCCACAAACAGGGGCCGCCAGGGGGTCAAGGGCAGGTCAGTGAGCATCAGGGCAAAGAACAGCGCCAACACCATCGCCAGGCCACCGACCAGCGGTACAGGGCCGTGGTGACGTTTGCGCGCATCCGGTTCGTCCACGAGGCCCCAATGCAGGGCCAGGGGTTGCAGGGCCAGGCAAAAGAAGCCGCTCAGGCCCAGGGCGATCCAGAAATTGAGACTGATGTCCAGGGTCATGCGGTTTGCTCCAGTTGTGCCAATAAATGTTGCCAGCGCGCCAGGGCGTGCGGCTTGTCCCAGTGGGACAGCAGGGCGGCCCGGCCCCGCTGTCCCGCTGCCTGACAGGTCGCCTGGTCCAGCTGGCGCAGGCAGTGTAACAGCGCTTCGGACTGGCCGGGTGTGACCTGCCACCCACAATGGTAGGTAAGTACTTGTTGGGCTACCTCGCTGTTGGCAGGTCCCAGATAGAGGACGGGTCGGGCCACGGCCAGGCTGGCGTAAAACTTGCTCGGCACCAGCCAGCCTTCCAGCCCGGCGCGCAAGCTCACTAAGTGGACATCGCTGAGGCTCAGCAAAGCCGCCAGCTTTTCCAGAGGCTGATAGGGGAGAAACCGCACATGTGTCCAGCCGTGCTGCGCTTGCAGACGGCGCAATCGTTGCCAGCCGGCCCCGCCCCCGCTGAAGACAAAGCCGATGCGAGGGTCATCAGCCAGGGCTATCAGGGCTGTGATCAGGGTATCCAGCTCATGGGCACGGCCCAGGTTGCCGGCATAACCCACCACCAGTCGGGTCTCCCAGCCCCAGGCCGTGCGTTGTGGGTGGGGGCCGGATTGTGGTTGCAGGGCTGTGGCGTCGGCCCAGTTGGGAATCACATGGAGTTTATCCGCCCTAATGCCTCGGGCTTGCAGGCGAGCCAGCATATCCTGCCCAATCACCACTGCGCCCAGGCTGTGCTTGAGCGAAGCATCGCGCCGGGCGGCCAGCCAGCGGCCCCAAAATCCTAGCCGCAAGCCCAGCGCTTCGGCAATCTCGGGGAAGATATCCTGTAACCAATGCAGGCAAGTAGCTCCACGCAGGCGACAGATCCAGGCCGCCAGCACGCCCATTAGGGGGGGGTCGGTTTTGGGAATCACCAACAGGCCGGGTCGGGCGATACGGAGCAGCGCGAGCGTGATGCTGAAATAAAAAGTCAGATAATCCCCGGCACGGCCTAGGAGTCCGGCACGGCCAAAGCGGCTGCTCCAGACTCGGCGTATCTGAACGCCGGCGATGGCTTCTTGTGTTGGTAGCCGGGCCTGGGAATTGGTATAAAGCTGACGGCTGGTCAGCACGGTGACTTCATGACCGTGCGCCGCCAGCGCAAAGGCCAAGTCAGCCAGGAGTTGGCTGGTCGGGGCGGTGTCGGGGTAAAAGTACCGATTGATAAAAATCAGTTTCATCCGCCGACCCGGAACTGGTGATACAGCAGGCTGGCGAGTTCATGCTGGACATAACCGGCACCGTACTGCGAGTGCCACCAGGACGGCCACTGCCACCAGGTTGGCCGGGTGGCGACCAGAACCAGCTCAGCTTTGTCTGCACACTCTTTTTTGAACAGCCAATGCACCCGGCGCAGGTGGGGTGGGTCGGAGATGACCAGAATCCGGTGCCAGCCGTACTGACGGGCCAGTCGGGCCGTATGCCGGGCTTCAGCCCAGGTATCACGGGGGCCATCCACTTGCAGCAAGGCCGGGCGCAGCTGCGCTGCATGGGGCAGATAGTGCAGGCTGGAATTGAACAGCACGATCCGGGGCGCAAAGCCGGCCAGGTAGAGTTCTGCGCCCAGATTCATGCGTTCCCGGCCATCACGGCCCAGAATGACGATCACGTCAGCGGGGCGGGCAGGCTGGGCCTTGGCCAGCAGCGGTGCTGCCAAGGCTACGCAGACCCCGGTATTACCCAGTGTTTCCAGCAACAGGCAGCCACGCGCCAGCGCTTGAGGTACAGCCAGCAGCCAGCCTGCGCCCAGCAGGCTGGCCACACCCAGACTGAGCACAAGGCGTACCGTCAGGCAAAACACCTACATCGCGTCGCGGAGCAGGTCGCGGTAGCGCTTGATATTTTTGTTATTGTCACCGCTGACCACCACGGTGGCAACCACGCCACTGTCCGTCTTGCGGCAGATGATGTAGGAAGCTTCGTTATCGGTATGTGCCCAGACCGAACCGACATCGCTGGTCTCATGACTATCGACCTTGATATCGTAAAAGCCCTCTTCGTCATAGACGCTTTTGGCCCGTGATACGCAGGCGCGTACCGAGCCACCGACTTCCTTCTGCCACCAGTAAATGCCGGGCCAGCCGGCTGTGGCCGGGGCGGCAAAGCTGACGCCCAGAATCAGACTCAAACCCATTAACGCTTTATGCCACATGATGATCTCCAGCAACTCTCTGATTTCAAGCACCCGGGATCAGGTGCCCCGCCGAATCAACCAATCACCCAGAACCAGCACGTCCATCTGGGTGCGTAAAAAACAGTCCAGGGCCTCCTGAGGCCGACAGACGACCGGCTCATTTTCGTTAAACGAGGTATTAAGCAAAATGGGTACCCCGGTGAGCGTGCCAAATTGCCGGATAAGCTCATGGTAGCGCGGATTGCTCAATCGTTCGACCGTTTGTAGCCGGCCACTGCCATCCACGTGGGTGACTGCCGGGATCAATGCGCGTTTTTCGGGCCGCACTGTCAAGACCTGGCTCATGAACGGTACCGGCAGATCCAGTTCAAACCACTCAGCTGTCGCTTCGCGCAGGATGGCCGGGGCAAAGGGCCGAAATGACTCCCGGCGCTTGATCTTGTGATTGAGAATGTCCTTCATGTCGCTGCGGCGTGGGTCAGCCAGAATCGAACGTGCGCCCAAGGAGCGGGGCCCCCATTCCATGCGACCTTGAAACCAGCCGACGACCTTGCCTTGTACCAGGGCTTGCGCGGTATGAGCCACCAGATCGGCCTCTGGTAGCTGGACCCAGTAACAACCGGCAGCCTGCAAGGCCGCAGTCTGATCCGCAAGCAAGGCCGCGATGGCCTCGCTGTCTGCCGCTGGTCCCCAATAGGCGTGTTCGAGATAAAATCGGGCGGCCTCGCCCAGGCGTTGTGCCACGGCATAAGCAGCGCCCAAGGCCCCCCCGGCGTCCCCGGCAGCAGCCTGGACATAGACCTGGCGAAAGGGTGTCTGCACGGTGATTTTGCCGTTGGCGACCGAATTCATGGCACAGCCACCCGCCAGCGCCACGGCGTCGAGGCCGTAACGTCGGTGCAGGGCACGTAGCAGGTGAAACAGGGCTTCTTCGTAGACCGCCTGTACGGAATGCGCCAGATCCTGATGGCGTTCCGTCAATGGAGTACCCGGCTGCCGGGCAGGCCCCAGCAGTTGTTCCAGCGCCGGGGTATACAAGGTTCCGACCTGAGGACTGCCATCTTCCCAGCGATAGGGAACCTGCTCACGGCCATGACGGAAATAACGCAGATTGAGCCGAAAGCTGCCGTCTGGCAATAAGCGCAGCACCTGGCGCAGGGCCGCGACGTGACGGGGCTGGCCATAGGGTGCAAAGCCCATCACTTTGTATTCATCGCCATAATTGGGAAAACCCAGGTACTGGGTCAGGGCCTGATAAAACATTCCCAGGGAGTGCGGAAAATAAACCTGGCCGTCCAGGCGCAGATCATTACCGTGTCCGACGCCCCAGGCTGCGCTGGCAAAATCACCAAAGCCATCTACCGAGACGACCACGGCTTCCCGAAAGGGTGAGACCAGAAAGGCCGAGGCCAGGTGGGCATAATGATGCTCTACCGTATGCCACTGGGCCCGGACCGTTTGATCGGGAAAATGCCGGGCAAACAGGGCAGGCAGGCTGGCCCGCTGCTGACGATTGCGCAGGCGGTCGCGCAGCAGGCCCAGGCTGGGCCGTCGCAGCAGGGCGTAGGCGAGCTTGCGCGGCCAATGCACGCCCGGATCGCTGTTTTGGGCAATGTGATCGATCTGGTGCAGTTCCACGCCGGCCTGTGCCAGGCAATAACGAATCGCCTGGCTGGGGAATCCGGCCCAGTGCTTGATACGGCAAAAACGTTCTTCTTCAGCTGCGGCCAGCAGTTCGCCGTCCTGGACAAGACAGGCGGAGGCATCGCCGTGAAAGGCATTCAGACCCAGAATAAGACTCATGGCAACTCATCAGCACTGCGCTAAAGGCGGCGCAACCCTAACACAAAAGCATCGAAATACGCCATCAGGCCATGCCGACTTCGCCACCAGTGCGGGCCAAAGCGGCTGGACGGGGCACTCCAGAGGGCCAATTCCAGTGATGTTGGCCCCAAACCCTGGCGCAGATCGTGGCGCCACAAGCGTCCCCAAGGCTCAGCGGTCACCGCCAGCACCCGCTGTGGTTGAAGCTGCGCCTTGGCCCAACGGGCCAGCACGCTGCCGCTGGCGGGGTCGTGGCTGACCGGTGGCCCCAACACGTCAATGTCTGAAGCTGAAACCCCCAGCGCCAGCAGCGCCTGGCGCTGGCGCTCATGTCGTGGGGGACGCAACCCCAGTCGTTCCAGTCGGGTAGGCTGACGGGCAATCAGCAGCACCCGATGCGTCAAGCCTTGGTGATAGAAGCGGGCAACAGCCTGAGGGGCCGTGTTGCGGTCTCCGGGTAGCAGCAACAGCGCATCCACCCGGTCTAGGGATTCCTGCAGACGGACCCACTGTCCCAATGCGTCCAGGCCGTAGGGAATCGTCAGCAGCAGGCCCAGCAAGGCCAGCCCCAAGCCCAGACGGCTAGAACGTATCATAAAATACCATTATAATTCATTGAATCAATACAAAAATCGCACCGCACGGGGGCGACAGGGCCATGGAGTGGTGTAGCACGGCCTATAGTTCCACGAGTGCGGGCTATAGGGCGTTTGAGTCACGATCCAGTCACGGTAACGCGCTACCCGCAGCAAGAATAAGGCGATAACGCATTGATATGGATGGTGGGCGATGCAGGGTTCGAACCTGCGACCCCTGCCGTGTGAAGGCAGTGCTCTACCGCTGAGCTAATCGCCCCGAGGGGGGAACCGGGATTCTAACGGGCTAGCAGTCTGAAGTCAATGAAGATCATAATTTCACACCAACCCGGCGCTGTTCTCGCAGCAAGTCTTCAATGCGTTCCAGGTCGGGAATCATCACTTCTTCGCCAAAGGCCAAGGCCCATTGCAGTACGACCGGGGCATGCGCTGTGTGGCCAGTAATGGGCTTGATTGATTCTTCCTCTGTTTTCAGTAATTTGGGGTTGTTTGCCGCCACAATCCCGAAAAAACCCAGATCGGCTTTGCCGCGTAGGGCCGCACAAATTACGATCCGCTTGCGTTCTCCCTGGCCACGCCAAGCCCGGCCACACAGAGCCTCAAAGCTCACAACCGGCACACGTTGCTGATGCCAGGTCAACATGCCTTGCAGCCAGTTGGGAGCGCCGGCCAGCGGCTGTACCTGCCGGTAGCCCAAGACTTCCCGCACTGCCGCATTGGGCAGAATCAAATGTCCGTCTTCTATGGGTAGCAACAGACAGCGTAGGGCGCCTGCTTTTGCCACCGCAGCTGCCAGACTGGGACGCTGACTGATCATGCTGTAGCCCCACTTCCAACCAAGGCATTGATATGTGAGATTAAATCAGCTTCCTGGAAGGGTTTGCCGATATAGTCGTTCACACCCAGCTCCATAGCCCGTTGCCGGTGTTTGTCTCCCGTACGCGAGGTGATCATGATGATGGGGATATGCTTCAGATGTTCGGCATTACGGATGTTCCGGGCCAGTTCAAATCCGTCCATGCGCGGCATTTCAATATCCAGCAACATGATGTCCGGGATATATTCCTGGAGCGTGGTCAGGGCTTCGATACCGTCTTTGGCGGTCATGACTTCCATCCCGTAGCGCTCCAGTACCCGACCCGTCACCTTACGCACCGTGATGGAGTCGTCCACCACCAGTACCTTGACCTGGCGAACCGGCGGTGCCTCCTCAACGGCCGGTACCCGCGTGTCGGCTTCCGCCACGGTCCGCACCGTGGTGCGCATCCGGGAGATGGTGCCGATATCAAGAATCAAGACCACCCGGCCATCGGCCAGAATGGTCGCGCCTGAAATCCAGCGCACCGTACTCAATTGCGGCCCGACCGGCTTGATCACCACTTCGCGGTTGCCCAGCAAGCCCTCCACATGCAGACCAACGCGGTAATCACCACTGCGCACCAGCAGCAGGGGATACCAGCGTTTCTGTTCGGGGAACTTGTTTTCCATCGTGCCCAGCAAGCTACCCAGGTGTTTGACCTGATAGTCCTTGCCTGCATACTGGATATGCTCGCGGTCGCTTTCGTAACAACGTAGCAGGTCCTGCTGGGAAACCCGGATGATGCCTTCCAGGGCGGCCAGCGGAACAGCAAAGACGTCTTCCCCGACATAGACCATGATGGCCTGGTTGATGGCCAGGGTCAGCGGCAGGTTGATGATGAACCGGCTGCCTACGCCAACCTGGGATTTGATGCCCAGCGTGCCGCCCATTTGCTTGATCTCGCTGTTCACCACGTCCATCCCGACGCCCCGGCCCGCGATCTGGCTCACATCTTTGGCGGTGCTGAAGCCGGATTCCAGAATGAACTGAATCAATTCCACTTCACTAATCACCGTCTCCGGGCGCAGCAACCCCATCTGGATGGCCTTGCGGCGGATGGCTGTCGGATCTATGCCACGTCCGTCATCAGCGATCTCGATGACGATTTCAGCACCTTCACGTGCCAGCAACAGCGTGATTTTGCCCACCTCCGGCTTACCGACCGCAACCCGGTCAGCCGGTGTTTCCACCCCGTGCGCCAGGGCATTGCGCAGCAAATGTTCCAGCGGTGCCGTGATTCTATCCAGAATGGTGCGATCCATTTCACCTTCGGCTCCAATGACATCCAGTTCAGCCCGCTTCCCGACGCTATCGGCAGTTTGCCGCACCAGACGCCGGAGCCGGGGTACCAGACTGGCAAAGGGCACCATGCGGGTGCGCATCAGTCCTTCCTGCAACTCGGTATTGACCCGCGATTGTTGCAGCAGCAAGGTTTCGGCATCGCGCCCGCTGTCGCTCATGAGCCGATGCAGGTTATCCAGATCCGAGACGCTTTCGCTCAGTGCCCTGGAAAGTTGTTGCATCGTGGAGTAGCGATCCATTTCCAGCGGATCGAACTCGGCAAATTTCTCATGTCCACCTTCACGTTCGTAACGGAACAAGACCTGAGCTTCTGTTTCCAGCTCCATCTTGCGCAATTGTTCCCGCAGGCGGCGCGTGGTCTGTTCAAATTCTGCCAGGTTGAATTTCAGCAGACTCCACTGTTGCTCCAAACGCGCACGGTAGATGCTGATTTCACCAGCAAAATTGACCAGGTTATCCAGCAGGTCGGCCCGCACCCGCACTTGCTCTTGCGGAGTACGGGTGGCGGACGCAGCGGTGGGTGTGGCGGGTTCGGCTGCCGGCTGGGGCCGCACAGCCTCCGGGGGGGGTACGGATTTGCTTGGAACCGGCACTTGGGTGACTTCGGCATCCGCAGCCTGGCCAATCCGCTCCAAGGCATGGATCAGGGCCGACGGGCGACGGGCACGGTCACCGCGTGCCACCACTTCCAGGGCCGCATTGATGACGTCCAGTGTCCGACGTAACAAAGCTTGCAAGGGTGGATCCACGGCCAGATTCTGTTCGCCTACCGTGTTGACTGCCGTTTCCAGCGCGTGACTCAGATCACCCAGGGAAGTGATTCCGACCAGGCGTGCCCCCCCTTTCAGCGTGTGCAGGGCACGCTTGAACTGGGCGCTGACCGCAGCATCCTGAGGGATTTCACACCAGGCTGTAAAGACTGGTTCAAGGTTATCCAGAATATCACGACTTTCTTCAAGGAAGATATTGATAAGATTGACGTCATATTCACCGTCCAGATCGCCCTCGACCTCGACGACCGGCAGGATGACCGGTGGTGGTACCGGTGCAGGCGTGGGTGCGGTAACGATGCTCTGGCCCTGCTGTTCGAGCGCCTGGATCAGACGTTGGGGACGATATAGGGTCTCACCCCGTAGCAGACGCTCGAAGGTCAGTGCGTAGTGATCCAGGGCCTGCTGGGCCAGGTGCATGATTTCGGCGTCTGCGGGTTTGCGGCCTTGCTGGACCTCAATGATCAGCGTTTCCAGGGCATGGGTCAGGTCGCCTACACCCATCAGGCCCACGAGGCGAGCGCTGCCCTTCAGGGTATGCAGCAGGCGCTGAATCAAGGCGTGCTGTGTGGTATCCTCGGGTTCGGCACGCCATAGACCAAAGGCCTGATCCAGGCCGTCCAGCAGCTCCTTGCCCTCATCCTGGAACACTTCGATGAGTGCCGTATCATAGGTTTCAACCTCAGTATCCTCGCCTGGCAAGGCCAGGGGCTGCGTACCCCCGACGGATAAGGGGGATCCTGCCGACATCACCGCTGGCGTCACTTCCGCCGGCACCCAGGCTTCCGGTATATCCGTCAGCTGTGCTGATGGTGCGGGTGTTGCTTCGGTCGCTGCATCGGACGGAGGTACCGCTTCTGCCATCGGTTCGGGTAGTGCCTCAGCCCCGGATTCCGGCATGGCCCGCAAGGCGGGGGCAGATTCAGGCATAACCCATTCGGAAACGGGTTCTTCCAATGCCGCCACCGGATGGGTTTCCTGGACCACGGGCTGCAACTCGACCACCGGCGGCAATACCGGCTCAGGCATCTGCTCAGCCTCGGGCAATGCTGCCTGTGCCCGATCATCCGGAACTGCATCAGACAGCTGGCCATCAACGCCATGTGCTTCAGGCCAGTTTGATGGCGGTGCAGCTTCGGTATCCGCCAAGACGGCGTCCTCTGCTGTGGGTATGACCGCCGCTGCTTCATCCGGCAGTGTGTCCTCAGGCACCACCACCGGTGCCAGGGCCGTTTCTTCTGCTGTGGGTATGACCGCCGCTGCTTCATCCGGTAGTGTGCCCTCAGGCACCACCACCGGTGCCAGGGCCGTTTCTTCATAAGTGACTGGTGTCACGCCCTGCGCATATAGCTCGGCTACCAGGGTATCCGCCGGGCCGGGCGTGGCACCCTGGGCGATCTCGTCTAGCATATCGGCCAGCCGTTCCAGGGCAGTATGAACCAGCGCCAGTGCTTGCTGGGGCAATGGTTCATGTCGCTGGATCGAAGCACCCACCAACCCTTCCAATGCCTGAGCCAGATCCCCCATGGACTGAAAACCAACCAGGCGCGCGCTTCCCTTGAGGGTATGCAGCAGACGTTGTAGTTCCATCGCCAGCAGGCTGTCATGGGTGCGATCCCGCCAGGCATCGACCGCCGTATTCAGTGCCTCAAGGATATCCTGGTTCTCGCTCAGGAAAATCGCCAGCAACTCTTCATCTGGTGCGGGTGGCAGGCCACTGGCCACAGCATGTTCAGCCACTGGCTGCACCTCGGCAGGGGCTGTGGTCACAGCGTTGGCACCTGCCAGCCTGGCCTGCATCGCCTCGTTGAACCGGCGCAGCGCTTCTATCAAGGGCTGGGCATTGGGCGGGCGCTTGTCAGGCTGGTTGATACAGGCCAAAGCCTGCGCCACCTTTTCCAGACCGGACTCCAGCAAGCCCAGTAACGCTGCATCAAACGACATCTGGTGAGCAATGTAGCCACGTAATGCCGATTCCAGCCCCCCGCTGATTTCAGCAATATCCTTGGCGCCGGCCATATGGGCACTGCCATGCAGAGTGTGAATGGCCCGCACCAGGACATCACTGCCTCGGCATGGCACTGCCGACTGTTGACAATGGAGTAAAAATTCTTCGATGACCGCGAGGTGCGCCTTTGCTTCGATGCTGAATATTTCATACAGTGCTTCGTCCATCAGCAGCGGCTCAGGCCGGGCATCCGATTCATCAAGGTCATCAAGCGCGGTTGCAGGCAACGGGGTAGCGACAGGTGCCGGAACTTCCTCCACAGCCGCTTCCGGAATGGCCGGTGGTTCCTCTGCCGTATGCGTAGGGGGCAGCGGGATTTCTGACGGCACTGGCAGCTGGACCACTGTATCTGTCGCCAGTGGCTCGGGCAACGCCTCGTCGGCTGGTGCTACAGCCTCGGGTTTTGCAACCGGTGCCGGTAGTTCCCATTCCAGGACCGGTGCCGGATCCGCCAGCACAGGCGACACCCAGTCAGGTTCTGCCTCGGCTGGGGCAACATCCGCCACCGGTAAGGTGGCAGGGACGGATTCAGCCGGAACATCCCAGATGAACTCCGGTTCCGCAACGGGCACAGGTTCAGTGACCGGAGAGACATCGGATGCTGCAACCGGTGTGGAAACCGGTGGAGCCACAACCGGTTCGGCTACTACCTCTCCCCGGCTCAGGGCGTGGGCCCGCTGGGCAATCGGTTCGACATCCAGCGTAGCCTGCAAGCGGGCTTGCAGGCTCTCCAGCAGTACCGGGAACGCGCTAATGGATGCTTCAATCGTTGCCATCAGGACCGGGCCGGGTTGAATGCTGCCATCCAGTACCCGGTTGAGCATGTTCTCGATAGACCAGGCCAGCTCACCCAGCACCTTGGCACCCACCATGCGTCCACTACCCTTGAGGGTATGAAATCCTCGGCGTATTGTGGTCAGCGCCTCGTGATCCTGCGTATCGGCGCGCCATTGCGGGAAATATTCGTTCAAGGTTCCAACCACTTCCTGTGCCTCTTCCAGGAAGATTTCCAGGATCTCATCGTCCACATCCAGGACCAACGGTTGTGGTACGGGTGGGGCGGTTACGGCAGGTGGGGCTGCCTCAGGTTCAGCGGTCGCTTCAGGTCCGGTGACAGGCGCCTCAGCCGCGCCCGAATCCAGATCGACAATCAGCGTGTCCACTTCATCAGGTGCTATCGGCGCTGCTGCCAGCGTCGTGGTATCAGGTGCCAGGTCAGGGCCAGGTGCTGCTTCAGTGACAACCAGCCCTGTGTCCCTCTGCGCCGGCGCCAAGGTGCTGGCCTCACCACGCACCAGTGCCTGTACATGCGCAGCCAACACGGGCGCCTGATCCGGAACGGCTTGATGCCGCGCCAGTGCTTCCAGCATCTGGGGCAGCAGATCCACGACTGCATCCAGTGCCTGGCCCGTCATCTGGCTTGCTGTAAGCGTGCCGTCCAGGACCCGGTTCAACAAACTCTCCGCTGCCCAGGCCAGCTCGCCCAGGCCATGGGCTCCTGCCATCCGGCCACTGCCTTTGAGGGTATGGAAACCCCGGCGGACCGTCACCAGCGCATCACGCTGTTCTGCATCGGCGCGCCAGCGCGGCCAGTAGGTTTGCAGGGAAGCCACCACTTCGTTGGCTTCTTCCAGGAAAATATCAAAAATTTCTTCGTCAATCTGGTCAGCGGGCCATACGGGAAGGGTGCTGGTCGGCGTGACTTCAGGCTGCGGGACTGCTGCACCAGCAGATATGGTCGGGGGCGCTTGAACCACAGGGGCTGTGGGCACCGGCGGAGGTGATACCGTTGCCTCCGATACCGGTCCCTGGGTCAGATTGGCCAGCCGCGCCTCGGCTTGACCAAGGCTATCTGTATGATCCGGAAGCTGCTGCTGCACCGTTTCCAGATAATATTCAACGCCTGAGAGGGCTTCTGCCACCCATTCCACGACCTTGGGCGTCAAGTGCGCAGCAGTCAGCAGTTCCTGCTGGATATAATCGGCAATACGCAGTACCACGGCGGCGGCTCGGCCCAGCTCCATCATCTCCATGACCCCCCGCACTCCACGCAGGTACTGAGGGGCAAGTTCCAGGAGTTCCTTCTGGCCCGTGGAGTTGAAAGCAATCACACCGTCCTTGGCCTTGCTCAGGTCCAGCATGACCTCGCGCATGGTGACGGCCCGCACGGTCTGAAATTCCGCCTCGGGCACCAGGGGTTCGTCTTCATGGGAAGCATAGACCGCCGTGTTGGCCGCATGAACTGCAGTAGGTGCGCCACCGAGTGAAGATTCTACATACAGCAGCTCACCAGCCACCTGCATCAGGGCAGTTTCATCAATTTCGCCGCCTGCTTCCATCAGTTGCTGCAAACGCAAAATCTGCTGTTGAACCCGCCGTCTCAGGGCACCATAGCCCAGCAGCCCCAACGTATCCGAGACCTTGCGCAAGGCATCCAGCAAGGGGCGGAGCGCTTCAGGCGCCTGAGTCTGGCGGGCAAATGTCTCCAGACCATCCTTGACTCCGGCCATATCTTCCTTGATGGCGGTCAGGACCGTGTGCATGACCCCGGCATCAGGGCTCAGGAGATTGTTGCGTGCCGATTCAAGCTGTGCAATGCCCGGTAACAGGGTGTCAAGTGCAAAAAGTTGTTTGATCTGGGTAATCAGCGTGGACTGCACGCGCGCCTGGGCTAGATAGTACAACAGATTTTTATAAAGCCCGGTCGCGGGTTCGCGCACCAGAGCCGCTTCGTTTTCTTCGCTCAGGCGGCGAATCTGCCGATCGATCTGACCCAGCAGCACCCGTACGGCCGTTGTGGAATCCAGGCCTCGCCGCCGCAGCGCTTCCACCAATCCTGCGCTAATCCACCACAGATGCGCTACGGAAGCCTGGGTCGCCAGTTGAGCAAGCTGGAGCAGACTTTGCTCCAGCTGACCCAGATTCTTGTCCATCTCCTGACCGCGCAGCCAGCCTAGCAAGCCCAATTGGTAGAACGTCCGCAGCCGCTTGACCATCGCTGCAGCCTGAGGCGCTGCCAGACGGGCCGGTTTGACCCCTGGTGGCTGGGTCTCCAGGGGAGTCAGATCCAGCGGAAACAGTGCCCCCTCAGAAAGCAGCGCAACACCGCGCAACGCACGTAAATCATTGAGCAAAGGCAGCAAGACGGCCGGAGTGTCTGCCTGGCCCGCGTGGACGCGATTCAGATACTCCTGAAGCTGCAACACTGCGCGGGCAAGCACCTCATAAGCATCGTGCCCAGCCTGGCCCAGCTCGCCACGTGCCAAGGCCTGGAGGGTAATTTCCAGCTCCTCGGCCAGCTGGGCTGCGCCGTAAACTTCCACCATCTGCAGCGTGCCATAGGCCTGATGCAGATGCAGGGCACTTTGTTGCAGCAAGGCGGCATCACGCCCCCCCTCGACATATTCTTCCAGGGTCTGACTGGCCAGTTTGAGGGTTTCATCAAGCTCCTTCTTGACCCAATTCAGCGCGCCATGACTCATTGCCTGCTCCCGCCCTAACTCCACAAACCCTGTTCCAATCCAGTCTTACATCTCAGGCAGCTTGAAGCCCGAGACCGACCGCCTGAGGTCAACTGCCAAATCAGCCAGCTCACCAATGGAGCGTGCCGTTTCGCTACTGCCCTCGGTTGTCTGGGTGCTGATTTCCAGAATGACGTGCATGGTATCGTTCACGGAAACCGCCGCCTGGGACTGTTCTTCAGTGGCCTTTGCAAACTCTTGAATCAGACCGGCAATCTGGGTGGATACCGATTCGATTTCCTGCAGGGCATCACCGGCGTCTTCAGCCAGTCGCGCCCCGTTGACGACCCCGGCCGTGGTTTGTTCCATCGAACTCACCGCTTCCTTGGTATCTGCCTGAATGGTTTTGACCAGGGCTTCAATCTGCTTGGTTGCATTACTGGAACGTTCTGCAAGGCGTTGCACTTCATCGGCAACCACGGCAAAGCCCCGGCCCGCTTCACCGGCCATGGCGGCCTGCATGGCTGCGTTCAAGGCCAGAATGTTGGTCTGGTCCGCAATGTCGTCAATGAGTTCCACGATATCACCGATTTCCTGGGAGCTTTCACCCAGGCGTTTAATCCGCTTCGAGGTCTCCTGAATCTGCTCACGGATGGCGTCCATACCCTGAATGGTACGGCGCACGGTATCAGCGCCCTTGTTGGCGATCCGCACGGCGTTCTGGGCGGCCAACGCAGTGTCCAGGGCACGTTTGGAAATGGCGTTCACCGAGTCTGCCATGCGGTTGATGACCTCGGTTGCCGTGGAAATCTGCTCGGCCTGATGGGTGCTGGCATCAGCCAGCTGCATGGCTGTGGAGCGGGTGGACTCTGCAGCACCTGAAACCCGTTCGGTCGTGCTGTTAATGGTGGTGACCAGACTACGCAAGGCTTCGATGGCGTAGTTGATCGAGTCGGCGATAGCCCCGGTCACGTCTTCGGTCACTGTGGCAGTCACGGTGAGATCCCCGTCTGCCAAATCGCCCATTTCGTCCAGCAGTCGCAAAATGGCCTGTTGATTCCGCTGATTTTGTTCGGCACTGAGTGCCTCACGCCGCCGGGCGTCGTAGATGAACTGGATGGCCAGAACCACGGCCAGCAAGCCCGCCATGACGCCGAGGAAAATCACCAGCCAGGGGCCTACCACAATATCGGTGCCGGGAATGCCGGGCCGACCTACCTGACGCTCATAGACCTGCGCCAGCAGACCCGTGGCGTCGCCCAGTTTCTCGCTCAGCTCCGTCACCCGCGAGGCAGCCACCTGCGCAGGCAGGACTTCCGGAGCCAACTCGATAATTTCCTTGGCATGTTCGCTCACTGTACTGAACAGCATGGCAATTTCGCGCAATTTCTGATCGGCGCTGGCATCGGCCACTTTCTCGATCTTGCGCTCGGCATTGCCTCGCAACATGCCTTCCAGTACGACACCAAATTCTTCGGCGTCCTGGGCAAACCCTTCGGCAGCCTGAGCTGAGTCACCCTTGCCAGCCAACACGCGATTGACATTGTTTTCCAGACGCTGGGCCAGCATCAGTTGCCGGGTTGCGACGAAAATCTGTTCGGGCTTGGCCTTTTTCTGCACCAGCAAATCGGCAATTTCTGTGGAATATTTTTCCAGCTGGGGGATAAATTCGGTGACCACCGAAACCAGCTCGCGCACGGTCAGAATGCCGCTTTTGGCCTTCAACACCTGATCAGCCTGATTGCGCAGTTCTTCCCATTGTTTTTCGACCTGCTGCACATAGTCCGTGACGGCAGGGGAAGAGGGGGGCAGGTAAAACGGCACACTGGGATCGCCCTGCCTGAGAACGGCCAGAGTCTGATCAAAGCGATCCCGGCCCTCCTTCAGTTTGGCAAACAGCTTGTCGTCGCCCACCGCAGCCCCCAGGGTGTATTTGGCGATGGACTGGGCCAGCAATCGCTGTTCATTGGCATAGCTGACGTACAAGCGGTCGTTTCTGTCGAGGTAGGCAATCCACATGAACACGCCCAGGGCGGTCAGGATGACGGCCATCAATACCCCGGCGGTAATTTTGACCGCACTACCAATAATCTGCCGTTTGGCATCAGTTGTCGTGGTAATCATTGCTGCCCTCCCGCCAACTGCAAGTCAACAACCCTTCGCATCGCACGCCTCTCTATATTGATAATGATTGATAATCAGGGCTATAACGCCGCTTGTAAAAAATCCGGGAACTCGGTCAGTCGCTGGATGCTCAGCACTGGCCACGTGATTCCGCCCTGCCGAAACCCGGAACTCAGCAATTCCTGGACGCGCCCATGCAGGTGCGCAGGAGGCGCAGTTCGGTCATCTTCAAAAAAATGTCGCAAACCCAGAACTTCATCCACCAGTAAACCGGCCCGCACGCCTTGCTGGGAGACCACCAGAACCCGGCTACGCTTGGTCAGCTCGCCATTCCTGGCAAAGAAAAAGCCCGCCAAATCCGCCACCGGCAGCAACGAACCACGTACGTTGGCCAGTCCACGCACCCAGCCCTTGGTCGCGGGTACCCGCGTCACGACCGGATACGACAGCAATTCGATTACCTCGTTCAGGCTGGCAACAAATGAGGTTTCACCGAGACGGAAGGCAACCCCAACCCATTCCCTGCGAATTTCTATTTCCTGAGGTAACGGCAGCGCATCCTGCAAGGCCCGCTGTTCCAGCGCCAGCAGTAGGGCAAAAGGCGTCATCTGAGCAGCGGTCAAGGAGTGGGTTGCTGTTGCCATTTCGCCTAACCTCCAATGATGTTGCGTACCTTGGCCACAAGCTCCGTCGGGTCAACGGGCTTGCGTACGTAATCCCGCGCTCCCTGACGTAATCCCCAGACCCGGTCGGTTTCCTGGGATTTGGCGCTCACCAGAATGATTGGAATATCATGAGTCTGTGGATCCTTACTCAGGGTGCGCGTGGCCTGGAAGCCACTGGCACCCGGCAGGACGACATCCATCAGGATCAGGCTGATCGGCTCCCGCCGCAGGGCGGCCATCGCCTGATCCAGCGTATGGGCCACGGCCACCTGATAGCCTGACTTTTCCAGCAATACTTTCATGAACTGGGCATCCGCTTCGGAATCATCGACAACCAGCACACGCAACATGATGGCCTACCCTGCTTCAGGTCTTGTGGACATGGCGGGTGATGGCGTCCAGCAGTTCATCCTTGGTGAAGGGCTTGGTCAGGTATTGCTCCGAGCCGACGATCTTGCCGCGGGCCCGATCAAACAGGCCATCCTTGCTGGACAGCATGATCACCGGCGTGTGCTTGAAGGTGCGGTTATGCTTGATCAGGGCACAGGTCTGATAGCCATCCAGACGGGGCATCATGATGTCCACGAAGATGACGTCCGGATGAGAATCTGCGATTTTGGCCAAGGCTTCGAACCCATCCGTCGCCGTGATCACTTCACACCCTTCCTTCTTGAGCAGGGTTTCCGCGGTACGACGAATAGTTTTACTATCGTCAATTACCATGACTTTTAGCCCGGAGATATTCACGCTTGCTTCTGTGGTCACTATCATGCTCCTTGGTACAGGACCGGCTGCGGGACGCCACCGCATCGGCCCTGCTAACTATAGTCGCCAAAATGGGTAGCGTCTAGTGACGCAGGCCACTTTCAGTAAGCCGCAGCCGGGGCAATGATGGCGGCAGTTGACCCTCGGGTCTTGGCGTGGGTGACCGTCAGCAGAAATTCATAAACCTGGCGCTGGGCCAGCATTTCCGTGGCCAGATTTTCCAGCCCGACCAGCCCCAGCTTGACGTACATGGTCTGAGGCACCACGAAAGGCCGCTCCGGATCTTCACCCGGTACCGGACCGATGCTCCAGGTATCAGTACCCAGCAAGGCAATACGCCGCTCGTACAGCCAGTGGATGCCAGCCAGCCCCGGCCCCGGCTCACCGGCCAGAAAAGCCGTGTTGTCCTGGCCCCACAAGCTGCCCCAGCCCGTGTGCAGCAGCACGGCATCGCCGGCCTGCAGGCTCAGTTTTTGCCGCGCCAGCGCCTGTTCCAGATCCTGAATGCTGATCACATAACCAGCCTCTAGACGGGCTGTCCCCTTCAGCGCTGCAATGTCCAGCAAGACTCCCCGCGTCATGATGGGCGGTACGGTTTCCATGCCAAACCGGTTCAGTCCCCAACTTTCCACCACGTCTTCCGTGCGCCAGCCGTTGTAAAAGCGGTCTGCAATCTGGATGTGGCCCAGAGAGTCCAGTTGCGTGCCGACCTGGAACGTGCCGCTCTGAATTTCGGTAATCCAGTTAATCTGGTTCTTGCCCCAGCCTTTGCCCACCCGGTCGGGACGGCGCAGATTGGTGTAGTGGGGCGAGACGTCCACGACCTGATGCCAGAACCGCCCCGGAAATTTGGGTGTCTGGTCGTCCAGCACCCGGCCCAGATCCACTACCGTACCCGTTTTCACCAAGGTCGCAGCACGCTGCATGACTGCCGGGGTAATCTCGTTGAGGGTACCCAACTGATCGTCCGCGCCGTAGCGGCTGGGCCACCAGGGGCGTTCACCTTCGGGCAGGCCGGTGAAATCCTGGCGGCTGTCCGCCGCCCACACCGGCAGCAACAGGCTCAGGCTACAGAGCAGGACCCAGACTCCGTGCATTAGCCGCCCTCCTCAAAACCGGGGTACAAGGTCATGCCGCCATCCACGTAGATCGTGGTGCCAGTGACATAATCGGAAAAATCCGATGCCAGCCACACGGCTGCATGGCCAATATCCACCGGCTCTCCGACGCGCTTGTAGGGAATCAGCTTGAGCAATGCCTGCTCGGCATCCGGTGTTTCCCAGGCCGCCCGATTGATCGGGGTGCGGATGGCCCCCGGTGAAATGCTGTTGACCCGGATTTTCAGATGGGCGACTTCCTGAGCCACGCTTTTCATGAATAACAGCAGGCCCCCTTTGGAAGCGGCATAATTGACGTGTCCAGCCCAGGGAATGACATCATGCACGGAAGATACGCAGATGACTTTGCCCATCGCGCAGGATAGCTCCGGCACGATACCGCGCCGCAGGAATTCCCGCACCGCCGCCCGAGTACAGAGAAATTGCCCGGTCAGGTTGGTACGCAAGACCTGATCCCAGTCAGCCAGGCTCATGTCCACCAAAGGCGCATCCCGCTGCAAGCCGGCGTTGTTGACCAGAATATCCACACTGCCCCAGTGCGCAAACAACTGGTCAAACATGCGCTGGACATCCGCCTCTTCACCCACATTGGCCTGGAGTGCGATAGCCTCGCCGCCTTGGGTCTGAATATCCTGCACCACCTGCTGGGCGCGTTCTGCCCCCCCGGCGTAATTCACCGCAACCTTGGCACCGGCCAAAGCCAATGACCGCGCAATGGCCGCCCCGATACCCGAGCTGGCCCCCGTCACCAGGGCCCGCTGCCCGGCAAGTGGTTTGTCTGTCAAACTATAGCGATTCATGAGTTCTCCCGTGTTGTATAAAGCCGCTCATGCAGCGTAGCAGAGAACTGGCAGACGGTGGGGATTGGCCCCGGAAACGATATGAAATATTTTTGACTGGCTGTGGCCGGCTTGCACCGCATGGGGGAAGGCGTATGATGCGGCTTGGGTTATCGGTAGTTCAGTGTGCCATGTACGACTTGCATCAGCAGATTTTGCGCGTGGATGCCTGTGGAATGCCCGTTGAATGGGTAGATTACCGTGAAGCAGCGCGCCTTTATGCTCAGGATCAAATTGCCTACGCCTGGGGTGAGCGACTGTATTGCCTGCACGGCGGGTTCAATACCCGCAATGGCCAGCAAAGCACGTTGTGTTTGAGCGCCGTGATTGCCACCCGGGACAAAAGCCTGCATCTGGACAAGCTGTTGCGGGATTACACCCCACCGCTGAGCAACGCGGCCCTGTTTCGACGGGATGCGCATCTGTGCCTGTACTGCGGCAACCGTTTTGCCGGCAGCGAATTGTCCCGCGACCATATCCGGCCGCTCAGTCAGCATGGCGCCGATACCTGGAATAATGTGGTTACGGCCTGCAAACGTTGCAATAACCACAAAGCCGGACGGACGCCTGAGCAGGCCGGGATGGCGCTGTTGGCCATTCCGTTTACGCCCAACCATGCCGAGTACATTTTTCTCCAGGGCCATCGCGTGCTGAGCGACCAGATGAGCTACCTCAAGGCCCATTTCCCGCGCAGCAGCCCGCTGCGCAGTCGCTACGTCTGAATTCCCCTGCCAGGAGGGGCAGCCTGGGCTGGCGCAGCACTAAACCATGCCGACGATGTGGAACCCGGCATCGGCGTAAATCACTTCGCCGGTGATGGCCGTGGCCCAGTCGGAACCGAGAAAGGCTGCAATGTTGCCAACTTCTTCGATGGTGACATTGCGACGCAGGGGCGATTTCTGCTCGGCATAGTTCAACATGGCGCGGAAATCTGCAATGCCTGAGGCGGCCAGGGTGCGAATCGGTCCGGCGGAAATGGCATTCACCCGAATGCCTTCTGGTCCCAGGCTGTTGGCCATGTAGCGCACATTGGCTTCCAGACTGGCTTTGGCCACACCCATGACGTTGTAATTGGGAATCACCCGCTCGGCACCCAGATAACTCAGGGTCAGCATGGATGCCGACCGGTTCTGCATCATGGGCCGGGCGGCTTTGGCCAGCGCCGCAAAGCTGTAGGAACTGATGTCGTGGGCGGTATGAAAGCCCGCCCGGGTCACGGCATCCAGATAATCGCCCTGCAGGGCCTCACGCGGCGCAAAAGCAACAGAATGCACCAGAATATCAATGTGATCCCAATAATCATCAATTTGGGCAAACAGCGCCTCGATCTCGGCATCGTTGCCTACGTCGCAGGGTAATACGATGTCGGTTTCCAGGGCAGCGGCCAGCTTCATGACCCGGTCTTTCAGTTTGTCATTCTGGCAGACCAGGATCAGTTCGGCGCCTTCGCGGCGCATGGCTGTGGCAATGCCCCAGGCTATCGAACGGTCGCTGGCCAGCCCGACGATCACGGCGCGTTTGTTGGTCAATAAACCCATAAAGCAAGTCCTATAGAGTAGTGGTGTGGAGACTAAGCGGGCTGACGGCCCAGCAAGGTAAGCAGCGGCTGGGGTTTGCCCAGATAAAAACCCTGTCCATAATCAATGCCGAGGCTCTGAATCCGTGCCCAGATTGCCGCATCGCTGACAAATTCGGCGATGGTCCTCAGGCCCATGAGGTGGCCAATCTGATTCATCACTTCGACCATCGCGGCATCCTGGGGTGAAGTAGTAATGTTGCGTACGAAGGAGCCATCTATCTTCAGGTAGTCAACCGGCATGTTTTTCAAATAGCTGAAGGAAGAGAACCCGCTTCCGAAGTCGTCCAGGGAGAATTGACAGCCCAGTTTTTTCAGTTCACTGATCAGATGCTGGGCCTGGTTGAAATTGGTGATGGCCGCCGTTTCCGTGATTTCAAAGCACAACATCCGTGCCGCCACGCCGTTTTCCCACAGATGCTCACGGATGAAGTTTAGCAAACTGGCTTCGCCCAAAGAAGCACCGGACAGATTGACGCTGAGCAATACGTCAGCGCGTCTGATCTGACCCTGGCGCAGCAGATCACCCAAGGTCCGCAGTACATTCATGACCACCCAGCGATCCAGTTGCACCATCAGGCCATAGCGTTCGGCGGCCGGTAAAAACAGCCCCGGCGAGACTACTTCGCCGCGTTCATCGCGCATCCGGATCAAGACCTCGAAATGCGCGGGCTGGGCATGTCTGGGGTCCTGGGCGATGATGGGCTGGGCGTAGAGTTCAAACCGGTCCTGCTCCAGGGCGCGCTGTACCTGATTGGCCCAGCGTTTTTCATCCCGACGCCGGACAAACTCGGCATCGTTCAGTTGGGTGACATGCACCCGGTCACGGCCTCGCTCCTTGGCGGCATAACAGGCGTCATCTGCCGCACTGACAACTTCGGTCAGCAAGGTAGCATCCGGCGGGATGGGTAAAACACCGATGCTGAGCGTGACCGAGAAGATCTTGTCCTGCCAGACGAAGCGGAACTCACCTACCGCCTTGCGCAGATTTTCCGCAATTTCCACTGCACGGGCCAGCGGGCAATTTTCCAGCAACAGGGCAAATTCATCCCCGCCTAGCCGGGCCAGCATGTCCTGCTTGCGCAATTTGCCCTGCAGGATGACCGCCAGCCGGCGCAGCAGCTCATCTCCGGCCTCATGGCCACAGGTATCATTGATGATTTTGAACTGGTCCAAATCCATATAACACAGCACATTGTCTGTAGCGCGCTGTTCCAGCGGCAGGCTGAGCAGCCGTTGCAGGTGCTGCTCAAAAGCCGCCCGGTTGTAGAGCTGGGTCAGGGCATCGTGGGTGGCCTGATGAGCCAGCTTGCTCATCAGCGCGTACTGCTCGCTGCTGTCATGAAATACGATCACGGCACCGCTCAGGTGGCCCGCCCGGTCCCGAATCGGGGCAGCGTTCAGGGTGATACGCGCCTCATTACCCTGATTATGTAATAAAATCAAAGTGCCTTCCGGCTGAATCGCCATGCCCTGATTCAACACGCTTTCAATCGGGCTACCGATGGTCAGCCGGGTTTCCGGGTGTAACAAGTTGAATACCAGATTCAGATTTTGACCCCTGGCCTGGGCCAGCGGCCAGCCGGTCAGGGTTTCGGCACTGGGATTCAAGTAATCAATCCGGCCATGCAGATCAACCGTGATCACGCCATCGGTAATGGCCTGCAGGGTCACTTGTGCCCGTTCCTTTTCGGCAAACAAGGCTTCTTCATCGCGTTTGCGCTGGGTGGTATCCCGGGCGACGATTACCAGTCCTCGACGCTGTTTATTGCTGTCGAACAGCGGGGTACGCACCACTTCAAAAGTACGGGTCGGGCCCCCCTGCAGGCTGGGCACCACTTCGAGGCTGTTATAACGATTTCCCTGCGCCCAACAGGCCTGGTCGTGTTGATGACAGGTCAGGAAAATCCGGCGTAATTCGGAATGTTCCCGGGCCAGATCCAGGTCAGTTTTGCCCGTCCAGTGGGTGTCATCAAGCTGGAACAGGGTCTGGGCCGCCGGATTGAGGATTTGCCAGCGACCCATTTCATCCTTGAAGATGACAACATCCGGCAAGGTTTCAATCAAGGTCATCAGACGTTTCAGGGCATCCTGCAATCGGGTCTGGGCCTGACGGGTTTCTGTGGTATCAGTGACGGACCCCGCGATACGGTAAGGCTTGCCGCTGGCATCGGACACCACGGCTCCACGCCCGACCATCCAGCGAAATTCGCCATCCACACGGGCCATGCGAAATTCCAGCTCAAAAGGCTGACGCCGTTCCAGATGCTGACCCAGTTCGGCCTTGACCCGGTTGATGTCGTCTGGATGAATGAACTTCAACCAGCCCTGAAAGGTCTGGGGACGTTTGGCGTCCGGGATTTGCAGCCACTCCAGAAACCGGTCGGAAATGTAAAAGATGTCGCTGGGAATTTGCCAGTCCCACAAGCTGTCCCGACTGCCCCGCATCGCCAGGTTGTAACGCTCTTCACTTTCCCGCAGCGCCAACAGTTTCTGCTCCAGTTCCCCGGCCATCTGGAGGATGCCCCGCCCTAACCGGGCCAGTTCATCCTCACCACGCGGGATCAGCTTGAGCTTGAAATCACCCTGGGTAATCTGCTCCACGGCGTTCAGGATTCGGGTCAGGCGCCGCCGCAGGGAGCGGGCAAAAAACCAGGCACCCAGCAGGGCCGCCGTGCCGGGCATGACGAGCAAACCCAGTGCGATCCACTTGACTCGCCGAGGAATGTCTTCAAATGCCGGGGCATGGAATTCTGCCACCAGACGTCCCAGCGGCTGGGCAGTTGTCCCCAGTTTCTGCTCCAGGCGCTGGGTCAGGTGTGCCGGGACGGCAGTCGGGTCGGCAGCGACTGCCTGCACCAGCAGGCGTTCCTGAGTGTCGTAGAGTTCAATGCGCTGGACTCCGATGAAAGACTGTGCCAGCATTTTCTGGAACTGGGTACGCGCGGTTCCCAGACGTCCCTCGCGTATTTCAGTTTCGACCAGCCAGGCGATACGCTCCAGCGTTGCCTGTTCCACCATCCGCTTTTGCTGTTCGGCATGGCTATCTATCAGCCAGCTGAGCGTGAGCGCAGCCAGGATCAGCAGGGGCAAACCCAGGCCCAGCAAAATCAACAGCAAACGTTGAGATAGCGATTGGGGAATCATACGCATCACGTCTCCGGAATTCCGCCAGGTCGGACCCAGCCCTGTTGCCGCGCCTGCATCGGCGGGGGCAAGTGCTCAGACACGCTCAGATAGCAGGTATCAGGCGTTGCTGCCCGCAATTGCACCGAGGCCGTGCGCAATTCATCGCGACGGAAATAGTGCAGTTCTACACGCGCATCCGGTGCATGCACCTGCAGGCGGGCGTCCAGGGTGCGGCCGGTAACCCGCAGGCCATCCACCGCGATCAGCACGTCGCCCGGACTCAGGCCCGCCTGTTGGGCAGGTCCGTTGTGGACCACCTGAGTCAGCAGGGCGATTTCGCCCATCTGGACATTCCAGTGCGCACCCAGGGTTATCCGGGGCAGGCGTTCGGGGGCCGGAACCTGCGCCAGATAGCCCCCGCCATCGTTCAGGCTGGTTGCGGGCAGCGCGTGCAGCCGGATTCCGAACTGGGCCAGCGCCGGACCAAGATCCAGTTCCATCGTCCCCTGTACGGTCCGGGCAAAAAATGCACTCAGATCCACCCCGGCCTGTAGGCTGGCCTGAGCCTCGAACTCGGTTTCGCCCAGACCACTGGACGCATGCGTCTGCCACAGTGTGCGTACCAGGGTGTCCAGGCTATGCCGATCTGCACTGTGCTGGCGCAAGGCCACGTCCAGCAACAAGGCCACCAGACCGCCCTTGAGATAGTAACTGACCTGGGTGTTGAGGGTATTTTCGTTAGGCTGATAAAACTTGATCCAGGCGTCAAAGCTCGATTCGGCCAGGCTCTGCTGTTGTCGCCCCGGCGTGCGCCACAGGCGAGTGATATTCTGGGCCAGCAATTCCAGATAGCTCTCCAGGCTGATCACGCCGGCCCGCAGCAGCAGCAGGTCGTCGTAATAAGACGTGATACCCTCGAACACCCATAGCAGCCCGGTATAAGTTTCCCGAGTCAGGTCATAGGGCTGGAAACAGCGCGGCTTGAGACTTTTTACCCACCAGGTGTGAAAATATTCGTGGCTGATCAGTCCCAGCAGTTTGCGGTAATCCGAAGACGGTGCCGCTAACCCGAAGCGGGGTAAATCGTCCCGACTGGCCAGCAGGTGACAGGAATGCCGATGCTCCAGTCCCCCGTAACCTTCATCCACCACTCGCAGCAGGAAGACATAATGCAGGACCGGGCTGGCCCCAAACAGGGCCAGCGCAGCCGTGCAGATGGCATGCATATCCCGCAACAGCCGGGTCATATCCCCGCCATGACGTCCCTGCACCGCCAACTGATGAGGAATGCCTCCCACTTCAAAAGGGTAGCGTTCCAGATGGCCCAACAGGAAGGGATGATCGATCATCGCGGCATAATCTTCAGCCTGATAGACCCCAAACCCGGCCGAGTCCACCGCCTGGGGCTGCATCGCAGTTGCCACCTGCCAGGTCGCCAAAGCGGGCTGCAAGGGCGGCGGCAGACATAACCGACAGGGGGCATCTTCCTGACCCAGAACCTGCAACAGCAAGGCGGCACCATCAAAAAAGCCCTGCATATCGTCCAGATATGCCCCGCGTACCGATTTATCAAACGCATACACCCGATAGCGCACTTCCAGCGGACCCATGCAGGGGGCACACACCCAGGTGTGCTTGTCCTGCTTGTGCACCTCCAGTGGCCTGTCTGCACAACAGGCTTCCAGCTGGATGACGTGCCGGGCAAAATCTCGAATCAGGTAGCTGCCGGGCACCCAGGCTGGCAAGCGCAGGCGCTGGCCTTGGGGGTCAGGGCTGGGTACCAGCAAGTGCACCTGATATTCGTGGGCCTCAGGCGCTAGCGTCAGGGTATGGTTCAGGGGTGCGGATAGGTTCATAAGGAAAAATTAGCACAGCTTGACAAGTTTACGAAGTGCGTTTAAGTTAGTGTCAAATTGACACCAAAGAGGTGACCATGTTGCCTAGCTATTTTGACCCTGACCAAACCGGCCAGCTTTGGCTGGAACGTGCAGCGACGGTCGCGGCAGCGGTCCGAACGCATCAGCAAACCGCGCCGGTTGCCCCGGCGGCCGACGATGGCCTGCGCATCGCCGTGCTAGGCATTGATTGCCAGACTGGGTTCATCACACCGGGGGCCAGCTTGCAAGTGCCCGGCGCCGTGGCAGACATGAACCGTGCCCTGCACTTCATCTATACCCATGCAGGGCGGCTGACCCGGCTGTTTTTCTCGCTGGATACCCACTCCGCCTTTCAGATTTTCCATCCTGCCTTCTGGCAGGATGCCAGCGGCCAGCCGCCTGCACCGTTCACCCTCATCAGCGCTGCCGAGGTGCGGGCTGGCCGCTGGCAAGCCCCCAGCGCCCCGGCGCGTGCCCTGGCCTACTGCGAAGCCCTGGAACGCACCGGGCGCAGGCAGCTGGTCATCTGGCCCTATCACACCCTGCTGGGCGGTCTGAGTCATGCCCTGGTACCTGCCGTGCAGGAAGCGGCCTTGTACCATGCGCTGTTGCGGCACAGTCCGACCCGTTACATCCTCAAGGGCGAACATCCCTGGACCGAAAATTACAGCGCCCTGGAACCCGAGGTCAAAACGGTGGGCGATACGCCCGTAGGTGATTTTGACGCTGCCTTGTATGCCGAATTGCTGGGCTATGACCGGATTTATATCTTTGGCGAAGCCTCCAGCCACTGTGTGCCGGAAACAGTCGCCTCGCTGGTCCGCCGGATGCAGGCAACCGCTCCGGAAGCCATCGGACGCTTGTATCTGCTGGTGGACTGCATGAGTCCGGTCCCCCGGCTGCCGGGTGGACCGGATTTTCCGGCCCTGGCTGAGGCGGCCCTCAGGGAATTTGCTGCCCAGGGCGTGCATCTGGTAACCAGCACCAACCCCGGACTATGACCCGACCTGTCGCCGTGCTGGGCGCAACCTTCGACCCGCCTCATGCCGGACATTGGGACAGCGTGGCGCAGGTGTACCCCGAGGCCGCCGGAGTCTGGCTGCTGCCCAGCGCCAGCCATGCCTTCGGCAAGCAGCCTGTGGCCTGGGCCCATCGGCTGGCCATGCTGGAATTGGGCCAGCACCACTGGTCAGCCACCCAGCCCGTGGTCATCTGCCCGCTGGAGGCCGAATTACTCGCTGCTCAAGGTGGCCAGGGGCCAATTTATACCTATCCCGTCCTGCAAGAACTCCAGCGCCGCCTGCAACAGCCGGTGCGCCTGGTCATTGGCCCGGATAATGCCCAGCCGCAGGTCTGGGCGCGCTTTCATGAGGCCGAGGCCCTGGCGCGCGATTTCCAGCCCTGGGTGGTGGCCGAGCGCGTGCCTGGACGCAGTAGCTTATGTCGGGCCGCCCTGGCCCGGGCCTGGCGTGGCGAACTGGATTTTGCCGCGCTTTACCCGCTGCTGGGGGCGCCGGTGGTGGACTACATCCGTACCCAGGGCTTGTACCAGGCCCTGCCCTGAGCGACTGCAACAGAAGCATGCCGGCCACCGGGCGGGCGCTGCGAAAACCGCAGCGCCTGTGGTAGGATTGGCGGTTCATTTTTCCAGGTATCCGCATGGTCGCTTTCGCCAAAGAACTGCTTCCCATCAACATCGAAGAGGAGATGCGCCAGTCCTACATGGCCTACGCCATGCGGGTGATCATCGGGCGCGCTCTGCCGGATGTGCGCGACGGGCTGAAACCGGTGCATCGGCGGGTGTTGTATGCGATGCAGGAACTGGGCGTCCAGCATAACAAGCCGTATAAAAAATCGGCGCGTATCGTCGGTGACGTGATCGGCAAATATCATCCGCATGGCGAATTGGCCGTCTATGACGCACTGGTGCGGATGGCGCAGACCTTTTCCATGCGTTATCCCCTGATCGACGGCCAGGGCAACTTCGGCTCGGTAGACGGTGACCCGCCGGCAGCCATGCGCTACACCGAGGTGCGCATGAGCCGGATTGCCCATAGCCTGCTGGCCGATCTGGATCTGGATACGGTAGATTTCATTCCCAATTATGATGATGCCGAAACCGAACCCACCGTTTTGCCTACCCGGTCGCCCAACCTGCTGGTCAATGGGGCAACGGGGATTGCAGTCGGGATGGCCACCAACATTCCGCCCCACAATCTGGGCGAAGTGGTGGACGCCTTGCTGGCCCTGCTGGCTGAGCCGGAACTTGAAATCGCTGCGCTGATGCGCTACCTGCCGGGACCGGATTTTCCCACGGCGGGCCTGATCAACGGCATTGAGGGCATTGCTGATGCGTATCATACGGGCCGGGGACGGATTCTGCTCCGGGCACGCCATGAAATCGAGCAGGATAAAAGTGGTCGGGAAAGCATCATCGTCACCGAATTGCCATATCAGGTCAATAAGGCACGCCTGATCGAACAGATTGCTGAACTGGTCAAGGACAAGAAAATTCAGGGTATTAGCGAACTGCGCGACGAGTCCGACAAGGACGGGATGCGGGTGGTGATCGAGGTGCGGCGTGGGGAGAACGCTGCTGTGCTGGTCAATAACCTATATCAGCAAACGGCGCTGGAAACTGCCTTCAGTTTCAACATGGTCGCATTGCTGGGCGGTGAGCCTCGCCTGTTGAACCTGAAGCAGATTCTGGAGGCATTCCTGCAACATCGTCGGGTGGTGATCACCCGGCGCAGCCGCTACGAACTGGGCCGGGCACGCGCACGGGCACATATTCTCGAAGGGCTGGCGGTGGCTTTGGCGCACCTGGACGCCGTGATTGCGCTGATTAAGTCCGCGCCTTCTCCCGCTGCGGCCCGGCAGGTTCTGTTGGCGCAGACCTGGCCGGTAGCGCAGGTGGGTGAGCTGTTGCAGCGGGCAGACTGTGCCCAGTTGCGCCCCGAGCAACTCGACGCCGAGGCCGGCTTGCAGGGCGAACGTTACCGCCTGTCCGAAATCCAGGCCAAAGCCATTCTGGATTTGCAGTTACAGCGGCTGACAGCCCTGGAGCAGGACAAGATTACCGGTGAATATCTGGATCTGGCTGCACAGGTGCATGATTTGCTGGAAATCTTGCATAATCCGGTCCGGCTGGCGCAGGTGTTGCGCGAGGAGTTACTCCAGTTGCGCGCCGAATTTGCCGATCCGCGCCGTACCGAACTGGTCGGGGTGCAGCAAAATTTTCGTACTGAAGACCTGATTGATGATACCCCGTTGCTGGTCACGCTCTCGCGCAGCGGCTACATCAAGGCGCAGCCTCAGACCAGTTATGTGGCCCAGAAACGGGGTGGGCGCGGCAAGCTGGCGACGGGCCTGAAGGATGAAGACCGGGTGGAACACCTGGTGGCTGCGACGGCCCATGACACCCTGCTCTGCTTTTCCAGCCTGGGACGGTTGTACTGGATCAAGGTTTATGAACTGCCGCGTGCCGAACGCAACGCGCTGGGCAAGCCCATCGTGAATTTCATGCCCCTGAGTGCCGGAGAACGCATCACGACCCTGTTGCCCGTGCGCGAATTCGACGCCGGGCGCTATGTGTTCATGGCCACCCGCCAAGGCACGGTGAAGAAGACTCCGCTGAGCGAATTTGCCCGGCCTCGCCCGGGGGGCATCATCGCGGTGGATTTACGTACGGATGATCGCCTGATCGGGGTGGCCCTGACGGATGGCCAGCAGGAAATCCTCCTGTGTTCCGATGCGGGCAAGGCCCTGCGTTTTCACGAGGAGGAAGCGCGTTCACTGGGGCGCACCGCTACCGGGGTGCGTGGGATGCGCCTGTTGGAAAACCAGTCGGTCATCTCGCTGATCGTCATTGCCCCGGAAGGGGAAGTTCTCACCCTGAGCGCCAATGGTTATGGCAAGCGCACCCCGGTGGCCGAATTCCCGCTGCGTGGACGCGGTGGTCAGGGCGTAATCGCCATGCAGTTGAGCACCCGCAATGGCCAGTTGGTCGGGGCGCTCCAGGTCCGGGAACAGGATGAGTTACTGCTGATCACCAACGGCGGCACCTTGATCCGCACCCGCTGCGGCGAAATTCGCCAAACCGGACGCAACGCCCAAGGTGTTAAGCTGATCAGCCTTCAGGACGGTGAATTTCTGGTCAGCGCCGAACAGCTTGCAACGACACTCACTGAGGTAACCGATGAAACGAGTTTATAATTTTAGCGCCGGGCCGGCGATGCTGCCCCAGGCAGTGCTGGAACAGGCGCAGGCCGAGCTGCTGGATTGGCATGGCACTGGCATGTCGGTGATGGAAATGAGCCATCGCGGCAAGGAATATATCCAGATTGCCGAGACGGCCGAAGCTGACCTGCGGGAATTACTAGCGATTCCAGCCCATTATAAGGTTTTGTTTCTCCAGGGCGGGGCCAGCAGCCAGTTTGCCATGGTGCCTTTGAATCTGCTGCGGGGTAAAACCCGCGCCGATTATGTCAACACCGGGGCCTGGTCGAAAAAGGCCATCGAAGAAGCCAGCCGTTATGCCCAGGTCAATGTGGTGGCGAGCAGTCAGTCCAGCCACTTCAGCCATGTGCCCCCACAAACCGAGTGGCAGCTGGACGCAGATGCGGCCTATGTGCATTACACCCCGAATGAGACCATCGGCGGGGTGGAATTTGGCTGGATCCCCGAGACCGGGTCGGTACCGCTGGTGGCGGATATGTCTTCCACCTTGCTGTCCCGGCCATTGCCCGTGGAGAAATTTGGCCTGATTTATGCCGGTGCCCAAAAAAATATCGGTCCGGCGGGGCTGACGATTGTCATTGTACGTGAAGACCTGCTGGGGCAGGTGTTGCCCCATACTCCGACCATGTTCAACTACGCGGCCCACGCCAAGGAAGGCTCGATGCTGAATACCCCGCCGACCTATGCCTGGTATATCGCCGGCCTGGTGTTCCAGTGGCTCAGGCAACTGGGCGGCCTGAGTGCGATGGCGGAAATTAACCAGCGCAAGGCCGCCAGATTGTATGCCGCGATTGATCAGTCCGGGGGTTTTTATCGTAATCCGGTGGCGGTTGACAGTCGGTCCTGGATGAACGTGCCATTCATTCTCAAGGATGCCGCCCTGGATGACCCGTTCCTGAAAGCGGCCAAGGCGGTCGGGCTGACCACGCTCAAAGGCCATCGCTCCGTGGGTGGGATGCGGGCCAGCATTTACAACGCCATGCCCGAAGCGGGGGTTGAGGCCCTGACTGGCTTCATGCAGGACTTTGCCCAACGTCACGGTTAATGCCTTCTGGAGGAAAGATGTTCAAAATTCTCACGTTGAATAATATTTCGGTCGCCGGGCTGGAACGTCTGCCACGTGATCGCTACGAAGTGGCCTCCGAGATCGCGCATCCTGATGCGATTCTGGTGCGCTCGCACAATATGCACGCGCTGGAGCTGCCGGGTTCGGTGGTGGCCATCGGGCGGGCGGGTGCCGGGGTCAACAACATCCCCGTGGACAAGTGCAGCCAGCGGGGCGTGGTGGTGTTCAATGCCCCCGGTGCCAATGCCAATGCCGTGAAAGAACTGGTGCTGGCCGGGATGCTGATGGCCTATCGCAATATCGGCGCAGCCTGGCAATATGCGCGCACCCTGCAGGGCGATGACGCCAGCATGAATGCCCAGATGGAAAAAGAGAAAAAGCGTTTTGCCGGATTTGAGCTACCCAACCGCACCCTGGGTGTGGTGGGTCTGGGTGCCATCGGGGTCAAAGTGGCTAACGCCGCGATTGCCTTAGGTATGAAGGTCATCGGTTATGACCCCGGCATTACCGTCCAGGGTGCCTGGCAGTTGTCCGCACAGGTGCAGCAGGCCCTGAGCCTCGATGATTTGCTGATGCGCTCGGATTTCATCACGTTCCATGTGCCGCTCAACAACGCAACCAGGAACCTGTTGAACGAGGATCGGATCAAGCTCTTGAAAAAGGGCGCCGTGATCCTGAACTTTGCCCGTTATGGCATTGTGGATGATGCGGCCGTGCTGGCCGGGCTGGACAGCGATAAACTCCGGGCTTATGTCTGTGATTTCCCAAATAACCTGATCAAGGACCATTCCAAAGTCATCGCCTTGCCGCATATCGGGGCTTCTACCGAAGAAGCCGAAGAAAACTGTGCAGTGATGGTGGCCGATCAGGTGCGGGATTATCTGGAGAATGGCAATATCCGCAATTCGGTGAATTTCCCGGAAGTGGCCATGCCCAAGTCCGAGGGTTGCTGCCGGCTGGCGGTGGTCAATGCCAATGTGCCCAACATGCTGGGCCAGCTGACCTCCGATCTGGGCACGGCGGGCATCAACATCAGCGAAATTGTCAACCGCTCCCGAGGCGATCTGGCCTATACCCTGGTGGATGTCAACACCCCGCTGACCGCAGACATCCTGGCCCAGATTGCAGCCATCAATGGCGTGCTGGCGGTGCGTAAAGTCGGATGAACACCTTCGACCTGGGCCAGTTGCGTGCCCAGATTGACCAGATTGACCTTCAGTTGCAGGAACTGCTCAATGCACGGGCCACGCTGGCCCAGGCGGTGGTGGCCAGCAAGCGTAACGCCGGGGCTGGGGCCGATGTTTATCGGCCCGAGCGTGAGGCGCAAATCCTGCGTGCTGTTGCAGCCCGTCAGCAAGGCCCGCTCAGTGTGGCGACCATGCAGGGTCTGTTTCGGGAAATCATGGCTGTGTGTCGCCAGTTGCAGGCGCCGACCCGGGTGGCTTATCTGGGGCCACCCGGTACCTATACGCAGCAGGCTGCCTTGAAGCAGTTTGGCCAGACGGTGGAACTGGCGCCACTGGCCACCATCACCGACGTATTCCGCGAAGTCGAGGCCGATGCCGTGCATTACGGCGTGGTGCCGATTGAAAATTCCAGTGAAGGTGCAGTGACCCATACCCTGGATTGTTTTTTGGGTTCCACCCTGCATATCTGTGGTGAAATCCTGCTGCCGGTCCATCACCACCTGCTGGCCAGAACGGGGGATTTGACGCAGGTCCGATGTGTGTATGCGCATCCGCAGGCGCTGGCGCAATGCCAGCGCTGGCTGAGCCAGCACCTGCCTCAGGTCAGCACCGTACCCGTCAGTAGCAATGGTGAGGCCGCCCGGCGCGTACAGGACGAAGCACAGGCAGCAGCCATTGCCAGCGAAGCTGCCGCCCAGTTGTATGGGTTGCAAACCCTGGCGGCCCGTATTGAGGATGACCCCAATAACACAACCCGCTTTCTGGTGATCGGCAAGCAGTCCGTGCCACCCAGCGGTGCGGACAAGACCAGCCTGCTGCTGGCTACTTCCAATCAGCCCGGCGCCTTGTATCGCCTGCTGGAACCGTTTGCCCGCCACGGCGTCAGCCTGAGCCGCATTGAGTCCCGGCCTTCCCGCCGGGCTGCGTGGGATTATGTGTTTTTTGTAGACAGCGAAGGTCATGCCCAGGAACCCGCTGTGGCCGCCGCCCTGGCTGCGGTGCGGGAAAGTGCTTCCGAGTTTCGCATTCTGGGGGCTTACCCCAAAGCCATTGCCAATTGATTTGAGCTTTTTTATGACCAAGCCTTACCTGTCCCTAGCGATGCCCGGTCTGGCCCAGCTCCAGCCCTATCAACCGGGTAAGCCCCTGGCGGAACTGGAACGTGAACTCGGGATTACCGGCGCGGCCAAGCTGGCCTCGAATGAAAATCCGCTCGGTCCCAGCCCACAGGCTTTGGCCGCCGCCCAGACCGCTCTGGCGACCGTGGGCCTTTACCCGGATGCCAACGGCCATCAGCTCAAGCTGGCCCTGGCGGCCAAACATGGGGTGACACTGAGTCAAATTACCCTGGGCAATGGCTCCAACGACGTGCTGGACATCATCGCCCGGACATTCCTGGGGCCGGGTCGGGCAGCAGTATATGCCGAGCACGCCTTCATCGTTTATCCCATTGTTATCCGTGCCACGAGTGCGCTGGCGCAGGTCGCGCCTGCACATGATGGCCGGCGTGGGGTGCGCTATGGTCATGACGCCGAAAGCCTGCTGGCGGCCCTGACTGCGGAAACCCGGTTGCTGTTCATTGCCAATCCCAATAATCCGACAGGCACCTATCTGTCTCGGTCCGAGTTGTACGGCCTGTTGCGCCAGATACCTACTGAAGTGGTGGTCGTGGTGGATGAGGCCTATGTGGAGTATGTCACGACCCCCGACTACCCTGATGCCAGCACCTGGCTGGCGGAATTTCCCAATCTGGTGGTGACGCGCACTTTTTCCAAAGCCTACGGGCTGGCAGGCCTGCGAGTTGGTTATGCGCTCAGCAGCGTGGAATTGGCCGATCTGTTCAACCGTATCCGCCAGCCCTTCAATGTCAACAGCGTGGCCCTGGCCGCTGCCACGGCTGCTTTGGCCGATGTTGCCCACGTGGCCGCCACCGTGCAACTGAATGCCCAGGCGCGTGCGCAGTTGACTGCTGCCCTGACGGCATTAGGTCTGGCGGTCATCCCCTCGGTCGGGAATTTTGTCTGTGTCGATCTGGGGCGTCCGGCCCGTCCGGTCTTTGAAGCCTTGCTCCGTCATGGTCTGATCACACGTCCGGTAGCCGAGTACGGCTTGCCGCAGCATTTGCGCATCAGTGTAGGTCTGCCAGGACAAAATCAGCGTTTAATCAATGCATTGACTGAGGTATTGCGGTGATTCGGCGCATCGCCCTGCTGGGCGTGGGGCTGATCGGCGGTTCGCTGGCCCTGGGGCTGCGCCAAAGTGGCTGGCAAGGTCAGATCATCGGTTATGCCCGGCGGTCCGAGACGTTGACCCAGGCGCAGGCCCTGGGTGTCCTGGATGCGGGCGCGACCAGTGTGGCCGAGGCTGTGCAGGGGGCCGATCTGATCCTGCTGGCCGCGCCGCTGGGTGCTTATCGGGATTTGCTGGCCCAGATCCGGCCCCACTGGCACCCGGCCCAGATGCTGACTGATGTGGGGAGCGTCAAGCAGCAGATTTACGCCGATTGCGAGGCAGTTTGGGGCTATGTGCCCCCGCGCCTGGTTGCCGGACATCCGTTGGCCGGCAGCGAGCAAAGCGGGATAGCCGCTGCGCAAGCCCGGTTATTTGCCCGGCGCCGGGTGATTCTGACCCCACGTCCGGACACCGACCCTGAGGCTATCGCCGCCGTGACGGCGCTGTGGACGCAAGTCGGTGCCCAGGTTAGCCAGATGGATGCGGTCAGTCACGATGAGATCCTTGCCGGGACCAGCCATTTACCTCATGTCATGGCCTACGCGCTGGTTGCAGCCCTACGGGAAGCTGACCCGAGTGGCGCCATTTTTGGGTATGGCGCCGGGGCGTTGCGCGATGTTACCCGGATTGCAGCCAGCGATCCGGCCTTGTGGCAGGAGATTTTTACCCAGAATCGCACGGCACTGTTGCAGTGGTGCGAGCGTTTGCAGGTGCAATTGCAGCAAGTCCAGCGCAGTTTGCAGCCCGAGGCTGACCCGGTGGCCCTGCAACAGTGGCTGGCGCAGGCCCAGGCGGCAAAAAAACGTTATGGTTGCGCACCATCCGGCGATGTGGACGTGGGCTGAACCTCGGGGTCTATCCAAAGCCCTGCTGGCGCCAGGCTTCATACAGCACGATCGCGGCCGCATTGGCCAGGTTCAGGCTGCGATTTCCAGCCCGCATGGGAATGCGCACCTGTTGCGGGGCTGGCAGGTCGGCCAGCACCGATGGCGGCAACCCCCGCGTCTCCGGCCCCAGCAACAAGACATCTCCAGGCTGATAAGTGACCGTGGTATAAGTGACCGTTGCCTTGGTGGTCAGCGCGTATAGTGTGCTCAGGGGAAGATGGGCGGCCAGCCAGTGTTGGCACCTCGTCCAGTCGGCGTGTTCATGCAGGGTGACGGCGGCCCGGTAATCCATCCCGGCGCGCCGCAGCTTGGCCGCATCCAGCTGGAATCCCAGCGGATGAATCAGGTGCAGGGTCGCTCCGGCATTGGCGCATAACCGCATAATATTACCCGTGTTCGGGGGGATTTCAGGTTGGTACAACACGATATGGAACATTCGCAATCACCGCGTCTTGAAGTGAAATTTGGCGCCCTGCCGTTGCGCACACCCTTGGTGCTGCTTTCGGGCTGTGTGGGCTTTGGCGATGAATATACGCGGGTTGCCGGATTTAGTCTGGCTCAGGTGGGTGCGGTGTGCCTCAAGGGCACGACCTTGCAACCCCGTCTGGGTAACCCGGCTCATCGCGTCTGTGAGACCCCTGGCGGGATGCTGAATGCCATTGGCCTGCAAAACCCCGGTGCCCCGGCTGTCATCCAGCATATCCTGCCGACCCTGGACACCCAGGCTACCCCTTATATCGCCAACGTGTCAGGTTCGACGGTGGAAGAATATGCTGCGGTCACTGCCTTGTTTGACCAAAGCCCGGTGGCGGCCATTGAGGTCAACATCTCGTGTCCCAACGTCAAGGAAGGGGGGGTAGTCTTTGGCAATTCTCCCGAAATGTCGGCCCGGGTCGTGGCTGCCTGTCGGGCCCAGACCCGCAAGCCTCTCATTGTCAAACTCTCACCCAACCAGACTGATATTGCAGATAACGCCCGACGTTGCATGGATGCCGGAGCGGATGCCTTTGCCGTGATCAATACCCTAAGCGGGATGCGGATTGATATTCACCAGCGTAAGCCGGTGCTGGGCAACCGCCAGGGTGGCTTGTCTGGTCCGGCGATCAAGCCGATTGCCTTGCTCAAGGTGCATCAGGTGTATCAGGTCTGCAAGACGCAGGGCATTCCCATTATCGGCCAGGGTGGGTTGTGCAATGCTGAAGATGCCATCGAGTTCCTGCTGGCAGGGGCTACTGCCCTGGGTGTTGGTACTGCCCTGTTTTACGACCCGCTGGTCTGTGCAACGATCAATGCCGGGTTGCTGGCTTATCTACAGCGTCATGGCCTGCGGGAACCAGCGGACCTGATTGGTGCGCTGGCCGAGGCTCCGCCCCCAACGGCAGCGTGCATCTGCAGTTGAGGACAGACGCCCTGTTGCTGTCATTCAGATGGCATCAGCGGCCTGGTGCTTGCGCAATTCGGTCAGCACTTCGGCGGCGTGGCCTTCTGCCTTGACCTTGCGCCACTGGGCACGCAAAACACCTTGTGGATCAATCAAAAAGGTGCTGCGCTCAATGCCTCGGGCCGGTTTGCCATACATCGTCTTGTCCACCATTACCCCAAAGGCATTACAGACGGTCTCTTCAGGGTCAGCCAAGAGCGGGAACGGTAGTTGATACTTGCTTTGAAAGCGCGCATGGGAGGCCAGGGTATCGCGGGAAATGCCCAGCACCTCGGCACCCAGCTGCTGAAATTCGGGGTAGCGGTCCCGAAATTCCTGACTTTCCAGGGTGCAGCCCGGCGTGTCATCACGGGGGTAAAAATACAGCACCACCCAGCGCCCGCGCAGGGCCGTCAGGCTCAGGGTCTGGTCGGGGGCGCAAGGCGCATTGAAATCAGGCAGGGTCTGGCCCAGGATATAGTGCATGTTAGCCTCGAATGGGTTCCATCACGGCGTCCAGGTTTTGCCGGTCGCAAAAGTCCATGAACTCGTCACGCAGGGATGCAATATGCAGATCAGCTGGAACCGCCACACTCATGCGCACGGAAAACATCGGCGTACCGGTGTGGGCGGCGGCATAGCTACTGGTGGCCAGTTCTTCAATGTTGATCCCGCGCTGGGCAAAAAAGCTCGCCAGCTGATGCACGATGCCGGGATGATCCAGGGCGACTACTTCCACC
Source organism: uncultured Gammaproteobacteria bacterium (assembly GCA_964398665.1). Classification (GTDB taxonomy): domain Bacteria; phylum Pseudomonadota; class Gammaproteobacteria; order CAYNNN01; family CAYNNN01; genus CAYNNN01. The sequence goes on along the minus strand of CAYNNN010000002.1, from coordinate 18,089 downwards.
GCATAGGGCAAGAGCTGCTTGCTGAGACTGCGTTCCTTGGTGCGCCGCAGGATCAGGGTCAGGCCCAGCTTCTGTTCCAGCCGGGGTAGGGCCTGTTCCAGCTTGGCAATGGCATTCCACTGCCCCGAGAGCAGGATCAGCATGGCAAACTCGCCGCCCAGCACCGCCATGCGGCTATCGGCTACATTTCCGCCGCAATCGAGTATGGTCTGGGTCAGCTCATTGACCAGCCCCGGTTGATCGGCCCCAACTGCAACCAGGACCAGAAAATGATTCATGGGAGTGGATGCGTTATTCACTGGGCAGCTCCAGGGCGCGTAATTGCGCAGCGGCAGATTCCGGGCTGATCGTGCTGACAAACAGGCCGGAACCCAGTTCAAACCCAGTCGGAATGCTGGTGCGTGGGCAAATTTCCAGGTGCCAGTGGTAGCTGGAGGCACAATCCCGGTGGTCACAGCCATGTGCCAGCGAGTGCAGGAAGAAATTGTACTGCGCCCCGCCCAGTACCTTGTCCAGACGCAGCATGGTGCGCTGGAGCAGGCGGGCGAAATCGGCCAGTAAATCTTCCGTCACATGGCTATAGTCGCCCTGATGTTTGAGCGGCAGGATGTGAACTTCCCACTCATAGCGGCTGGCAAAGGGCTTGATGGCGATGAAATGGGCACTTTTTTCGATAATATACTGCCCTACATTGATTTTACGCTTGACTTCACCGCTTTCCCGGTCGTAGAGGGTGGCCTCGAACGTCAGGGCTTCATCAATCAGGGCACAGAAGATGCAGCGGTTGTGCTTGCGGTAGTAATTCAGACTGTGCTCATGCTCGTTATACACATTCTCCGGGAGTACCGGCATGGCGATGATCTGGCTATGGGTATGGGCAATGCTGGCCCCGGCGGCCGGGCCAAAATTCTTGAATACCAGGACGTAGCGCAGGCGCGGGTCGCTGGCATACAGGGCGCGCATCCGGTCGCGATAGGTTTGCAGGAGCAGGGTCAGATGCGCCACCGACATTTCATGCACCGCAATGCCGTGGGCCGGATGGTCAATGACGACTTCATGGCGGCCATAGCCAGAGATAATCTGCTGCAACCCCAGGCTGACAGAATCGTTGCCACTATCGGCGCCCAGGACGGGGTACAGGTTTTCGACCACCCGGACTTCCCAGAGCGGGCCTTCAGGATATTCGGCAATGGTCGGCGGTGTTCTGGCTTCGTTACCCCGACAAAAGGGGCACGTTTCCACGTGGGCGCGGGTATCACGGGGGAGGCGCTCTTCCTCCTTGCGCGGACGCATGCCGCGGGCAGTGGAGATCAGCACCGACTCGCTGGGAACGATGGGATTGATGCGAATTTCGCGGGTAAAGCTAGGATTGCTCATGCGGCGGCTCAGGTTGCGGCAGGGGGCCAAATCTGCTGCGCAGTATAGCAAACTGGCCCCCGGCGCCCAAGCCGCCTCGGGCGAGGGACGCAGGGTTCCGGCATCCTGAGGGGGTCAGGGCTTGATGTAGGTGTAGCCCATCCCTTGCAGCCGAGCCAGTTCCGCGACGCCGGCGGGCACGATATCGGCCTTGGACGTGTCGTACAACTGCTTTTCGTAATCCAGCTTCCTGGCCTTCAGGGTGTTATTGCAGACAGCAAAGCCGACATTCTGGGCTTTGAGGCCGGCGATTTGAGTTTGCAATTTTTCATCGTCATTGGCCCGCACCAGCAGGTCAATGCCGGGACCGTGCAGGACAATCTTGATCTCGATGTTGTCGGCACCGACGGCATCAATATGGTTGCGCACGTTACGCAGCGCGCCATCTTGCTGCTTGGCGTCGTCGTAGTTGATGTGATAGACGACCTTTTGCTTGCCATAGTAATCATCTGCCTGTGCCGGAACCAGTGCGGCGGCGCACAGGGCCAGGGTGGTCAGCAGGGCTGTCAGTAGCTTCATGGTATTACTCCGGGTATTGTGTCAAGGGTGGTGGCAGCCCAGACAGGCTGCTGATAATGGAGACGGCCTGACCCCGGATTTTATTCCTATCCATTAGGGGATAGCGTTAAATCTCATCTTCCCGCAATACTGGCTTTTCCCGCTCCTGAGTCAGCAGGTGGGCCGCTTCCAGCTCCGAACGGGCAAAGATCAATTTTGCCGTGTAGGGCGCTTGCAGGGTTGCCAAGCCCCGCAACTCGCGGGCGCAGGTGCGTGCGGCCTGATAATCCGGAAATTCAGCGGCCAGTTCCAGACGTTTGGGTGGGAAAATCTTGTAGACGTAGTAGGGCATGGGAGGTCTCCTAAGGGGTTTGGACGGTACCATAGAGCCGGGTATACAGTCCCCCGGCATCGAGCAATTCCTGATGCGCGCCTTGCTCAATGATTTTGCCCGCATCAAATACGTAAACCCGGTCGGCCTGTTTGACGGCACTGAGGCGATGGGCAATGATCAAGGTGGTGCGCCCGGCAAGAAAGCCTTGCAGGGCCTGATGTAACCGGGCTTCCGTGGCCGTATCCAGCGCGGAAGTGGCTTCGTCCAGGATGACGACCTTGGGCTGGGTCAGGATCATGCGCGCAATGGCCAGCCGCTGGCGCTGGCCCCCGGACAGCCGGATACCCTGGCGCCCCAGCACACTGTCCAGCCCTTGTGGCAGGGCCTCGATGTCAGGCCGCAGTTGTGCCAGTTCCAGGGCCTGCCACAGCGCAGCCTCGGGTAATTCTCGTCCCAGGGTCAGATTCTGGCGCACCGTGTCGTTGAACAGGGCCGGATGTTGTAGTACCACGGCCACCTGTTCCCGAATCCGGGCCAGGCCGATCTGTTCCAGCAGGGCACCGCCATAACGGATCTGGCCACTGTCAAGCGGATACAGGCCCAGCAGCACTTGTACCAGGGTGGATTTCCCGCCCCCGCTGGCGCCTACCAGCGCGACCTTTTCCCCGGCCCGGATATGCAAGCCCAGATCATCCAGCACCCACGGCCCTTCAGCATAGCGAAACCGCAGCCCCTCTACAGTCACGCTCACCGTGGGAACCCCGGCAAACGGGTCAGCCTGTGCCGGATAATCCGGTTCCGGGTGCAGGCGGGCCAGGCGATTGAGCCGGTGCAGGGCGGCCCGCGCACTGTAATAGGAATACTGAATGTTCAAGATTTCCTGCACCGGAGTCATCATGAACCACAGATACCCGAAGACGGCCAGCATCTCGCCGATGCTCAGGTCAGAGAATACCACCAAGCCCATGCTCAAGGCACGGAAGGCGTCGAACCCGGCCAAAAAGATCAAAAACGAAGTGCGGTTGGCTGCATCACTCTGCCAGGTGTAGGCCACGGCATGATCCCGCACGGCCCTGGCTTCGGTAGCAACGCGGTGCAAATAATGACCGGCCCGATTGCTGGCACGTAGCTGCACGATGGCGTCCAGGGTTTCGGTCAGACGTTGCTGAAAGCGTTCATACGCGCTGTTTTCCCGGCGTTTCAACTCTTTGACCCGCCCACCGACCCAGGTGGTGAGTAAAATGACCAGCGGATTGAGGATTAAAATCAGCAGTGCCAGCTCCCAGTGAATCCAGAGCAAAACCACGGCGATCCCGACCAGACTCAGGCTGGCTACCACAAAACGCCCCACCGCATTGCCGATGAATTGATCCAGTGCTTCCATATCGGTAACAAAATGGCTGCTGACGGCGCCGCTGCCCAACAACTCGTATTCCACCAGGGCTGCGCGTTCCAGACGCCCGAGCAAGTCCTTGCGGAGCTGATAGGTGATTTCCTTGGCAATGCGGGTGAAATGCCAGGTTTGCCAGACGTTGAGCGCCACGGTCAGGGCACGCAGCAGCACGGTCAGCAGGAGCATGACGCTCAGATAGAGCGTAGCCCCCTGCCAGGTAATGGGAAACAGGGCATTGATGCTGGCCACGGCAGCACCCGGCTGGTGCAACAGCACTTCGTCCACCAGCAGTGGCAACAGCAACGGCACCGGCACGCTGGCCAGCGCTGCGCCCAGGGCGATCAGGTTGGCCCAAATCAGCACCCACCGGTGCTTCAGAGCCAGATTCAGGAGCAGGCGCCAGTGGTAGGGCGCGGGGACAGGTGTATGCATGGGGGCTTACTGTAGCGGTTTTGGCCCCGGCTTGCAGCGTTTGGACATGAGGTTTTTAGTGGGTCGGCACACGTGCAGCCTGGCGGGCTGCACGTGGGGCCATCAGCGCCGACTGGGCAGATTGCTGGTACCTGTCGGGAAACTGAGTGCCGGTGTCACGGGGGTCGGCGCCGTACCGCCCGGCAAGGCGGTAACGGGTGGCGTCGTCGTGGACGGCGTGGTTTCCATCAGGCTGCCCAAATCCAGCTCGAGGGCCGGGCTGGCAGCAATATCGGCACTGCTGCCAGGTTGCAGCATCATCGACAGGGCCACGTCCCCAGGGGTGACCGATGCGCCAAAGAGACGCACTGCAAACTTGTATTTGCTCAGGCTGAACAGATTGAAGCGGTAGTGTACCGTGACACATTCCAAGGAGGCCAGCACACCGTCGCTATAGTCATCCGAACCATCGCTGGTGACCCGCAATTCGGCGCCGATTCCCCCTTCACGCCACTCCGGGGCGCTCAGGAACTTGTCCTTGTCCGCAGGCAGGCTGTAATCGTCAAAGCGCAGGGCATTGCCTTTGCTCAGGCGCACGGTGCGGGTGCGGAGGTCGCTCAGTTCATCGCTACCGGTATTGCAGTATTGCGCATCAAATTCATAAACGGCCACCAGTCCGGCAGGCTGGTACCCGCTGACCATCGAAGCCAGGGTCAGGGCAAAGTTGCTGGTCGTGACACCCCCCACAAAGCTGGTTGTGACATCCGGGAAGAAGTCATTATCAAATTGACCCAGCGCCAGGCTGATGCTGGTGTCAGCATTGCCAAAAGTCACGCAGCTATCCAGATTGCCCGCCCCGTCGTTGAGGCAGCGCGCCTCGGCTTCATTGCTGACAGTCCCGCCATTGGCGATCACGGCATCCAGATCCCCATCCCCGTCCAGATCGCCCAGGGCAACGCCATAACCCCGGTTGTTGGCACTGTTGAAATCGGCACAACTGGGGAAATTCCCGGAGCCATCGTTCAGGCAAAGCCGTCCATTACCCGATTCCAGGTTGCCGATATTGGCAATGACCACATCCAGATAGGCATCGCCGTTCAAGTCGCCCAGCGCCAAGCCCCGGCTGCTGTCCGAGCCGTTGAAAGTCCGGCAATCGGTGAAGCCCCCGGAACCATCATTCAGACAGTAACGTTCTTCAAGGTTGTTGACCAGGACAATGTCCAGATCACGGTCACGATCCAGATCCCCCAGGGCAATGGCGGTACTCAGATCCTGGGTGCCAAAATTGCTACATTGAGTAAAATTGCCACTGCCATCATTGAAGCAGACCCGATCATAAGCCGCGCTATTGTTGGCAAGGGCGGCGTCCAAATCCCCGTCACCGTCCAGGTCGCCCAGCGCCACAGCCAGGCTGGTGTCAAAGGCATTGAAGCTGGCGCAACTGGCAAAGCCGCCCGAGCCATTGTTCAGGCAGCGCTGATCGCCTTGGTCGATATCAAAATTTGCCAGCACCACATCCAGGGTGCCATCACCGTTCAAGTCGCCCAAGGCAACGCCCCAGCTGCTGTCCAGAGTGCCAAAATCTGCACAATCAAAGCCACCATCCTGATTATTCAGACAGAGTTGTTCCTGATTATCGGCGTTACCCGCAACGACCACATCCGCCCAGCCGTCCTGATCAATATCCCCAACCGCGATTTGGCCATTATTGCCGGCAGCCGTATTGAAACTTGCACAAAAATTGAGCAGGCCCGCACCGTTACCCTCACACTGACGCTCACTCCCGGTATTGCTGATCACAACATCCAGTGCAGTGGGTCCAGAATCCGTGCTCAGGGTGCCGCGAATGGCTGGCACAGACCCATGCCCCCAGGAGGGAGCGGATGCGCCCAGCAATCCCAGCAGGGCCAGGGTCGAAATGATGGGGGCAGGGCGCTGGGGGATGTACATGGCAGACTCCGGGAGGGGGGATGAATCCAGTTTAAGGATTGTTGGCCAAAATGCAATCAGGCTCCTGAATCAACGAGCCGGCAACACGGTTTCCAGGACCAGACGCCGGTAGAAAAAGGCCCGATCCTGAGCATGCAGGGTTTCCGCACGGGCCAGGTCACGGCGTACCTGATGTTCAAGGTGGGCGGGAGCAGCGCGCAGCACGCGCATGTTCCAGTAAGCCAGTCGGGCGCCGGGATTGGCGCAGGCCAGCAAGTGCCCATACAGGACCGCATGGGTCTCGGGCGCCAGATATTCAAAGATGTCACTGAGATTGAAGGCATCAAAACGCAGACCCAGCGTGCCTGTTGCTTCAGCCGCCAGCAGGTGCCAGCTTACCCGATCCAGACGTGCCCGAATGGTGGCAAAGTGCTCGGGGCGCAGTGCCAGCGGCAGGGTTGCGCCGTGTTGGCCGGTCAGAATCCAGTGCAGGTAGGGATTTTGTGCCGGATCCAGCGTTTGCAGGGCGTGGGCCGTGCGCCTGGCAACCTGCTCAGCCATACTGCCTTCGGCATAGGTGAAAAAGGCCGGATCCCGGCCCAGCCGGGCCATCACCGATTGCGAGAAAAACAGCCGCATGAGCAGGCGCCAGCGCCAGTTTTGCCAGCGGGTCTGGTAAAAGTGCCGGCGTTCTGCCGGGGTGCGGGGCTGCAACAGCGCCTGCACCGTGGCATTGCGGTGTGCCAGGGGCAGAACGAATTGCCGGAACAGCCGGAAATAGCGTTCAAACCTGCCGACTCCGCCCACGCCCCAGCGTGCGACTGCCGGGGCCTGTTGCCGCCAGTAGTCTTGAGCTTCGGGTATCAGGTCTGGCAAGCATCGTTGCAGGAGTGCCAAGCGTCGGGTACTGGGCCTGGAGCCGATCAATTCCAGCAGTTCCGGGTGTTGTAAGTTCCGGTAGGCAGCCACGCGCAGGGCCAAGGCATGCAGTTGGCTGGGGGTCAAATCGATGGCCACCACTTGCGCCGGGTCGGCGATGAGCAGGGCCAGGCTGTTGTCGCCTGCCGAGGCGATGGACAGGCAGCAGTCACCCGCCTTTATCTGCAAGGCTGTCAATAAAATATCCGCATCTTCCCAGCACTGGGCATAGCGCAGATGGTCAGGACCGGTATGCCAGGGCGCAGGCAGACTGGCACGCATGATTGCCCCCCTAGGCCAGATGCTGGCCGGCTGCTTCATCCAGCAGCCGGGGGAGCTGCACATGCAGGCGCACCCGTACGATCGCCTGAGGGCTGATCTCCACGATTTCCAGGGCATAACCTGCCAGGCGCAAGCCCAGTTTACTCGTGGGGATGTCTTCCAGATACTCCAGAATCAGGCCATTGAGGGTGCGCGGCCCCCCCAGGGGCAATTCCAGACGCAGGCGCCGGTTGAGTTCCCGGACGCTGCACTGCGCAGAAACCACAACACTGCCATCAGCTTGCTTCTCCAGTGGCTGTTCGGCGGTTTGCGCATCGGTAAATTCTCCGACCATTTCCTCCAGAATATCACCCAGGGTGATCAGACCCAGCAAGGCACCGTATTCGTCCACGACCAGTCCCATCCGCTGTTTCTGCTCCCTGAATCGCAACAATTGATTGTAAATAAGGGTATTAGGTGCTGCAAACACCGCAGGGATCAGCTGCGCTTCGATTGACTCTCGGGTGATTTCTGTCTGGGAACTCAGATGTTGGAGTGCCTTGCGCACAGGTAGAATGCCCCGAATATGCTCCAGCTGGTCTTCATAAACCGGAATCCGGCTGTAGGGCAGTTGTGCCAGACGCTGGCTCAGGTGTTTGGGTAGCTGATTGAGGTCCAGGGCTTCGATGGCAAGACGCGGGACCATGACATCTTCAACGGTTGCCTGCTCCAGATCCAGCACGCGCAACAAGATTTCCTGATGGGGTTTGGCGATCAGCGAGCCAGCTTCCAGCATCACGCTGCGCAACTCCTCCCGGCTCAGGGTCTGTTGCGTTCCGGGTTGAGGGGGCAAGCCCAACAGGCGTAACAAGCCATTGGCTATCAGGTTGAGGCTCCAGATCACGGGGTGCAGGAACCGCTGCAAGGGAACATAGACATGGGCCGCAGGCAGGGCCAGGCGGTCGGGATACAGTGCCCCCAGGGTCTTGGGGGCCACTTCACTGGTAATCAGCATGATCACGGTCAGCAGGGCAATGCCTAGCGCCAGGCTACCCTCGCCATAAAACTGGATGACCAGCAAGGTTGCCAGGGCCGAGGCAAAATTGTTGACCAGATTATTACCCAGTAAAATCAGGCCCAGCAGCCGATCGGGCCGGCTCAGCAATTGCTGGGCCTTGCGGGCCCCGCGATGGCCTTGCGCGGCCAGGTGCTTGAGCCGATAGCGGTTCATGGTCATCAGCGCCGTTTCCGAGCCTGAGAAGAATGCCGAAAGAATCAGGCACAGCACGAGCAGTATCAGCAGAATGCTTGAATGGATACTTTCCATGATGTTAGGGCAGGGCTGCCTGCAATTGGGCTGCCGCCACCGGCAGGCTCAGGGTATGCGCCACTGGAAAGCGCGCCAGCAGGCGGTCCAGCGCAACCCGGTGTTCGGGTTCATACAGCAAGATGACCACAGTATCCGGGCCATGCTGCTGCAACACAGCCAGCAGACTTTCCAGGCTGCTGGTGCGGTCACGGAAATCTGATTGAAAATTGAACTCGGCCACCACAGCGGCAAACTGCCGGGTTTTGAGCTTGCTCAGGGCCTTGCGTACGGATGTCACCGTCACGGGTTCAAAGCCGGCCTCGGCATACAGGCGGCTGAAATCGGGGTAGCCGCCCAGTTCGACAACCGCCAGCAAGGATTTAGAATTCATAGCCAAAGGCCGCCTTGAAACGTATTCGGGCATTTTCCAGGGTCAGGACATGATTCTGGGTGCCCGCGCATTCCACCTTGATGGCCCCCATCAGGCTGGCCAGGCGTCCGGTAGTGGGCCAGTCCAGATTATGCAGGATCCCGTAGACAATCCCGGCCCGGTATGCGTCGCCACAGCCGGTCGGATCGACTACGGTGGTTACCGGCACGGCGGGAATTTCAAATTGCTGGCCATTGGCATAAATCCGGGAACCATTGCCGCCCTGGGTGATGATCAGGGCGCGCAGCCGGCCTGCCAGCGAGTCCAGACTGACCCCGGTACGTTCCTGAAGCATCCGGGACTCGTAGTCGTTCAGCACAGCCCAATCGGCCTGGGCGATGAATTCCAGCAATTCCGGGCCGCTGAACAGCGGCATGCCCTGACCCGGATCAAAAATGAAAGGGATGCCGGCGGCGGCACATTGTGTGGCATGAAGCAACATGCCTTCGCGGCCATCAGGGGCTATCAGGGCCAATTTGACGCCGGCGTCGGTGGGAATGGGCAGCTCATGTGCCCGGTTCATGGCGCCCGGATGAAAGGCCGTAATCTGGTTGGCATCCAGATCAGTGGTGATAAAAGCCTGTGCAGTATAGCTGTCTTCCAGCACCCGCACGTAACGGGCATCAATGCGGCAGCGCTCGAACCAGGCGGCGTAACTGGCAAAATCTTTCCCCGCTGCTGCCAGGGGCCAGGCTGGCACGTCCAGGAGTTTGAGGTTATAGGCAATATTACCGGCGCAGCCACCAAACTCCCGGCGCATCACGGGCACCTGAAAGGAGACGTTCAGGATATGGACCTGTTCAGGCAGGATATGGTGTTTGAAGCGGTCATGAAACACCATGATGGTGTCATAAGCCAGCGAACCACAGACGATGACGGGCATAAATTCAACTCACGGGTAATAAAAGAATAATCCAGGTGGTAATGCCACCAATCACACTGAGCAGCACGGCAGCCGAACCCAAATCCTTGGCGCGTCCGGAGAGTTCATGGTGTTCGGCACCAACCCTGTCCACCACGGCCTCAATGGCGCTGTTGAGCAACTCCACGACCAGAATCAAAAACACGCTGGCCGCCAGCATCAATTTTTCTACCGGGGTCTGGCCTAGCCACAAACCGAGTGGTACCAGCAGCAAGGCGGCGCTGACTTCGGTACGAAAGGCTTCTTCGTGGGTAAACGCCGCCCGCAACCCGGCCAGCGAGTACCAGGCTGCCAACCACATGCGCCGCAAGCCCCGAGGTTTGGCCATGACCCGTCAGGCAGAGGGCGGCTGCCAGGCTACGTTCAGCTCACGGGCGGCGCGAACCTCATCCAGGCGCCGCACCGGCAAGGTGTGGGGGGCCTGTTGCAGGCGCGTGGGCTGTTCCCGGCTCTCCGCCACGATGGCCGCCACTGCGGCCACAAAAGCGTCCAGGGTAGCCAGATCCTCGGTTTCAGTCGGCTCAATCAGCAAGGCTTCGGGTACCCGGAGCGGGAAATAGGTGGTCGGGGCGTGCATGCCATAGTCCAGCAGGCGCTTGGCCAGGGTCAAGGCACTCAGGGACGTAGCCTTGGCCTCGGCTTTCAAGGTCAGCACAAATTCATGGCTGGCCTGACGCTCCGGGTACGCCGGGGTCAGGCCCAGGGCACGCAGCCGGGCCAGCAGGTAGGCCGCATTCAGTGCCGCATACTCTCCTACCCGCTGGCAGCCGGGGCCGCCCAGCAGCCGGGCATAGATGTAAGCGCGCAACAGCACGCCGACATTGCCGCCAAAAGCCGTCATCCGGCCGATGCTGTGTGGGGCTGCGTCATCGGTGCGCCAGCGGTAGCCTTCAGCGGTCTGCACCACCACTGGCTGGGGCAGGAATTCAGCCAGCCGGGCGCTGGCGCCGACCGGTCCTGCGCCGGGGCCGCCACTGCCATGCGGTGTTGCGAAGGTTTTGTGCAGATTCAGATGCATCACATCAAAACCCATGTCACCGGGCCGCACCTTGCCCAGAATGGCATTCAGGTTGGCGCCGTCGTAATACAGCAGGCCGCCGGCGGCATGCGTCAGTCGGGCGATGGTTTCGATATTGCGTTCAAATACGCCCAGGGTGGAGGGATTGGTCAGCATCAGGCCCGCCGTCTGCGGCCCCAGAGCGTGCTGTAAGGCGGCCAAATCCACATCACCAGCCGCAGTGGTCGGAATTTCCCGGACCTTGAAACCGCACATCACTGCCGAGGCCGGGTTGGTGCCGTGGGCGGCATCGGGAATCAGGATTTCCGTCCGGGCATGGTCAGCACGGGCCTGATGATAGGCCCGGATCATGGCCACCCCGGCGAATTCGCCCTGTGCCCCTGCCGCCGGCGCCAGCGAAACCGCCGCCATGCCAGTGACTTCGGCCAGGATTTGCTGGAGTTCATGCAAACAGGCCAGGACACCCTGGCCGCTGGCGTCGTCGGCCAGCGGATGGCGTCCGGCAAATCCCTCCAGACTGGCCAGGACATGGCAAATCTTGGGGTTATATTTCATGGTGCAGGAACCCAGCGGATAGAAATGGGTATCTATGGAAAAATTCTGCTGGGACAGCCGGGTATAATGCCGCACCACCTGCAACTCCGAAACTTCCGGCAGGGCCGGAGGTCGGGTGCGCAGCAGGTGGGCTGGAATATCCGTATCCAGCGGGACAGCGGCATACGGGGCTGCGGTGCGGCCTAGGCTGGATAATTCAAAAATCAGCGGTGCAGTCGGCATGGGTAGTGTGTCGGCGCCTGCCACGGCAGGCGCACGCAAGGTTTACTTCAGGGCTGCCAAGGCAGCAGCGTAATCAGGTTCCTGAACGATTTCAGGCACCAGCTCGTTATAAAGCACCCGGTTTTCGGCATCCAGGACCAGTACGGCCCGGGCCGTCAGCCCGGCCAGCGGCCCATCCACAATCAGCACGCCGTACGTTTCGGCAAATTGCTTGTTGCGCAGCATGGACAGCGTGACCACGTCATGGGTGTTTTCAGCCCCGCAGAACCGGCCTTGCGCAAAAGGCAGGTCGGCGGAAATCACCAGCATCACGGTATCCGGATGCTGGCTTGCCTGGGCATTGAAGGCGCGGGTGGACAGCGCGCAAATCCCGGTATCCAGGCTGGGGACGATGTTGATCAATTTCTTCTTGCCTGCAAATGCCGCCAGTCCGACATCCGCCAGGTCTTTGGTGGTCAGACAGAAATCGGGGGCCAGGCTGCCGACGGCAGGCACAGTGCCATTGGTGTGAATCGGATTGCCTTTCAGGGTGATTCGGGCCATAACACGCTCGCTTGAAAATAGGGGTAAGTTACGGATGCACCGCCATCGGCGGGCGCAGGGCTTGGGTCAGCAACTGGACATAACGCGCATGGTCCTCGGCCAGCCGCTGCTCTGTGGCGCACACCAGCAGGCTGCCCTTGCCCAGTTCAGGGTAATCCTGACCCAGGGCGAAGCCCGCCTGTAGTTGTTGCGCCGCCAGATTGCGCAGCACATCATAAGCGTCCGCGTCCAGACGCAGGGCCATTTCATGAAAAACCGGGCGGTTGAAAATTGGGGTTACGCCCGCGACGGTCGCCAGGCGGGCACGCAGATCACGCAAGCTGGCATGGCAGGCCTGTGCCGTGGCCTGTAGGCCCTGTGGCCCCAGCAGGGCCAGGTGTAGCGTGACGGCGATGGCCAGCAGGCCCTGATTGGTACAGATGTTGGAAGTGGCCTTGGCCCGGCGGATATGCTGTTCCCGCGCCTGCAAGGTCAGGGTGTAGGCCCGACGACCTTCGGCGTCCACGGTAGCCCCCACGAGCCGACCCGGCAACTGGCGGATATGGGCGCGCCGGCAGCTCAAAAAACCCAGATACGGGCCGCCGGAACCCAGTGGTATCCCCAACGGCTGGGCTTCGCCACATGCGATGTCGGCGCCGCGCTGGCCCCAGTGTCCTGGCGGTTTGAGCAGACCCAGCGCCACCGGGTTGACCACGCCGATGACCAGGGCGCCTTGGGCATGCGCCCAGTCGGTCAGGCTGTCCACTTCTTCCAGCACCCCGAAGAAATTCGGCTGGCTGATGACCAAGGCCGTCCAGGGACCGGCGGCTTCGGCCAGCGTTTCCGGGGCCAGATGGCCGCCGGCGCGGTCATAGTCAATCTCCACCAGTTCGATACCTTGGGCGCTGACCAGACTACGCAGCACCTGACGATAACGCGGATGCAGATTCCGGGGCAGCAGGATGCGGGCAGGACTCTGCGCTTTCAGACGCGCCGCCATCAACACAGCCTCGGCCAATGCCGAAGCCCCGTCGTACAGCGAAGCATTGGCCACATCCAGGGCGGTGAGTTGGGTCAGCAGGGACTGAAATTCGTACAGTACCTGCAGGGTACCCTGACTGGCCTCGGCCTGATAAGGGGTGTAGGCGCTGTAAAACTCACCCCGGCTGACAATGGCCCAGACCGCTGCCGGGATGTGATGGTCATAGGCACCGGCGCCGATATAACACAATGCCCCGGCATCCTGTTGGGCACGTTGCCGCATCAGGCGGCTAATTGCCGCCTCGGACAGCCCCGGTGGCAAGTTCAGTGGTGCGGCCCGCAAGCTGGCCGGAACTTCGGCAAACAGCGCGGCCAGATTGGGCACGCCGACCGCCGCCAGCATGGTGGCCAGCTCGGTTTCAGTATGGGGGATGAACGGCATCAGTGGCCTGCGTCTGCCACGGCTGCATAAGCCGCTGCGTCCAGAAGGCTTTCGGGTGTTTGTCCGGGTGCCAGGGCCAATTGAAACAGCCAGCCGGCTTCATAAGGGTCCTGATTCAAGGTTTCCGGCGCTTCATGCAGCGCGGTGTTGACCGCGACGATTGTCCCGGCCAGCGGGCTGTACACGTCGGCGGCCGCCTTGACGGATTCGACCACGGTGCAGGCCTCCTGGGCGGCTACCGAGCGTCCGACTTCCGGCAACTGGACATACACCACATCACCCAGTTGTTCCTGAGCATGGGCCGTGATGCCGACGGTGGCCATATCACCCGTGACACGCAGCCATTCATGGGTGGCGACATAACGCCGGTCAGTGGGTATTACGCTCATGTGACTGTTGAACCTCTTGGATCAAGATAAAAATTCCTGGGGCACCCGGCTGCGGCCCTGACGCACCAGGGGCAGCGGCAACAGGACAACCGGCAGGGACTGGCCCCGCACGCTGACCTGCCCGGTCGTGGCCGCCTCGGGCAGGGCGCAGGTCAGACCGATCCCGCGCTGCAAGGTCGGGGCAAAGCCACCGCTGCTGAGCGTAGCCTGTTGCCCATCATCCAGCTGTATCACCATGCCGTTGCGCAACACGCCCTTGCCGCGCAGCATCACGCCGCGCAACACCGGCACGGGTGCCTGCGCCCGGCGCGTGACCAAGGCAGCTCGGCCCATGAAATCTCGTTCTGCGGGCGTCCAGGCCACTGTCCAGCCCAGCCCGCAATCCAGCGGTGTGGTGCGGGAATCCATATCCGTGCCGTACAACAGCATACCCGCTTCCAGGCGCAGGGTATCCCGGGCACCCAGACCACAGGGTTGAGCGCCGCGTTCCCGCAAGGACTGCCACAAGCCGGGCGCCTGAGCCGCCGGGAGAATGATCTCAAAGCCGTCTTCGCCCGTATAACCGGTGCGGGCAATGAAATACTGGCCCAGTTCCAGCGCCGCAAAGCGGGGCAGGGCCAGCACCGCGTCTCCGGCTTCAGGTGGCAACAGACCCGCCAAACAGGTGCGGGCCTGCGGCCCCTGCAAGGCCAGCATGGCCAGGTCATCCCGCGCCTGGACCCGCACCTCCCACGCCTGAGCCTGTTGGGCGTACCAGGCCAGATTGCGGGTGCGGGTGCCTGCGTTGCTGACGATGCGATAACCGCGTTCGCCCCGGTTGTAAACAATGATGTCATCCAGAATATGGCCATCCGCGTCCAGCAGGCAGCCATATTGGGCCTGACCGGGAGCCAGCCGGGCGACATCGTTGGCCAGCAACTGGCGCAAAAAGGCCGTAGCCCGGGTGCCGGTAAAGTCCGTGCCGAGCATGTGCGAAACATCAAACAGGCCGCAAGCCGTGCGTACGACCTGATGTTCACGCAGTTGGGAGCCATAGTGCAACGGCATTTCCCAACCGGCAAAGGGCACCAGATGAGCGCCTGCTGCCTGGTGGGCGGTGTATAGAGGGGTGCGGTAAAGGTTCATGGCCGCACACTATACCGAAGCGATGGCCGGGATGAAACCCTTCCGAAGCGGGGCACGCAAGGCAAGCGTTCGGTGCTTGTTGGTGCCTGTAACAATACAGCACAGCTGGCCGCTATCAAGCCCAGCCTGACCATGTTTGGGCGTAGTGCCGCGCACACCGTCGGTTACACTGCCCGCCTACTGGGGCAACATGAGACCCGTTCTACTGCGCGCGTGCGGTGTGAGCGTATAGGGGTTGCAGTCAGTGTAGCCTGGGGCAGGCAGCGGGTTATAATCAGGGGCATTGGCAAGGTGGGCGCTGTGCGGCGCGCCATCATCAGGCGGCGGTATGGCCCCCGATAGCACGCCCCTGTGTCAGGCGCTCTTGCAGTGGTGCTTGGGCGCGCACTCGCTGCCCTGCAACTGGCGCAACTGAATCAAATCCAGTAATTCAATTTCTTTGCCTACCAGTCGAATCAACTGATCTTTCTGTAATTGGCCAAAGGTGCGGCTGATGGTTTCCGGAGTCAGACCCAGATGGTTGGCCAGTTCGTGGCGCGACATCGGCAGGATGAATTGACGGTCAGACAAGCCCCGCCGCCGCATCCGGGTCGAGAAGCCCAGTAGAAAGCTGGCCAGCCGTTCCGGTGCGCTTTTGGCACTCAGCCACAGCAGCATTTCCTGATCCTGGGATAATTCTTGACCCAGGAGCCGAAACAGATGCTGATTCAGGCTGGGCAGGCGCTGGGCCAGCGCATGGAGCTGCGCGATCGGCAGGGCGCAGATGTGGGTGGTGTCCACGGCGATGGCGTGGCACAGGTGGCGGTCTTCCTTGAACGCTTCCAGTCCGACCAGCTCGCCGGGCAGGTGAAAGTTGGCAATGTGTTCGGCGCCGCTGGCATCCACGAGCACGGTCTTGATGCAGCCCGAACGTACGGCATACACGGCAGCAAAGGTATCCCCATCGGCAAACAGCGCTTCGCCCCGTCGCAAGGTCCGCCGCACCAGACTGGCCTGATCCAGCAAGGGCATCTCCTCGGCATCCAGGCCGGCGGGCAGACACAGCCGGGCGACACTGCATTGTTGGCAAGCGACTTTGATGCTGGCCAGATCAAGAACCGGAAACTTACTCACGTCTGACCCTGTCATGTGGATGATATTAACGGTGGAAACGCAGCCAACGCAGTCCGAACCCCATCATGCGCAGCAGCAGCACTCCATGACGCCAGCGCGAGATGTTGGTGCTGCCGTAACTGCGATCCTGATAGCGCACTGGAATATCCACCAGACGCAGATTCAGCAGCACGGCACCAAACAGCAAATTGAAATCTCCGAAGGGGTCAAAATCCCCAAACGGTCTGATCCGGTCCAGCAAGCGCTGATAGTCACTGCGCAGCAGCATCTTGGTACCGCACAGGCTGTCTTTGATCGGCTGGCCCAGAATATAGGATAGCAGCCGGGCAAAAAACCAGTTGGCCAGCAGGTTCAAAAAGGGCATGGCCCGACTGCCCATGGGGTAAATCAGCCGACTGCCGTTGGCAAATTCGGCCTGCCCGCCTGCAACGGCCTGGTAGAATTTGGGCAAATCCTCCGGGGGTGCCGTCAGATCACCATCCTGAATGACCAGCACATCTCCCTGGGCCAGGGCAAATCCGGCCCGTACCGCATCCCATTTGCCCTTGCCGGGCTGCTGGAGCATGCGCACTTGGTGGGGGCCTTGATAAGCCGCCACTTCGCGCTGAATCGTGGCCCAGGTGTCGTCCCGGCTATGGCCTTCGACAAAGATGACTTCGGTACCCTGCCCCAGCACTGGAATCCGGGCCAGGGCAGCGGCGATATTACCGGCTTCGTTGCGGGCTGGCACGACCACCGAGCAACTGATGGCACCCGTCAGGACAGGCGCCATGCGCGGGCGGGCCACGATGAAAATGGTGGAGCCCAGATGCCAGAGCACGGGCATACGCACCAGAAAGCGATTCAGCAGCGGGGTCAGCAGCGGCACCTGAAACGGGAACAACTGTTCCGTCTGACAGCGCACCACTTCCCAGCCGGCCAACGCCAGCAGATTGGCTAAATCTGCACGCGAGAGCCAGTTGGAAACCGGGTGGCGTACGGCCATCCCCAGGCTACGTGCCAGGGCCAGCCAGGGCCGCCAGGCCTGATTGAACGAAGTCAGGTAAAGCCGGGTGCGCGGATGAGCGGCCTGACGCAACTGGGTCAGGGTCAGCTGCACGTCATCCAGATACTGACACAGGTCATCCAGGATGATGGCATCAAAGGTTTCATCCAGCGTTGCCGTCTGAACATCAGCCTGTCGAAATTCCAGGTGGGCTTCCGGATGACGTTGCTGGGCCTTGGCCACCATCTTGGCGCTGAAATCCAGCCCCAGGCCCCGGCTGGGGGCCAGTTGGGCCAGCAAATCCCCTTCCGCCATCCCGGCTTCGAGAATGCGGCTGCCCGCCGGGATGTGATGTTGATAGAGCGCCAGGCGCTGGGCCTGGAACTGGCGCTGATAGTAGCGGGGCCGGGTGGCATGGTCGGCAACCCAATCAAAATGGGCTTGGGGATTGTAACTCACGATTTCTCCAAAATAACCCAAAGGCGCAGCCCCAATCGGCGCAGGACGGCCTGAGGCAGGGCTTCTTCCAGGCGGGTCAGGCCGCGTAGCAGGAAAGTCGGCGCCAGCTGGCGGTGACTGTAGCCACCGGTCAGGGGATAGGCCAGCACATCGCTAAAACCAACCTGGCAGATACGCAGCCCCAGACTGGCCAGCCGGGCCACCGTCAGGTCATGGTCACGGATGAACAGGGCATAAGCCATCGCCATGTTCGCGAACGCATCGCCGGGGCCATTGGGGGCAAATTCGTACGGGGCCTGAATTTCGGCCAGCCGCATCGGTTCGTGATGACAACAGCGATAAAACACGCGCCCCAGCGGGGTTGCCGCCGGTTCGATGAGCATGATTCGGCCCTGGGGGTGCAGGGCCGCTGCGGCGCTGGCAAAAAACCGCCAGGGGAAACGCAGGTGATGCAGCA
>CAYNNN010000001.1:0-116724 GCA_964398665.1 uncultured Gammaproteobacteria bacterium | reverse complement strand
CGAGTCGGCGCTGAGCTAACCGCCGATCCACGCCAACTCCAGTTCCCTCCCCAGTCATGGGGAGGGCTAGGGTGGGGTGGTGTTCGGGTTGAGGTTGCCGCGCATTCCAGATACGCTAGCGCCCTACTGGATCAAGCAGAAACGTATGGGCCACCGACTCAGTAAAATTACCACCCGCACCGGTGATGACGGCACAACCGGCCTGGCCGATGGCAGCCGTTATCCCAAAGACCACCCCAAAGTTGCCTTGTTGGGGGAACTGGACGAGTTAAACTCCGCCCTGGGCTGGTTGCGCACGCAAGCGCTGCCCGCCGAGGCAGACGCCCTGCTGGCTGAAGTGCAACAGCGGCTGTTTGACTTGGGCGGTGCAGTCGCCCTATCCGCCGCCGCCCCTGGGCCGCTGGATGAACGTACAGTCGCGACCCTGGAACAAGCTTTGCGGGACTGGAATGACTGCTTGCCCCCGCTGCGGGAATTCATCCTGCCCGGTGGGACACCGGCGGCCGCCATCTGCCATCTGGCCCGGGCGATCTGCCGCCGGGTCGAACGCCAGTGGGTCAGCACCCACCGCCTGGAAACCCTGCACCCGCATGGGCTGCATTACCTGAACCGCCTGAGTGATCTGTTATTTGTCCTGGCCCGGCATCTGAACCAGCAGGCGCAGCAAGCCGAGGCCCAGTGGCGAGGCTGGGATCATGCTTGAAGCAGGCCAACCGGTCAGACTGGCCTTTACCCTCAAACTGGCCGATGGCACTGTGGTGGAATCTGCCTCGTCAGCACAGCCGTTATGCTGGCGCTGGGGGGATGGCACCCTGGCCTCTTGTCTGGAAATGCTGCTTCAGGACGCAGTACCAAACGTGCCGCAGCGCTACCTGCTGGCGGCTGAACAGGCCTTTGGCCTGCGTCAGCCGGAGGCCAGCCATACTCTGCCCCGTCCGGTTTTTGCCAACCTGGAACCGTTGGTCCTGGGTCAGGTGCTCAGCTTCGACACCCCCGGCGGGTATACGGTGGCTGGCCAGATTCAAGACCTGACCGACAGCCGGGTAACCGTGGATTTCAATCACCCGCTGGCCGGGCATAATCTGCAATTTGACTTTACCCTCCTGGAGTGATGCTGATGCCGAAACGTATTGTCCTGGCCAACCCCCGAGGCTTTTGTGCCGGAGTGGACCGCGCCATTGCCATTGTGGAACGTGCCCTGGCCCAGTTTGGCGCCCCGATTTATGTCCGGCATGAGGTGGTACATAACCGGACCGTGGTCGAACGCCTGCGTAATCTGGGTGCGGTATTTGTTGAGGAACTGGACGCCGTACCAGCCGGCGCCACCGTCGTTTTCAGCGCCCACGGCGTGGCCCGCAGCGTCCGGGCTGAAGCAGAGGCCCGGGGGTTGCGTGTGTTTGATGCCACCTGCCCGCTGGTTACCAAAGTCCATGTCGAGGTCAGCCGGAGTCTGGCTGCCGGACGCCAGGTGGTTTTGGTCGGGCATCGCGGACACCCGGAAGTGGAAGGCACCCTGGGCCAGTGGCTGGACGCAGGCCAACAGGCCCAGCTGCATCTGGTGGAGCGAGAAACCGATGTCGCCGACCTGCCCCTGGCTGCCGATACCCCACTGGCCTATGTCACCCAGACCACGCTGTCTGTGGATGACACCCGCCGGGTAGTGGATGCGCTGCGCACGCGGTTTCAGGGTATTGCCGCGCCGCGTCGGGATGACATCTGCTACGCCACGCAGAACCGGCAGGATGCCGTGCGTAGCCTGGCTGCCGAAGTGGATGGCGTGCTGGTGGTCGGCTCCGTGAATAGCTCCAATTCCAACCGGCTGCGCGAACTGGCCGAGCAATGCGGAAAACCAGCATACTTGATTGATACTGCGGATGATATCCAGGATCACTGGGTGCATGGCTGGCACACCGTCGGTGTCACGGCGGGCGCTTCGGCCCCCGAGGTGCTGGTCACCGCCGTGGTTGCCCGCTTGCAGCAACTGCTGGGACCGGAAACGCCGGTCATGGCACTGAACGGACGACCCGAAACCATCGCCTTCTCGCTACCCCGCGAATTATTGGCCCGATCGGCTTGATCCTGTGCAGATCATGGTGGTCTATGCAGAAACCGTCCAGCAATGGCTCATCGCGCTGGATCTGCCGCCGGGGACCACGGTGCTGGAAGCCTTGCAGGCTTCCGGGCTGTTTCAGCATTGCCCGCACCTGGATTTACGGGTGAACCGGGTCGGTGTCCACGGCCAGCTCGTTGCACCGGATACCGTATTGGCTCCGGGTGATCGGGTGGAAATCTATCGCCCGCTGCGCAACGATCCCCGGGAACGCCGCCGACAACGTGCCACAACCCGCAGGCGCGCCCCACCCCAGTAGAGTCGCTGAGCACCGGCTCCAGGTCTGCGCATCGGCTACGGTGCCACTGCCAGGCTGACTGCCGGCTGCCATTCGCGCCAATGGCGCGGTTCTTCAAGCTGGAGGTTGAAGCGCTGCCCGGCGGGTACTGGCTCACCGCTGACCGTTGGGGTGGCCAGGGCGATGCTGCCGGTGGCCAGCGTTTCCAGGGCACCAACATTAAAGTTGACGCCGCCCAACAAACTCATCTGGACATCCAGCGGGCGTTGGAACCAAAACACGGTCTGGGTACGAATCAAATCCCGAAAAGCTGCGTTGATGACCAGGCGTACACTGAGTCCGCTGCCATCGGGCTTCAGTTGGAACTGATTGACCTTACCGATTTTCACGCCACGAAAGAGCACCGGTGTGCCGGGGCGCAGCTGATGGCGTTCCGGGCTGTCCAGCCATAATTCCAGGCTGCCCGCTTCTACCACTTCCAGCCAGGGCGCGGTTTCCAGGCCCTCAAAGATCCACTGGGGGGCCGCATCCGGCGCACCGGGAGCTACGGCCAGGTAACGGCCCTCCACCAAAGTATCCAGGCCCCGGATACTGTCCACGCCCAAAGCCGGACGCTCGATCCAGAATCGGCTTCCGACCCGCGCCAACCCCACAGCGCTGGGCGAGAGTTCAATTTTAACCGTGACCTTTTGAAAATCGGGGGCCAGAGCCAACCCGGTGACTACGCCCACGGCGATCCCCCGATAACGCAGGCTGTCACCCGGATGCAGTCCATGACCGTCGGGAAAGTACAACGTCAGTGTAGGCCGAGGCCCGGCCCCATAGATCAGGCCCAGCAGGCCAGCGGCCAGCAACAACCCGGTGAGCAGGCCAATCAGGCCATAGCCGCGTTTGGGTACGCGCCGGGCCAGCGGGAAATCAGCGCCAGGTTCAGACATCGGTGGGTAGTTCCTGCCATAAGGCACGGGAGTCAAAGAAAAATGTGGCCAGCAGACTCAGCGTCACACAAGCGACAAAAGCGTAGATGGCCGGGCCTACGGTAAAGGTGATCAGATTGCCCATTTTGACCAGCATGATGATCAGCGCCAGGATCATCACATCCAGCATGCCCCAGCGCCCGATGAATTCCATCGCCCGATAATTCAGGGCACGTTGCGCTGCCGGAAACAGGGTAAACAGGCTCAATTCCAGCAACAGCAGTAGCTTGAGCAAGGGCAGCAGCATGGAAAACAGCAAGATGACCCCGCCGATGAACCACTCACCCCGGTCAAACAAATCCAGCGTCCCGCCCAACAGGCTGGTTGTTTGCTGTTGACCCAACTGTCGTAACGTCACCAGGGGCCACAGCATCGCTGGCCCGTAGCAGAGCAAGGCCAGCAGGGCCAGGATGCCGGCCAGGGTGTTCTGGCCCTGGCTGTTGCGCAACCGGGTACTGCAGCGGCAGCAGTGCAGCGTTTCCTGGTGTGTCACCGGCGGCAAACGCTGAATCTGGCCGCAGCAATGGCAGGCGGCCAATGGCCATTCAGCCGCCATGGTGACGCTGGGCGCGTTGGCTCAAACTGCGCAAGACCTGTATCAGCCCGGCCAGCGCCAAGCCGTAGTGCAGCGCCCAGGTCCCAGGGTAAGCCTCCGGGTCATGGCCCAGAAATAAGGTCATGGCCACACCCAGCAGCAGCCATAAAATCACCGGCACCGCACCGTGATCGGCCAGTGGCCAGCGGCGTGCCAGTTGCCAGGCCCATCCGGCGGCCAGCCAGCCGAGTACGGCACCGGCGATAATGTCCTGCGGCCAATGGGCACCCACGGCAATCCGGCTCAGTGCAATCCCGCCAGCCAGGATCAATACCGCCAACCGCAGCTCAAGGCGCGGTACAACCTGCCACAGCAGGCCTGCCAGCGCAAAGGCCGTCAGGGCATGTCCGGAGGGAAAGGCTCGATAATACAGGGCTGGCCCGATCAGATGCAGGGTTTCGGGTGGCAACACAGCCGCCGGTCGGGGCAGCCTGAAGAAAAATTTACTGCCATGAATCAGCAGCCCGGCCAGCAGAATGGTGAGCAGACTGGCCCACAGCAGGCGTGGGTGGTAACGCCCCAGCAGGGCCACCCAGGCCAGGGCCGCCCAGGTATCGCCCATCAGGGTCAGGTGTGCCCACAGCAGGTCGGGTGCCAGGCGGGTGTAGCTCTGGAGGGCCAGAAACAGGGGGATATTCCAGTCCTTCAGGTTCAGTAGCAGCAGCCCCCCCAATGCCAGCAGCCCTAAGCGGCAGGTCTGGCTCATGGTGCGGCGACCTGTACCAGAACCACGCCGCCTTGCGCATAGAGCAACCGATGCGGGCCAAGCTGGGCGAGATTCTCCCGCCGGGTAAAGACCACATCACCAGGCTGCGGGTCCCGGCGCGGGATAATGTCCTGGCGATAAAAGCTGAAGCTGGGTAGATGGGCGCGCCAGGCTATCACCGGTGCCGCAGGTGCATGCAGGGCTGCCTGACGCACCGGTTCCTGCAATAGCGTACCCAGCGTCGGCAGAACGGTGTGGGCCAGCAGCAGACTGTGTAAACCACAAGCCAGCAGCCAGGCCCCCAGACTCGGGGGCCGCAGGGCTAGCCACAGCCACACGGCCAGGACACCCAGTACTGCGGCAAGGTAGTGGTTATCAAACAGCAGGGCTGCCTGGGCCACGCTGTCACGCAGGTAAGCGGCCTTGGGCGGAAATTCAGCCAGCAGCACGGGCAGGCTCAACCAGACCAGCCCCAGCAGCAGCGGCCCCAGCAGCCAGTAACGCCGAGGCGGGTTTTGGTGCGCCAACAGGATGAAAAGCGGTGTCAGGCCATAGAGCAGATAATGGGGCAATTGGGTCCGGGAAAAGGAAAACAGCAGCAGGACGCTGAAAAACCAGAGCCAGAGAAAGCGCAGCAGCGGGGTTTGCCAATGCGTCACCAGGTGCCCCAGGGTACGTGGTAACAGGGCGGTATGGGGTAACAAAATCAGCGGCAGCAACAGCAGATAATAGGCCCAGAAACCGCCGTGGCTTTCCAGCGTTTCGGTATAGCGTCCGACATTGTGCTTGAACCAGAAGCCAGCCAGGAAGGCATCACCCTGGGCCTGAATGATCAGGGCATACCATGGCCCGGCCACGGCCAGCAGGATCAGCCAGCCCGGCCCGTAAAAGCTGCCCCGCAGCCAGTCACGCCCCCGCCCGCTGCTCAGGCAATAGCCGGTCAGCACCAGAAACGGCAGGACTACTGCAATCGGTCCTTTGGTCAGCAAACCCAGGCCCAGCCACAGGTACAGACGCAGCAGGGGGGCCTGGCGCGGGTATTCCAGATAGCGCCAGGCGTCAAACAACGCCAGGGTCAGCCACAGATTCAACAGGGCATCTGCCGTCGCGGCCCGGCCAATGGTCATGACCAGCAGATTGCTGGCGACCAGCGTGCTGGCCAGCAAGGCGGTCGGGGCATCAAACCGGGGCCGGACAAACCCCCAGACCGCCAGCACCCACAGACTGGCGGCCAGGGCCGAGGGCAGGCGTACGGCCCATTCATGGACGCCCAGCAGGCCCAGGCTCGCAGCCTGCGCCCAATAAATCAGGATGGGTTTGTCAACGCGCAGTTCGCCATTGAGCCGGGGCGTCACCCAATCACCGCTAATCCACATTTCCCGGCTGGCTTCGGCAAAGGCGCCTTCGTCCACGTCAAACAGCGGCGGTGTGCCCAGTTGATAAAAAAAGCTCAGCAAGACCAGAAGGGTCAGCCCCAGCAGGCGGCTGGTCTCAGCAAGTCGGGTCCGGATCATGAGTATGCCAGCCTGTGGTGGGTGCCGGTTGGGTGGCAGCCAGGTTACGCACCACATAGGGCTTGCCCTGACCTGATTCAAAATAAACCCGCGCCATCAACTCGGCCAGCAGGCCGGTGGTCAGCAACTGGGCACTGGCCAGGATGCACATGACCCCGGCCACCAGCAAGGGCCGATCACCAATATCCTGCCCCAGGATGAATTTGACATAAGCCAGCCAGCCCAGCGCCGCACTGCCCAGCAGGCCCAGCAGCAGGCCCAGCAGGCCGAACAGATGCCCTGGTCTGGCCCGAAAACGCAGAAAAAACAGCACAACCAGCAGATCGAACAACACCCGGAAGATGCGCGACAGGCCGTATTTGGACTGACCCCGGATGCGCGGGGCATGGTTGACCACCCGCTCACCGATGCGCTGCGGCGGGGCTACCGTGGCCAGCCAGGCCGGGATGAAACGGTGCATTTCGCCATATAACCGAACCTGCTTGATGATTGAAGCCCGGTAGACCTTCAGGCTACAACCATAATCGTGCAGACGCACGCCCGTGGTCCAGCCTATCAGGCGGTTGGCCAGCCAGGAGGGGACTTTGCGCGACCAATAGGCATCCTGACGTGACTTGCGCCAGCCAACCACCAGATCCAGGTCTTCCGCCAGCAACTGCTGCACCAGAGCGGGAATATCGGCCGGGTCGTTTTGCAAATCCCCATCCAGCGTGGCAATCACCTCGCCACGGGCCAGCTCCAGGCCGGCCTGCATCGCAGCAGTCTGGCCAAAATTACGTTGAAGTTCAATAATATGAACATGTTCACCATATTGTTGCTGCATCTGCCGTGCCCGCGCCACAGTGGTATCGCGGCTGCCATCGTCAATCAGCCACACTTCCCAGGGCGCGCCATAATGAGCCAGGGCCTGATGCAGGCGGGTGAGCAGCGGCAGGACATTGTCTGCCTCGTTATACAGGGGGACGACCACGGACAGGGCAGGCGGGACAAAACTCATGTCGGGAACCATTGGCTATTGACGTGAAAACGGCTAGAATCCCCGGTTTTCCGTCGGGCCAACAGCCGGGTGTCTCTGCCTGGCTCTCTAAGAGGTTGAATCATGGTGACGATACGACTGGCGCGCCACGGCGCCAAGAAGCGGCCATTCTATCACGTTGTAGTGGCCAACAGCCGCGAGGCACGTGATGGCCGTTATATTGAACGCATCGGGTTTTTCAATCCGATTGCTCAGGGGAGTGAAACCCGGCTGCGCCTGGACCTGGCGCGGGTTGAACATTGGGTCAAGTGCGGCGCTCAACCCAGCGACCGGGTGCAAAGCCTGATCCGGGAACAGCGGGAACAGCCCCCGGCTGCCGAGGCACCTGCGCACTGAGTACCGCGCCGCTGCCCATCCCCGTCCCGGACTCCAACGAACGCTGGGTGATCGTGGGGCGGGTCACGGGGTTGTTCGGGGTGCGTGGCTGGGTGCGGGTGGTGTCCTATACCGACCCGCCTGCCAATTTGCTGCGTTATACGCCCTTGTATCTGCGTCAGGGCGCGGAGCGCCAGGTGGTGCAGATTGCCGAGCGTCAGTTGCGGTCCCAGGAAATTTTGCTGCGGTTTGCGCAGATTGCTGACCGGGCCGCCGCCGCCGCCTTGCTAAAAGGCGAGTTGGTCATTGCCCGCAGCCAACTGCCGCCCTTGCCGTCCGGGGAGTATTACTGGACGGATTTGTACGGGTTGGCGGTGACCACCACGCAGGGCATCGCCTTGGGGCGCGTCAGCGATATCATGGAAACCCCGGCCAACGCCGTGCTGGTCGTGCAGGGTGAACGCGAGCGTTTGCTGCCGCTGCTGCTGGGTTCCGTGGTGCTGGACGTGGATTTGACGCAGCAGCGGATGACGGTGGA
Source organism: uncultured Gammaproteobacteria bacterium (assembly GCA_964398665.1). Lineage (GTDB taxonomy): Bacteria > Pseudomonadota > Gammaproteobacteria > CAYNNN01 > CAYNNN01 > CAYNNN01. The sequence continues at coordinate 108,695 of CAYNNN010000001.1, read as the reverse complement.
CTGGGACCCCGAATTTTAGATGCGCATTGATATCGTCAGCCTGTTTCCGGAACTGCTGACTGCAGTGCTGCCCTACGGCATGGTGGGCCGGGCGCAAGCACGGGGCCAATTGCAGGTGCAGGTCTGGAATCCGCGTGCTTATGTCCAGGACGTGCATCGGACGGTTGATGCCCGACCGTACGGGGGCGGACCGGGGATGGTGCTGAAGTTTGAGCCGGTGGTGGCTGCCTTGCGGGCCGCCCAGGCAGCCGCGCCGGTTCGTGCGCTGGCGGTGTACTTCACGCCCGCAGGACGGCCGCTGACCCAGGCGCGGGTGCGGGCATGGGCACAGCAGCCCCGGCTGCTGCTGGTGGCCGGGCGTTATGAAGGTATTGATGAACGGATTGTCCAGCGTGAAATTGACCAGGAATGTTCGCTGGGTGATTACGTGCTCAGTGGGGGCGAATTGCCTGCGCTGGTGCTGATTGAAGCCTTGGCACGCCTGCTGCCGGGGGTGTTGGGCGATCAGGAATCAGCGGCGCAAGATTCATTTGAGCCGTGGCTGGATCATCCGCACTACACCCGGCCCGAGGTCATTGAAGGCCTGCGGGTGCCGGAGGTTCTGCTGAGTGGCCACCATGCCCAGGTGGCACGCTGGCGGCGTAAGCAGGCGTTAGGGCGGACCTGGCAGCGCCGGCCTGATTTGCTGGCCACCCGGCCCTTGACGGCCGAAGAACAGCAATTGCTGGCCGAATTTCAGCAGGAAGGTGCGGACCCACCATCCTTTGTGAATGATTGACGCGGGGGGCCGGCTGGCTTTCTGCATATGGTGTATCAAGATAGAGATAGTGAGCAGTGACATGAATATCATTCAGCAACTTGAAGCAGAAATCATGCAGCAGAAATCCATTCCGGATTTTCGCTCCGGGGATACCGTCATCGTGCAGGTGAAAGTGCGCGAAGGGGAACGGGAACGTCTGCAAGCCTTTGAGGGCGTAGTGATTGCGCGGCGTAATCGCGGTGTGAACTCTGCGGTGACCGTACGCAAGATTTCCCACGGCGAAGGCGTGGAACGGGTCTTTCCGCTCTACAGCCCGATGGTGGACTCGATTACCGTCAAGCGCCGGGGCGCCGTGCGGCGGGCCAAATTGTATTACTTGCGCGAATTGCAGGGTAAGGCCGCCCGGATTCGGGAAAAGCTGTAAGCTGCTGCCTGGGCCATGCACACCACCATGGCCGTCTATCCCACGCCGCTGGGGCCATTGGAAGCCACCTGGGCCAGCACGGTGCTGGTCGGGCTGCGCTTCGTCCCGGCGCAGACCCCCCCATCCCTGCCGCCGGATACTTGGGCCGAACAACTGGGCAGGGAACTGGAGCATTACTTCGCACATCCAAGCACACACCGCTGGCAAATCGCCTGGCGGCTGTCCGGTACGGTGTTTCAGCAACGTGTCTGGCAGGCCCTGATGGCCATTCCCGCTGGTCAGACCCGACGTTACGGTGAGCTGGCCCAGACCCTGGCCAGCAGCGCCCGTGCGGTGGGTGGTGCGTGTCGTGCCAATCCCCTGCCGCTGCTGGTACCTTGCCACCGCGTCGTAGCCCGGCAGGGCCTGGGGGGTTATGACGGTCAGGTTGCTGGTGTTGAACTGGAACGCAAATCCTGGTTATTGCGCCACGAAGGCGCCCTTATTCATTTTTGAGAGGTTGTTAATGCTCCCCGTCCCTGCTGTCTTCATGCTCCTGGGCCTGTTCAGTGCCTCAGTGTGGGCTGAACCCACCGCGCTACCTGCGGTCACAACGCCACCCGTGGCGACTGCCGCCCCGGCAGATGCGCCCAATGTAGCTGCCGACACTGCTCGCCTGCGCACTGAGCTGAAAAAGATGGCGCCGGATGTGGTGGCCAACAGCATTCAGCCAACACCGGTTGCGGGCTTGTATGAAGTATTGTTTGGGGCGGAACTGCTGTATTTCAGCGCCGATGGCCGCTACATGTTTGACGGCAACCTGATTGATCTGGTCACGCGGGAAAACCTGACCGAGCGACCCAAGAACCTGATGCGCAAGGATTTGATGAACAGCCTGGCTGATACTGATACCGTGATTTTCCCGGCTCAGGGCACGCCCAGACATGTCGTGACAGTATTTACCGACATCGACTGTGGCTATTGCCGGAAATTGCATTCTGAAATCAAGCAAATCAATGAGCTTGGCATTTCAGTACGCTATGCTTTCTTCCCCAGGGCCGGGAAAGATTCCGGGGCCTATCATGAAGCCGTCTCGGTCTGGTGCGCCGCTGATCGGCTGGATGCGATGACCCGAGCCAAAAAAGGCGAGAAGATCGAAGTCAAAACCTGCGCCAATCCGGTAGACAAACATATGGATCTGGTCGCCAAGCTTGGGCTGAGCGGCACCCCTGCCATCATCACCCAGGATGGTCGGCTCCTGCCTGGCTATGTCCCCGCCCAGAAATTGGCGGAGATGCTGAAAAAACCCTGATCCAGCCCACGGGCTGGCCGGCCTGTCAGGCGGACCAGCCCGAATCGGCCCACGGCGGCTGCGTGCCATGACGGGGTGATTCCGCTACTGGCGTATAGGTTACCTCGGACCCACCATGTACGCATCCTGGCCCGTTTTGCTGTTACGCTGGACACCGTTACGGGTCTTTGCCCTGTACCGGATTGTCCTGGCAGGTTTGTTCATCGGCCTGTTCTTCACCGGGGCTGGGCCTCATCCGCTGGGCAGTTTCAACCCCACACTCTACGCCTTTGTCAGCCTGGGCTACGGCGCCAGCATCCTGCTGAGCCTGTTGAGCGCCCGCTACCCGGCATTTGCGGGGATTACCCTGCAGGCGGTCACCTGGGTTTGTGTGGATATCATTGCCATCACCTTGCTCATGCACGCCAGCGGTGGCTTGAGTACCGGCTTTGGGATTCTGCTGGTGATCAGCATTGCCGGCGGCAGTTTGCTGGTGGCCGGACGCCTGGCCTTGCTGTTTGCGGCCTGCGCCGCCCTGGCCGTCTTGCTGGAAGGGGTTTATTCTCAGCTTTATCAATTATTTGAAACAACAGCCTACACTCAGGCAGGCTTATTGGGCGCAGCCTTTTTTGCCACAGCCCTAGTCACCCACAGTCTGGCGCAGCGGTTACGCGAGACGGAGCGTCGGGCCGAAGCCCTGGGTCTGGATGTCATGAATCTGGAGCAGATGAACAGCCAGATCATCCAACATTTGAGCGATGGGGTGATCGTGGTAGACAGCCAGCAACGTCTGCATCTTATCAATCAGATCGCCCTGGGCTGGCTGGCGCGTCCCCGACTGAAGGTCGGCACGCCGCTGGGGGAACTCTGTCCCTCGCTGGCTGCACGTCTGGCCCAATGGCAACAGGCCCCCCGGCCAACCCCTTACCGGATCACGCCGCAGCGGGGCGGGCGCGAGTTTCTGGTGCGGTTCAGCCGGCTGGGCGCCGAGCATGGCCGGTATGCGACCCTGATTCTGCTGGCAGACAGCAGCCATGTGCTTCAGCAGGCCCAACAGATGAAACTGGCTTCACTAGGCCAGCTCACTGCCAGCATTGCGCACGAAATCCGCAATCCGCTGGGCGCCATCAGTCACGCGGCGCAATTGCTGGAAGAAAGCGAGTTGTTACCCACGGACCGACGGTTGCTGGAAATCATCACCAGCCAAAGTGAACGCCTGAATCGCACCATTCAGACCGTCTTGCAACTCTCGCGCCGGGCACCACCGGAAATTGTGGCCGTGCCCCTGGCCCAGTGGCTCAGGCACTATATCCAGGAGTTGACCGAGCTGCATCCGGACTGGCGGGATCGGATACACTTGCGGAAGTTACCCAATGAATTACAGGTTCCTTTCGATGTGCGTCATCTGCGCCAGGTTGTGGATAATCTTTGTCAGAACGCCTTGTTTTTCAGCTTTGATACCGACCGTCGGCCGCTCCCCATCACCGTGCGTGCCGAGCGTCTGGATGATGAAACCAATATGCTGAGCATTGAAGATCAGGGTCCCGGCATAGACCCGGAGCATCAGCGCCATATTTTTGAACCTTTTTTCACCACCCGCCAGGGAGGAACGGGTCTGGGTTTGTACATTGCGCGCGAGCTGTGCGAAACCAATGGCGCTCAATTGGAGTATATTACCCAGACTCCGCAGGGGAGTTGTTTCCGTATCACCTTTGCGCCGCTTTGAACCATGATTACCCCCCGGGTCCTGATTGTTGACGATGAGCCGGATTTGCGTGAGCTGCTGGCGTTGACCCTGCAGCGGATGCAACTGGACAGCACCGGCGCCGCCAGTCTGGAAGAAGCGCGCGACTGGCTCAAGCGGCAAAGCTTTCAACTGTGCCTCACCGACATGCGCCTGCCGGATGGCAATGGCATCGAACTGGTACGGCATATTCAGCAAAACTTCCCGCACCTACCGGTCGCTGTGATCACGGCATACGGCAGCATGGACAGCGCCGTTGAGGCGCTCAAGGCGGGGGCCTTTGATTTCGTATCCAAGCCGGTCAACCTGCAAGTCCTGCGCACCCTGGTAGCCAACAGCCTGAAACTCAAACCCAGCCCGGCGCCGCAACCAGCGCTGGCCGGGGAACGCCTGCTCCTGGGTGAATCTGCGGCCATCACCCAGATTCGGACCCTGATTGGCAAAGTAGCCAGAGGGCAGGCCCCGATTCATGTCAGCGGCGAATCCGGGACCGGCAAGGAGCTGGCGGCCCGGCTGATTCACGCCCAAAGTGCCCGGGCTGAAGGGCCGTTTGTAGCGGTCAATTGCGGCGCCATCCCGCCAGAATTGGTCGAAAGTGAATTTTTTGGCCACAAACGCGGCGCTTTTACCGGTGCTGCCGGTGACAAGGAAGGCTTGTTTCAGGCCGCTCAGGGTGGGACATTATTTCTGGATGAGGTGGCCGACCTGCCTTTGGCCATGCAGGTCAAGTTGCTGCGCGCCATTCAGGAAAAAGCCGTGCGGCCAGTCGGCGCAACGCGGGAACTGCCGGTAGATGTGCGCTTGATCAGTGCCACCCACAAGGATTTGGCCACCTTGGTCAGTGCAGGTGAATTTCGCCAGGATCTGTTTTATCGGCTCAATGTGATCAATGTTCATATGCCACCCTTGCGGGATCGGCAGGGCGACATTGTCCTGCTGGCACAGGCGTTGCTGACCCGCCTGGCAGCGCGCCACAGACTGGGCACCGTACCCCGGCTGAGCGCGCAGGCCACGCAGGCCCTGGGTCACTACCACTTTCCCGGTAATGTCCGCGAACTGGAGAATTTGCTGGAACGTGCCCTGGCCATCCATGAACGCGGACAGATTGAAGCAGGTGACCTGAACCTGCCGGGCCCGGCTTGTGGGTCCGCTGTCACCAATCCAGACCCCACACTGCCGCCCTCACGGGAAAGTGGCCTATCCCTGGAGGCCCATCTGGAAGCTGTCGAGCGCCAGATGATCTTGAAAACCCTGGAAGAGACGCGCTGGAACCGCGCTGAAGCCGCCAAGCGGCTGGGGGTTACTTACCGGTCGTTTCGCCATCGCTTGCAGAAGCTGGGTCTGGATTAGGCACCAGCATCCGCAGCACCTGCTCCGTTGCTAAAATTGCCCCGGCAAATCGACCCGTCGGATCGGCCGCCTGGGCAGCCCGTAATTCGGCCCAGGCCTGCGCCGGCTCGCGCCGCTGGGCATATAATTCTGCCAGCTTGAGCTGGTAGATCAGCCATTGGGGCCAGGCGGCCACGGCTTCCTGACCATAACGCAAGGCCAGGTCGAGGTCTTTGACTACATAAGCATAATAAGCCCGAAAGGCGCTGGCAATTCCGGCCCGGCCCGTATGGGGCAGGGTGGGATTGCGCAAGGCAGCGCTGAAAATAGTCTCCATCTCGCGGCGGCTGAGCAGGCAGTGGCCCGCCATCTGGCACTGCACCAGAAAACTGAACTGGGATACGGTGACGTTCTGGGCGTTGAACAGGCTGAATTCCAGCCGCTGGGCCAATTCGGCCACCCAACGCGGTTCCACCGGTTTCCCTGCATTCAGGTTCAGCACAATCAGGCCAAACAGGCCATCCGAATAGTGCGGGTTCAGGGTCGTGATATGTTCAAAGGCCCGCCGGGCCTCTTGATAATAGCGTGCCTGCAACTCGTTATCCTGGTTGGGTTTGACCAGCGTTGCCAACAAGGTGCCCAGCTTGAAATTGGCCCGCAGGGAATCCGGGTGATTCCCGGCTTCATGCACATACATGCGGATGCTGTTGCTCCAGTGCCAGCTCCGGTTATAAGTCAGCAACAGCATGAATCCCAGCAAGCCCACGGCCAGCCCCAGCAACAGACGGGGTTTTTGGGCATACAGGCGCCCATCGCCCAGGGTTGTAGCCAGACCGAGGCAAATTCCGAATGAGGGTAGATAATTGCGATGCTCAAAGACCAGCTCTAGGGCAAACACCGTGGATTCCAGCAGATGCCCGATCAAGAAAAAAACCAGGCCAAACAATAGCCAGGGTACGGTTTTGCGCAGGTAAAACAATCCGCCCAGCACCAGCGGCCAGGCCAGCAGGGCCAGCAAGGTTGTCCAGGGGGTGTGCCAATGGGTGGAAAGCGGGATATCGTCATGAAATATCCCCAATGCCGAAGGTGTCGGTAGCACAATCAACTGTAGGTAAAACCAGACGATTCGGGCCTGAGTCAGCAGCCGTTCCTCCAACGTGAAGGTGCGGTTGCCGTACGTGGCGGCCATGTCTGGCCAGTGGCTCAACAGCCAACCCAGGCCCCACAGCAAGGGCAGCACGACGCCTAAGCCAAACAGGAGCTGCAAGGTATGGCGCTGCCAGCGGTGCGGGGTGTGAAACCGAAGCAGCCATGCTTCAATGGCCAGCAGGAACAACGGCACCAGCAGGGCATTTTCCTTGGCAAAAAAGCCCAGACTCATGGCCAGCGGCGTCGCCAGCATGATCCAGGCCCAGCCGTGCGCGCGGCCCTGGATGAGCAGGGTGCGGCCATGGACATAACCGAGCAGGGCCAGCACGCTGAACAAAGCTGACAAAATGGTCATGCGCTGGACGATGTACAACACGGTGCTGACATGCAGCGGGTGAAACAGCCACCAAGCCGTCACCACCAGGCTGATCCCGGTGATCCGGGCTGGACTGAGCACCACGGGCAGACGTGCCACCTGAAGCAACATCCGGGTCAGGAAAAACAGCGCCAGCCCGGTTATCAGGTGCAAGACCAGATTGGTCAGCTTGAGGTAAAAGGTGTCCAGCTGGGTAAAGTAATGGTTGATCCCGAAAGTCAGCATCGCGACCCAGCGCGACTGCCAGAAACTGGGGGCTGGGAAAGCCAGCGCGGCCTGTTTCAGCTGGGCGTAATCCAGAGTGTCAATGCGGAGCAGGACGTTATCCCGCACCGCATAGGCATCATCGAACATGAAATCACCGCTCAGCCCTACCCAGTAGACCGTTGCGGTCAGAAACAGGGCCAGCAGGAGGGCCCCTCTACTCACGCTTGGCCCCGTAGGCAAAGAGCAGGTTGGTGATCTGTTCTGAAATCAGGCCGATGAGAAATACCAGCATCGCGGTGATGAACAGCAGGGCACTCATGTTGGTGAAGCGCCCGGCGACCATGAAGGTATAGAGATAATTACCCAAGCCCAGCGTGAAGAAAGTCAGGCTGATGGGCAGGAATAATTTTACCGGGGCATACAAGGTGGCAACCCGGAAGATGATCAACAGGAAGCGGGCGCCATCCCGCAGCGGGCGGATGTGACTTTTGCCCTGGCGTTGCAGGGCCACAATCGGCACATAGGCGACCGGATAGGCGCTGCGGAAGAAGGCCATCGTGATCGTGGTCGGGTAGGAAAAGCCATTGGGCAGCAGATACAGGAACTCCCGAAACAAGGGCGCCTGTACGGCCCGAAACCCGGAAGTCAGGTCTTCAATCCGCTGGCCCACCATCCAACTGGACAGGCGGTTATACAGGGTGTTGGCCGCCCAGCGCCCGACACTGGCCTGAGATTGGGCGGAACGGGCGCCTACCGCCATCGCATAACCGACATCCAGTTTGGCCAGCAGCCGGGCAATATCATCCGGTTGGTGCTGGCCATCGGCGTCCATGAACACTAGCACCGGCGCAGTTGCAGTGCGCGCCCCGGTCTTGATGGCCGCGCCGTTGCCCTGCGGGTAGGGATGGCGTACGACCAGGGCGCCGCACTGGCGGGCGATGGCCGCAGAGTCGTCGTCAGAGCCATCGTCCACCACGATCCGCTCGGCGTCCGGATAAATCTGATGCAGCTCGCTGAGCAATTGCGGCAGGCTCAGGGCCTCATTGCGACACGGCAGGATGATGCTAAGCGCTGGGAGAGTCTGTGGCATGGATGCTGCAACCCGTCAGGATCATTTCACAACAATAAGGGTCAGCACTATGGCACAGCATCCCGGCCGGCGGCAATCCGGATTCACGCTCATCGAGCTGATGATCGTCGTGGCCATCATCGGCATGCTCGCGTCTTTCGCCATCCCGGCTTACAACAGCTACATCAGGGAGGCCCAAATCAGTCATGTCATCAGTAATTATGATGAGGCTTATCGTGCGGCCCGCGCCGAGTTTGGACGCATTGAAGTCCAGCGTGCCCGTGGTCTGCCTTTGACCGACCATACGACATTGGAATGGATCGACGTGATCAATCCAGATAACAAGCTGGCTCCAGCCGGTTATGTCCCGGCCTACGCGACAATGCCTGACGCCACCAATGGGGTGGTCGGCATCAGTCTGAATGGCCGTATGCTGGTGATCGATCGCCCCGATTATTTCGGCATGGGTGCCGAATCCACCGTGATAGACCCGGCCGAAATTTAGCCGCGTGGAGCCGTGTCACAATGTGCCCAAAAACGGCAAGCTCTGGCAAATTGTGCCGCTGCCGCCCCGCCCCGGACACCGAGATGACTGCCCGTTTGTGTGCGGGCGGTCACAAAAAGCCTTCCTTCCGGGGCTCATGCAGGCCCCTGTCCCATCCTGGCATGGGCTGTGCTATATTCCAGGGCAAGCGCAGGGCATGTGGCCCGCGTGGTAATCACCCATTCAGGAGCATGACCATGAAAAAGACGCAAGGTTTTACCTTAATCGAACTGATGATCGTCGTTGCCATCATCGGCATCTTGGCCGCCATCGCCATCCCGGCTTACAACAACTACATCCGTGAAGCCAAGATGTCCAAGGTGACCAGCAACTATGACGAAGGCTACCGCTCTGCCAAGTCGGAGTTGTCCAAGGCCGTTGCCGTGGTGGCCCGTAATGGTACTCCCACCTGCTGCGCTAACACGGACGAACTTATTACCGAGGTTCTGAACCCCGAAAACAAGGCGGCACCGGAAGGTGGCGTGCCTGCCTATGCGGCCAGTGCCGGCACCACCAACGGGGTCATCGGCGTGACCCTGGACAATACCTTCGCCGATGGCTCGGTCGCCAACTCCACCATCACCCTGGATCGTCCGCAATATCTTGACCTGGCCCAGGAAACCGTCAGCATCAACGGCGCGCAGATCTAAGACCTGCGCCTGGCATTCAGGCTGATGCAGGCACCTGCCCCAGGGCAGGTGCTGTCTTTGGCGTTCTGGAGTCCTCACCATGCAGACCCAACACGGTTTCACCTTGGCCGAGCTGATGATCGTGGTTGCCATTGTGGGCATCCTGGCAGCCTTCGCCATCCCGGCCTATAACGGTTTCATCAGTGAAGGTCAGCGGGGGGCCGCTCGCGCCAATATGGAAAACCTGCGCCTGGCCGTGGAAAATTATGGCATCGAGAATAACGGCGTCATTACCGCCCTGAATGGCATTCAATGGACGCCCTGTGCGGCGACTGCCGAGGGCTGTTGTGCAACCTGCACGCTCAAGACCACCCTGAACTGGGTTCCCAATGGCGACAAGGGGCTGTATACCTACGCCATCAGCACTCAGGCTTGTGCCACTACCGCAACCCAGACCTGCTACACCTTGCGCGTTTCCTACAACGGTGTGGAGCAGGCCAGTTTCACCAAAGATATCGCGCTGTAGCCAAGCGCTTGTAAAAGCCGCGTCTGGCGCTACAATCTAACTACCTTCCTCGGTAGTGATTTGCTGGACGTATGGCCACCACCCCCTCCAAAGCGCCCTTAAGCGGCCTCGCCCGCCGGTTGATCCGCGATAATCTGCTCAGCCAGGCTGATGCGGAACAGGCCTGTCAGGATGCGCTCAAACAAAAGGCAGCCTTTGTCACCCACCTGGTAGACAAGAAGATTTTGGCCGCCAACAAAATTGCCTTGGCTGCCTCGCATGAATTTGGGGTGCCGCTGTTTGACATTGAAGCCCTGGAAGGGGACCCGGCCATCTTCAAGTTGGTCAAGGAAGATCTGATTCGCCAGCATGGCGCCCTGCCGCTCTTCAAGCGTGGCCAGCGGCTGTTTGTGGCCGTTTCCGACCCGACCAATCTCCAGGCGCTTGACGAAGTCAAATTCTTCACCAAGCTGGCGGTAGAAGCCGTGTTGGTGGAAGATGACAAGCTCCGGCGTGCCATAGACCGGGCGATGGCGGCCAACGATACCTCCATGAAGGATATGCTGGGTGATGACGACTTGGGTGCTTTGGACATCCTGAGTGGCGATGACCCCGGCGGTCCCGCGACCGCAGAAGCGGCCGGACCGGATATTGATGATGCGCCGGTCGTCAAGTTCGTGAACAAGATTCTTCTGGATGCCATCAAGTCGGGTGCTTCCGACCTGCATTTCGAGCCTTACGAGAAGGTTTTCCGGGTGCGGTTTCGCCAGGATGGCCTGCTGCATGAGGTGGCTCAGCCCCCGCTGGCGCTGGCGCCCCGCTTGATTGCCCGGCTCAAGGTCATGGCCAGGATGGATATTTCTGAACGCCGCGTGCCGCAGGATGGCCGGATCAAACTGGCCGTGTCAAAAAACCGGGCCATTGATTTCCGGGTCAATACCTGCCCGACCCTGTTTGGCGAAAAGGTGGTGATGCGGATCCTGGACCCAACCAGTGCCACCTTCGGGATTGAAGCCTTGGGTTACGAGGAAGAACAACGCAAGGCCTATCTGAGCGCACTCAGCAAACCCTATGGCATGATTCTGGTGACCGGGCCTACCGGAAGTGGCAAGACCGTCTCGCTGTATACGGGGCTGGGTATCCTGAACACGGTGGACCGGAATATCTCCACAGCGGAAGACCCGGTGGAAATCAATATGCCAGGCATCAATCAGGTCAATGTCAACGTCAAAACCGGCATGACCTTCCCGGTCGCCCTACGGGCCTTTTTGCGCCAGGACCCGGATGTGATCATGGTGGGTGAGATCCGGGATCTGGAAACAGCGGAAATTGCGGTAAAAGCGGCCCAGACCGGGCATCTGGTGCTGTCCACCCTGCACACCAACGATGCGCCCCAGACCCTGACCCGCCTGATGAACATGGGGATACCCACCTACAATATCGCTTCCTCCGTCGTCTTGATCATCGCCCAGCGGTTGGCCCGGCGCTTGTGTCCCTTGTGCAAGAAAGAAGAAAAAGTGCCTGCCGAAGCCCTGCTCAAGGAAGGTTTTACCGAGGCTGATCTCGCCACTCCATTCACCCTGTATGGCCCAGGTCCTGGCTGCGATAGCTGCAAGAAAGGCTACAAAGGTCGGGTCGGGCTTTATCAGGTCATGCCCATTTCGGAAGCCATGGGCAAGCTGATTATGGAGGGTGGTACTTCGCTGCAACTGGGGGAACAGGCCAAGCGTGAAGGTATCAGCAACTTGCGTGAATCAGGCATCAAAAAAATCAAGTCTGGTCTGACCAGCCTGGAAGAAATTAACCGCGTGACCAAGGAGTAACCTATGGCTAGCCCCAATACCGGCGGCATCAAGAAATCCGTCAGCGCCTTCAACAAGGCCGCCCCTGCCAAGAAAACAGTGGTTCAGGAAGGCTATTTCAGTTGGGAGGGTACCGACAAGCGCGGTAAGGTTCTCAAGGGCGAGACACGTGCGCCCAGCATTGCGGTCGTCAAGGCCGACCTGCGTCGTCAGGGCATTACCCCCCGCACAGTCAAGCCCAAGTCCAAGCCGTTGTTCGGTGCCAGCAAGAAGCCCATTAAAACCAAAGATATCACCGTATTTGCCCGACAGCTGGCCACCATGATGGAAGCCGGGGTACCACTGGTACAGGCGTTCGAAATCGTCGGGCGGGGCCACAGCAACCCCAGCATGCAGGATCTGGTGCTGGAAATTAAGACCGATATTGAGGGCGGCGCCACCCTCACGGATGGTTTGCGCAAGCATCCGCTGCAATTTAATGATTTATTCTGCAATCTGGTGCAGGCGGGTGAACAGGCCGGGGTATTGGAAACCCTGCTGGACAAGATTGCCACTTACATGGAGCGCACAGAGTCCATCAAGAACAAGGTCAAGAAGGCCATGTTCTATCCAGTGGCCGTGATCATCGTCGCCTTCATCGTCACCGCGATCCTGCTGATTTTTGTGGTGCCACAGTTTGAGAACCTGTTCAAGGGCTTTGGTGCCGACTTGCCGGCATTTACCAAATTCGTCGTCAATCTCTCCTACTTCATGCAGGCCTGGTGGTGGGCCATTCTGGGCGGTATTGGTGCCGTTTATGCAGCTTTTAACGCAGTGTACAAGCGTTCACGGTCTTTCCGGGTCTTTCTGGACCGTGTCGTGCTGAAAATTCCGGTAGTCGGTGAAATCGGCCATAAATCATCCATTGCCCGCTTTTGCCGCACCCTCTCCACCATGTTTGCTGCCGGGGTGCCCTTGGTCGAGGCGATGGATTCGGTTGCCGGGGCGACAGGCAACGCGGTTTACACCGAGGCGTGTTACCGGATCCGGGATGATATTGCGACAGGCCAGCAACTCCAGTTGGCCATGCGTCAGGTAGGGCTGTTCCCGCATATGGTGGTCCAGATGGTGGCCATCGGTGAAGAATCGGGTGCGCTGGACGATATGCTGGGCAAAGCAGCCGACTGGTATGAAGAAGAAGTGGATAATGCCATCGACGCCCTGACCAGCCTGCTGGAGCCTTTGATTATGTCGGTGCTGGGGATTCTGATCGGTGGGCTGATCATCGCCATGTATCTGCCCATCTTCAAGCTCGGCCAGGCCGTGCTGGGTAAATAGGAACCTGGGCGGGGCCGGGTGCCTCGCCCATCCCACGATGTCCCTGGAAGAATTTTTTCTTCGCTACTCAGCGATTTACCTCGGCTATGCGCTGCTGTTGGGGCTGGTGGTCGGCAGCTTTCTGAATGTGGTCATCCACCGCATCCCGCTCATGCTGGAGCGCACCTGGCGCCGGGACTGCCAGGAATACCTGCAACTGCCGGCGGATGCACCCTCAGGGCCGTTCAATCTGGCCACGCCGGCTTCTCACTGCCCGCAGTGCAGGCAACCGATTCGGGCCTGGCAAAACATTCCGGTACTCAGTTATCTCTACCTGCGCGGTCGGTGCGGGTTTTGTCGCACGCCGATTCCCCTGCGCTATCCACTGGTAGAATTGCTGACTGGCGTCATGACCCTGGCGGTAGCCTGGCGTTTTGGCCCCACCGGCGCCATGCTGGCCGCAGTATTACTCACCTGGTTGCTGATTGCGCTCAGTTTTATTGACCTGGATCATCAACTGCTGCCTGACACCCTGACCCAACCGGCGCTCTGGCTGGGTTTAGGGCTAAGCGTATGGGGTGTGCTGACCACGCCCCAGGCCAGCATCCTCGGCGCTATCGGCGGCTATCTGAGTTTATGGAGTATTTATCAGCTCTTTCGCCTGGTCACCGGCAAGCATGGCATGGGTTATGGCGACTTCAAACTCCTGGCCCTGCTGGGTGCCTGGCTGGGCTGGCAGGCCCTGCTCCCGATCATCCTGATGGCCTCGTTAAGCGGTGCGGTGATCGGCACGCTGTTTTTATGGCTCCGGGGCTTAGGCCGCGAAGCCCCGATTCCCTTTGGCCCATTTCTGGCTGTTGCAGGCTGGCTGGCCTTATTGGGCGGTGAGGCTTTGCAGCGTGGTTTTTTACCCGGCTAGCCGGACTGATCAGGGCAGGCGCTGGGCCTGCTCCTGAATATGTGTCGGGCTGATCGGCGGTCTGGGTAACTTGCCTGTGCGCGCTTCTTCAACGAACCCTGGGTAATGAGCGGGTCTGTCCGCAGGATCAGGCGTGATGGCAACCACTTGGCTGATTTGCGCAACCTCCATCAAATTAAAGCGGTAGCGGGCTAGGGGTTCCAATTGATACTGCTTGCCCAGTGCGTGGCCGGGGGCTATCTGGAAATCTTGCGTGACGGGATCGAAATAGAGACTCTGCAGGACATAAACAGTATCCACCAGCTTTTGGTTCAGCAGGTTCTGCACTTGCGTAGCACGCAATATGGCAATGTTCTGGATGAGGCTGGATTGGTGATTGAGCAAAAATAGCGCATTCTTTTTGGAGATGATCAGATAACGCTCCGTGGCGGGGCGCTGCCGAAAGTAATTTTCCGCCCACTGAAGATAATGGGCATCTCCCAATGCGGTGGTGTAATAATGGCTGCTGGTTGCCGGTAAGGTAAGAAAATAAAAATTGCCTGCCAGGTAAATGGCGCTGCTTTTGATCACAAGTGGCGTAAAGCGCACCAGAGCCGTGGTGGCGAGAATGGCAAGAAGTGTCAGCGGCAAGGTGAACGCACTTTGCGCCGGCTCCTGTGGATTACCTTCGGTCTGGCTAAGGTGAAACAATAGATTCAGCAACACGAAGGGCGCAAATACCAGAATTGGTCCCCGCGACGTAACAAGTGATTTGCCGAGCAGCAGTGCTCGTAGGTTGCTGTAGCTAAAAATGGCCAATCCGGGCAGGATGAGCCAGCCGATAGTTGCGTGCATTGAAGACCATGGCGCCAACCATAGATAATATTCCAGCATTGCAAACAAGTTGACCGAGAGCTTGTTCCCCCAATCCAATCCGGCTGGCCAACTCCGCACCCAAACCAGATGCATCACGATGGGAATCAATAACAGTGGTATCAGGGCAAGACTCTGATTGAGCTGAATCAGCCGTTGCTTATACCAGCCCCAACACGCAACAGCCGCTACGGGTAATAGAAATAACGCGGACTCCGTGTGCACCTGAGCCAGCAACAACCCACTGAGCAGTAGCGATATCAGTTTGTTGGTGTCTGGGGATGCCAGATACCGTTGGGCTGCCAGCAGCGTGCTCGCCAGCATGACCAAGTGCAATATTTCTCCTCCGCCTGATGTCGCCTGCTGGGCCAATAATGGGATAGTCAGGAGTAGGGCAATCGTGAAGATGGCTCCACTGAACCCATTGAGTTGTAATCCTATGTACGCTGATATCATTAATAAAACAAATATCAGGATCGCATTGAGGACAAATACATTACCAGGATGATAGCCTATTCCGTCGTGTAGGGCTGCCAGCAGCGAGGGGAACAATAGTGGACGCTTGTCAAGATAGGGCTGCTTTATAACAAACCCATGGTCTTGCATAATCCCTTGATCAGTAAGTACTGGCTTGCGCTGCACACTGAGGTTCATGGCTATCAGTGCTGATTGTGGTTCCTCAGGAATCTTTTTGAACATCATGGGCTCGCGGGTAACGAGAAATAACGTTCCCAGCAAACTAACGCCTAAGATAGCCCATGTGGTGGCTGTGCAGGTCAGCGTTTGGCGTACCACCGACCAGTAAATCCATAGGCCTAAGGTCAATAAGATAATGTAGTAATGGGAGCCTATCCAGGTAGCGTCCAGAAATACTCCTGCCAGCACCGTAGCCAAACTGCTGCTTATCAGGATCAGGAGAGCAGGCTTCATCAGGGATAATGGCTGAACCAATTTTGCTGCACCCCTTGAGTCAGCTTGGGAAAGTTGGCATTACCAGTGCGTATTTCATGCGCACAGGCTGCATCCTGTTCCATCACATAGGGCGCAGGCTGCACGTTTGTCACTCGACCGATACTGGCATATAAATAGGGGCCTACCGCTCGATGTATCAATGGGTCAAGTGAAAATTGCGGGCTAATGTCATGACAGCTGACATAGCTTTTCTTGCCAGTCGCCGGGTTGATAAAGTACGTCTGGTAAGCATAAGGATCAGCAATGGCATGATTTTTGGCCTGGCGAATCTTTTCTGCCCGCTGTTGGGCATGAACCGTACCTATCACATTATATCTTTGAATAATAAAGAAATATACATCTTTAGCAATCAAGATCCGTTCATTTCCCCAATCATCAGCGCGCAAGTAGGCCAAGGCCCAGCTATCTGCCTTGGGCAGCAGGATAGCATTGCCATAAGCATGTTGGCCAGTATGGGGGATGGTAATGCCGATAAATCCTGCCGCCAGAACCATGCCTGCTCCCGTGCGCAGCCTGGGGAAATGGTTAAGCACCAGGGCAGTACTGATGGCCATGATGACCAGGGTTACAATCAGTAATCTGCGCGCATTGAAATCGCTCATGTCTCCCCAGTAATATCCCATCAGCAGCAGCAAATTGCACAATACGATGACAAGGAACAGATTGAATGCGATATAGGTCGGGCGCAGTAAATGACGCAGGAAGGCCAAGAGGCCAAAGACCAGCAAACTGGCAGTGACCGGATTCATGCCGCCGTAGGGATTCAACTGGAATAGATAAGCGATGAGCTTGGCTGTATTATTCCAGGCATAATTCAAGGTAAAGGCAGCCGCTTGATGATCCTCAAGTTGCAACCAGTAGCGATCCAGCACGACGGCCTGTAGTGCCAGCATCGGCAAAATAAACAATAAAGGTAGTAAGACTACTTGATAAGTTAAAATGATACGTTGTTCTCGCCACCAAACCCAAAGGATGAGTGCCCCCGTTGCCAGGACAAACGTAATAGACTCATAGCGGGTTTGGGCAAGGAGAAAAGTTGTGTAAGCCAGTGCCGTTAAACTTCGTGGGTCAGGCTTGCAGCTAAAGCGAGCACCGAGCAAGAGAGTGGCAAGTAGCATCACACTATTGAGCAACTCAAATCCACCGCCGGTAGCACTTTGGCTGATGAGGGGAATGGAGGCCAACGCCATGACGGCAAATAACGCACTGAGATCATCTCCACCCAGCCGCCTGACCAGCACATAGCTTAGCCACAGCAAGAGCAATGCCAGCAGCGCATTCAGGTAGAAGACATTTTGCACATCATAGCCCCGCAAATCATGGAGTGTGGCAAGCACCAACGGAAAAAACAGAGGACGTTTATCCAGATAGCCATCTGAGAGAATATATTGGTTATTAATCCATTGCCCACGATTCGGGACCGCAGCGCTCCGGTTATAATGCAAGTTCATTGCGGTTGCCGATAACACATATTCGTCCTGAACGATGTTAAATTGCGGGGCATTGCGACTGATCATGAACCCCCATGCCGCCAGGATGGCCAGGAAAACCCCCAGATGCCTGCGCTGCCAGCGGACAGAGATGGCGGTTTGAGTCAACAACGGCAGCAGGCTCAATACCCATAAGGCAGTTGCCAAGGCTAGTGGATAAATCAGGTAGGCTGGAAGCCAGCTGCGTTGCGCCAGGGGATCAACGGCCAGAAAGCTGGCATACAGTGAAAATAAGCTACTGATTATAAATAATAATAAAAGGTATCGGCCAGTCGTGCTCATGTGCGCCAGACAGCTTCTGATATTGATTTGAATGTTAATTGAGGTTACCCCATGGTATACGCTATTGGCCTGACCGGCGGAATTGCCAGCGGTAAATCGGCTGTTGCCGCCCAGTTTGCCGCGCTGGGGGTACCGGTTGCAGACGCCGATCTCATCAGCCGGGAATTGGTCGCGCCTGGCCAGCCGGCGCTGGCAGCCATCGTAGCCCGGTTTGGGCCGATCATGCTGCGTCCCGACGGCACGCTCGACCGGACCCGGTTGCGCCAGCACATCTTTACCCACGCCGAGGCCCGCCGGGGGCTGGAAGCCTTGCTGCACCCGCTGATTGATGCCCGGATGCAGGCCTGGGCGGCTACCTGCACGGCAGCTTATGGCCTGTTTGTCATTCCCTTGCTGGTCGAAACCGGACGACCTGCCTGGCTACAGCGGGTGCTGGTGGTCACTACCTCGCCCCAGCAGCAGCTTCAGCGCCTGATGACCCGCGATGGCCTGACTCAGGCTGAAGCGCAGGCCATCATCGCAGTGCAGTGCAGTGATGCCGAACGCTTGGCCCATGCGCATGAGGTCATTGAGAATACCACCAACCTTCAGGCCTTGGGTGCTCAGGTGCAGCGCCTGCATCTTGAATATGGTCGGCTTGCCCTTATGGCCGCGTCAACTGGAAGTTGAATTCAGCCTGAAATGGCTGGTTAGCCGCCACGGCACGTACCTGCATCTGCCAATCGCTGCGCCCCAGGCTACAGATAGGCAGGATCACGGTTGCCTGCCAGAGGCCCGGCATCCGGGTAGGCTGAAATGAGGTAGGCGGTAAATTCATCTCCATGCCCTGCATCAAAAATTGGGCTTCCAGTCGTTCAGGCGCCAGACCTGTTACTGCCAGATGGACCACCTGCGGTGTCAGGGTCCGCAGGTCTGCGGGCAGGGCCAGGCGCAGTTGGTACTCCGCCTGCTGGACGCTACAGGCTGTCCCCGGCGTGCATGAAACGCTGCCCAGCTGCCGCACAGGATAAGCTTCAGTGCGATGGTCCAGATAATGGCGCAACCGGGGCGCCAGATAAAAGCCCCCCAGCGCCAGCCCCAGCCAGAGCAAGCCCCAGCCGCCTAGTCTTGCGGCCATAAACCCCGTATCGCTGCCACGCCCTGTGCCCCCGCCGCCAAGGCCGCCGCCAAATCGGCCCGTTGCAGGCCGCCCAGGGCATAGACAGGCAGCGCCTGCTGCCGCACCCAGGCTGACCACTGCGCCCAACCCAGTGGCTGGGTCTGGGGATGGGTCATGCTCGCTGCCACTGGTCCTAATACTGCAAAATCCGCTCCCGCAGCCTGGGCCTGAGCCAATTCTGCAGGGTCATGGGTAGAAGCCGCAATCCAGTGCAAGCCCGCAGGCCGAGCTGCCCCGCCCGCCGTCCAGGCCCTCAGCGCACGTACCGACAAATGCACGCCAGCCGCACCCCAGGCCGCAGCCTGCTCAGGCGTGGTATTGACCAGCAACTGTGCCCCGGCTGCCTGGCAAGTGCGTAATGCCTGTGCAACCTCGGCCTCGGCCAAGTGCGCCCGCCGCCATTGCACGAGCCTGACCCCACCTGCCAACAGGCCCTGTAACGACGCCCAGTCGGTCAGCGCCTGCTGCGGCGGCGTAATGGCGTAGAGACTCGGGAGTTGCAGGGCGGCGACAAGCGCACGATTACCCGGCAAGACTGGATAGGTAGCCAAAGCTTCCGGGGCTACCCAAGCCAGCGCCTGACCTTCACGACCCCACGGCGTGCCCTGATAGGCCTGTACTTCCCAGACCGCCAGCTGCACGGTGTATTCGGGATAGGCATAGCAAAGCTGGCGCCAGGGCCGGGCCTGAGTGACCGTAATGCCGATTTCTTCTGCCAGTTCACGTTGCAGGGTAAATGCCGGCGTTTCCCCCAGTTCTTGCTTGCCCCCGGGAAATTCCCAATAGTCCCGGTAAGATTGGCGCACCTGCCGGTGCGCCAGCAGGAGGCGCCCCTGGGCATCGCGCACCAGACCCACAACTACGGCCAACGGTGGCTTCATGCAGCTTCAGGTGCGGTATTCAGCGTTGATCC
Organism: uncultured Gammaproteobacteria bacterium; assembly: GCA_964398665.1. Lineage (GTDB taxonomy): Bacteria > Pseudomonadota > Gammaproteobacteria > CAYNNN01 > CAYNNN01 > CAYNNN01. The sequence goes on along the minus strand of CAYNNN010000001.1, from coordinate 89,004 downwards.
TGACGTAATCATAGGAAAAATCGCAGGTCCAGACCGTGGCCTGAGCGGTGCCTCGTCCCAGCATGATGCGGATGGGAATTTCCGCAGCCTGCATGACGGCGGCACCCGCCTGTTCCGTGTAATCGGCAGCCCGTGCCCCAGCCCGGACGATACACACCTCGCCCAGGTAAATGGCAACCTGCTCGACAGCCAGCGCCTCGACACCTGCCCGGCCCACGGCAGCGAGAATCCGGCCCCAGTTGGGGTCGCTGGCAAACAGCGCGGTTTTGACCAGCGGTGAATGGGCCACCGTGTAGGCCACCTGCCGGGCCTCTGCCACACTGGCGGCAGCCTCGACCTGAATGGTGATGAATTTGGTCGCGCCTTCACCATCGCGCACGATCAGTTGCGCCAATTCCTGGCACAGGTCATCCAGGGCGCTACAAAATTGCTGGTAATCAGCCGTACTCAGCAAGGCACCTGCCTGACCAGTCGCACATAACACGCAGGCGTCGTTGGTTGAAGTGTCGCCATCAATGCTGATGGCATTAAAGCTGCCAGCGACGGCCTGTTTCAGGGCTGCCTGCAATTGGGGTGCGGGCAGGGCAGCATCCGTGGCCAGGAACGCCAGTAACGTGGCCATATTCGGGTGAATCATGCCGGCACCCTTGGCAATCCCGGTCAGGTGGATGGGACGGCCTTGCAGCATCAGGGTCCGGCTCCGCGCCTTGGGTACGGTATCCGTGGTCATGATCGCGTGGGCAGCCTGCGCCCAATGGCCCGGATGCAGGTGCGCAAACGCCTGCGGTAACGCGGCACTGATTTTGGCCACCGGCAATGGTTCCCCAATCACCCCGGTCGAAAACGGCAGCACCTGTTCCGGCTGGCCTTGGCCCAAAGCCGCTACCGCTGCGCAGCAAGCGTGTGCATCCGCCAGACCCACCGCCCCCGTCCCGGCATTGGCATTGCCGGAATTGACCAGCCACCACCGAGGCATGATCTCGGCCAGATGTTGCCGGGCCACGCTGACCGGGGCAGCACAAAAGGCATTCTGGGTAAATACGGCCGCTACGGTGCTACCCGCGGCCAGCTCAACCAGCAGGACATCATCTCGCCCGGCGCGTTTGATCCCGGCCTGGGCCACACCCAAACGCACGCCGGCAATCTCTGCCAAAGGTGGCAGTGTCGTCGTTACACCTACAGCCATTGGTTAACCTTGTGTCGCAGAAAGGGGCGCCACTATAGCACCGTTGGCACGGATCGGGCATTGACCTGACAGAGCAGCTCGTAAGCAATGGTATCGGCCACCGCAGCCAGATGTTCCACGGGTAAAGCCGTACCCCAGAGCAAAACCGGATCGCCGGGGCACGCATCGGGACAGGCGCGCAAATCCAGTGTCAGCAAATCCATGGAGACCCGCCCCAGCAAAGGTGCCCGCTGACCATTGACCCAGGCCCAGCCCCGGTTGCCCAACTGGCGGGGATAACCATCCCCATAGCCGATGGCAGCCACGCCTACCGGCATGGCGACCGGGCAGCGGCCGGTCCCGCCGTAGCCAATCCGATCGCCGGCCTGACGTGGGTAAACGGCCAGCAGGCGGGTATTCAGTTGCATGACCGGGCGTAAATCGTCCTCAACACCGCAGCGGCCGGCATAAGGTGAAACGCCATAGAGCATGATTCCGGGCCGTACCCAGTCCAGGTGACTGGCCGGCCAGCCCAGGATGGCACCAGAATTGGCAGCACTGCTGGCCAGGGCCGGGAACTGGGCGCGCAGGCGCTGAAACGCTTCCAGCTGCAAGGCCGTCGTTGGGCTGGTCCGGTCATCACTGGCAGCCAGGTGGGTCATCAGCAACAGTTCGCTCAGGCCGGTCAGACGCTGGAGCCGGGCCACGACGGCGGCCGCAGCCTCCAGTGGCAAGCCCAGACGGTGCATCCCCGTATCAAATTTCAGCCAGATCCGCAGCGGTGTGCTTGGCGCTGCCTGCTCCAGCAATTCAACCTGATAAGGCGAATGAACCACCCAATCCAGATTCAGGTGGGCTGCTTCAGCCAGATCGTGGGCGGTTTCCGGACCGGACAGCAGCACCAGGCGCTGCGTAATACCCTGAGTCCGCAGGCTGACAGCCTCGGGCAAACGTGCCACCGCATAGGCATCCACTGCGGTTGTCAGACAACGGGCCACCGTACCCAGCCCATGCCCATAGGCGTTGGCCTTGAGCATGGCCAAAACCCGGCTGTGTGGGGCCAGCTGGCGTACTCGACGCAGATTGTGGTGCAAGGCTGCCGAATCAACCTGCATCCAGGGTGCCATCAATTACCCCCCAGGCTCGCGTAAGTCTCCGGTGCCAGATAATTTTCAAACCGGGTATGCTGGCCCAGAAAGGTCAGGCGTACTATACCGGTTGGGCCATTGCGCTGCTTGCCGATGATGATTTCTGCCGTGCCCTTCTCCGGGCTGTTTTCGTTATAAACTTCATCCCGATAAATAAAAACGATCACATCAGCATCCTGCTCTATCGATCCCGAGTTATGGCTGACAATCCCATCAGCCAGCCAACACGCATTGCCAGGCACTGTCAGATCAAAGAGTTCTTCTTCTCCATCCGGCTCTACCCGTACAACCCGATCCCAAAACAAATCGCCCTGGGCCAGGAGATGTAACTGGGGGTCATCAAGCAGTTCGGCATAACTGCACACAGTGGTCCGAGTCGGTGCAAAGTTGAAGCGGGCGGTGCTGCCATACGCAGGACCCCGCAGCCTGGTCATACGCTGCTGGCTGATGCCACGGTCGTGCATTTGCGTGCGGATATAAGTAAAAATCTCCTCAGGCAAGGTGTCCACATCAGGATTGGGCGTGACCGTTTCCAGGTAAGCATGCAGTTGTGCAGCTGCTGCCTGGTGTGGCCCAAACGCGCCGATCTCACGCAGAAAAATTTGCTGTTGGGCGGCACCGGAAACATCGGCGCTAAACCGGCCTTTCTGGTGATTAGCCTGAATGACATGACGAACACTGGCAATGATGCCAAAACGCAGGAGCAGGGCTGCTACATCGTGCACCAACGCTACGCTCGCGCTTGCAAAGAAAATGCGCGGCCTGTTGGCACCCAGGTGAATGCTGCCATCGGTTGCCCATAAATGCCTTAGAAATAAAGCCAGTTGCGAATTTGCAAGCTGAAATATGCCCGTAGGCAGGCGCTTTTCAGTAGAACGTTGCCCAAAAATGCCCAACGCCTTGAGCCACTGGCTTATTCCCTCTGGAGGCCAGTGGTTGCCGCCATCACTGATAACCAGCTGGTGCCAGGGGCCTTTTCCCGCATGACGGGCTACCATGGCGCCAAAAGTCTGCGCTGCTGCCGTGACAGCTTGGCTATTTTCTTCACTAGCCGTGGTGTAACGCAGTGGCTGATGCTTGACATAACGCCCATTCCCCACCAGATGCGCCAGCAGGATCAGGGCCGGTTCAGACCAGGATTGTGGCTGCTGCGGCTCAGGTACCCGGCGGGCAATGGCTAACCAGTCGCCTGCTTGCAGTTCACCCGCTTGTTTCCAGGCCCACAAGCCCCGTAGACGATGCTCCAGAGAGCAGCGGATGCTGCGCCCACTGGCAAGACTGATACGGAGCAGGGGCTTACGCCCCACCGACCAAATCCGGTCGGTAGCCGCTGCCTCAAGAACACCGGTGGACGTTACCGACCAGACCTGCGGGGTTTGCCCAACCAACGTGCGCACCGGCAATCGGCGACCATCAGCCAGCAGCACGAGGGTATCGCCCGTAACGCATTCCCGTAAATCCGACATGACCGGACGCTTGTTGGGACGTTGTTCCAGATTCCGATTCAACTGGGACAGCGCCAACACCGGCACGTGCAGCTCGCGCGCCAGGGCCTTCAGGGACCGGGAAATTTCCGAGATTTCATTGGCCCGGCTTTCACCCCCTCCTGCCACCTGCATCAACTGGAGATAATCCACCATCACCAGACCCAGGTCGCGCTGTTCGCGTTTCAAGCGCCGGGCGCGGGCACGGACTTCAGTCGGGGTCAGGGAACCGGTATCGTCAATAAACAGCGGGGCACTGGACAGCAAATTGATGGCCGAGGCAATTCTGGGCCATTCGTCCTCGGCAATCCTGCCGGTGCGTACCTTGCTCTGATCAATGCGGCCCAGCGAAGACAGCATGCGGGTTGCCAGTTGTTCCCCGGACATTTCCATGCTGAATACCGCCACCGGGCGCTTGTCGTGCAGGATGACATGTTCGACGATGTTCATGGCAAAGCTGGTCTTGCCCATGGCCGGACGCCCGGCCACAATGACCAGATCAGAGGGTTGCAGGCCGCTGGTCATCTGGTCAAAATCGTCAAAACCGGTGGCAACCCCGGTGATGGGATTATCCTGTTCATTGAGCTGCTCAATGCGCTGCATCGCCCGTGCCAGGATGGACTTGATCGGAGCAAAGCCCCCGCTGCCCCGTGCGTGGCGCTCGGCAATGGCAAAAACCTGAGCTTCGGCCTTGTCCAGAATTTCCCGGCTGGACTGGCCTTTGGGGAAGTGGGCCATCTGGGCGACATCACTGGCGGTACGGATCAGCTCCCGCAACAGGGCGCGTTCCCGTACGATGTCGGCATAGGTGACAATGTTGCTGGCACTCGGCGTATTCTGGGCCAGGCTGGTCAGGTAGCTCAAACCACCCGCGCCATCAAGGCGCTGACGCTGATTCAGCCAGTCAGCCAGCGTTACGACATCGAAAGGCTGGCCCGCTTCGGCCAGCTCCCGAATCGCAGCAAACAGCAGGCGGTGCTCCAGCCGATAAAAGTCCACCTCGCTCAGGCGATCGGCAATACGCTCCCAGGCGCTATTGTCCTGCAACAACGCACCCAGTACGGCCTGCTCAGCCTGTAAGGAGTGAGGCGGCGTTTTAAGCTCCGCCGCCGGATCGGGTAGCCAGGGCATCGCCTGGGCCAGGGCTATTCGGCTTCCAGTACCACCGTTACCTGAGCATTGAACTCGCTATGCAAGTGCAAGACTACCGTATATTCCCCCAGGCGCCGCAGCGTGGCTTCTTCAGGCAGGCGCACCTCGCGCTTGTCTACCGGGATGCTGGCTTGCGTGACCGCAGCGGCGACATCGGCTGTGCCGATAGAACCATAGAGCTTGCCTTCATCACCCGCCTTGCAGCGGATCACCACCCGCAGCCCGTCCAGGGCCTGCCGGCGTTGCGCAGCCTGGGCATGAGCCGTCGCAGCCTGGGCTTCCAGCTCTGCCCGGCGCTGCTCGAATTCCGCCTTGTTGGCAGCCGTGGCCAGTACCGCCTTGCCCCGTGGAATCAGGAAATTCCGCGCAAATCCAGGCTTGACCTTGACCAGGCTGCCGAGATCCCCCAGATGAGGCACTTTTTGTAACAGGATTACTTGCATACATCACTCCAAAAAAATCTATGCGGAATCGCGCAGCCGCGCCCGCCAATCCAGCCAGCTATCGAAGTAGCCGATACTGGCCAGAAACCATAAGCCCTGAGGCAACAACAAAACCAGGCCGTAAATTGCCGCCAGCATCAGCAGGCGCTGTGGGTGGCGGGGCAACAGGGCATGGATCACGGCCAGACCTTGCACCCCAAAGCCCAGGGTCAGCAGCAGCAAGCCGTTGGCACTGACAGGCTGCCAGGCCGAAGGCAACATCACCCCCAGCAGCACCAGCAGCACCAGGCTCCGCAGCCGCCATGACAGGCGCAAGGCCCGAAACTCGGCGCCAAACCCGCCCGGATTGTATAATTGCGCCTGCCAGGCCCGCGCCGACAGCAGGCTCAACAACAGTCCGCCCGACCAGAAAGTCACCAAAGCACCGGTCAGATTACGCGCCAGTTCCTGGCGTGCCGTACCGGGCATCTGGGCCAGCAACTGGGCCGAAGCAGAATCCAGCCGGGCAAATTCGTCCAGAACCCGCACCCAGAGCAAGGCCGGATCGCCCAGCACCAGATAGGCCAGGCCGATGGTGCCCAGGCCCAACCACAACAGGGCTTCCAGGGTCAGATGCAGGGCCAGGCTCACCCGCAACACCCAAGCCAGGGCCCATAGGGGCAGATAAAACAACAGCAGGCCCCCCACCAGCGCCAGATCACCGCCCAGCAGCGCGACCCAGATCGCAAAGATGGCTGCGCCGCCCAGGCTGACCACCAGGCCGGCCATCGGTCCCCGACGCAAGGTAAACAGCGCGCCCAGCGCGCCTGCAACCAGAAACATCGGGGGCAGTACCAGGGCCAGCAGGGCCAGGGTGGCACTGAGCAGCGCCCCCCAGCCCGTATGCCCCAGTACATAGGCCAGCCCAGCGTTCACGGGGCCACTTTCCGGTCGGTTGGGTTACAGGTGGCCGTCGGTATAGGGAATCAGGGCCAGGAACCGTGCCCGCTTGATGGCGGTGGCCAGCTGACGCTGATAACGGGCGCTGGTGCCCGTGACCCGGCTGGCGACAATCTTGCCGGTTTCCGTGAGATATTGGCGCAGCATGGCCAAATCCTTGTAGTCGATTTCCTCAATCTTCTCGGCAGTAAAGCGGCAGTATTTGCGGCGCCGGAAATAATTGTTGCCCTGATTACGCCGATTCTTGTTGTCTTTGGTATTTTTCTTGCGCTGATACATGATGCTGGCTCCAGTTAGGCCGGGGTTTCGTCGCTGCGGGCTTCGTCACGGGTCCGGGTTTCCGGCGGCTTGATCAGCAAGGAAGGTTCCGTATGGGCGCGGCTGCACTGAATGATCAGGTTGCGCAGCACTGCATCGTTGTAGCGGAAGGAATCTTCCAGTTCCAGAATCACGGCAGGGGTACATTCCACATTCATCAGCACATAGTGCGCCTTGTGCAGCTTGCTGATGGGATAGGCCAATGGGCGCCGGCCCCAGTCTTCCAGGCGATGGAGCTTGCCACCGGTGGCCTCGATATTGGCCCGGTAACGTTCCAGCATGGCGGGCACCTGTTCACTCTGGTCAGGGTGTACCAAAAAAACCACTTCGTAATGTCGCATTTTCAACCCTCACGGTTAAAGCCGACCCAACACAGGTGCCGGCAAGGGGAAACCAAGCGGCGGATTTTATAGGCCTGCCGGATCAGGCGCAAGTCCGGGTTTGGGTAGCAGTCTTGTCCGTTTGCCCCGGCGGCCATCACACGGCAGGCCAGCCGGAGACGGCGGCACTGCTGCGCCCGCGCCCGTTTTGACGTTCTCTTGACATGACAGTCGGTAAGCTGGGGGCCTGTTTTGCAGGGGAAAGGCCCATGTCACTCGCTTATCGGCGCATTTTATGCGCCCTGGATTTGACCGATGCTGCCCGGCTGGTCTTGCGCCGGGCTTTGGTATTGGCACGTAGTGCCGGAGCAGAAATCGCCGCCGCCAGTGTGGTGGACTATCAGCCCGGCTTTGAGGCCGATGCCTATCCATTTTTGACCCCGCAAGAAATCCGCACCCAGACCCTTGCGCAGGTGCAACGCAAGTTACACCATCTTTGCCTCCAGGAGCAGGCTGCACAGGTCGAAATTCTTGTGGCCGCCGGGTCGGCGCGGGGTACCCTGATCGAGCTGGCCCAGCGCTGGGAGGCGCAACTGGTGATTATCGGCAGTCATGCACCCTTCCAGCTCAATGCCCCAACCTGGCCGGGCACATCAGCCCCCCTGCCGTTTGATTGCCTGACGGTGAATACCCAGGCCAGCCGCCTATCCTGGGGCAAACGTTGGCTGAACACGCTGGTTCCGGCATTCTAGCCATGAATATCATTAATAAATTGCGCTTGTGGCTGCTGCCCGGCGTGCGTGCCTGGCCTGCCCTGACCCTGCCCCATCTGCGGGCGGATGCCCTGGCAGGCATTAGCGGCGCCATCATCGTCCTGCCCCAAGGCGTAGCCTTTGCGACGATCGCAGGCTTGCCACCCGAATATGGCCTGTATGCAGCGATGGTGCCCACTGCGGTAGCCGCCCTGTTTGGTTCAAGCTGGCACCTGGTTTCCGGTCCGACGACCGCCATTTCCATTGTGGTTTTTGCAGCCCTCAGCCCGCTGGCCACACCGGGTTCACCGCAATATGTCCAGATGGCCCTGACCCTGGCCTTGCTCACGGGTCTGTTTCAACTCATCATGGGCCTGGCCCGGCTGGGTGCGCTGGTCAATTTCATCTCGCATTCCGTCGTGATCGGCTTTACCGCCGGGGCGGCGGTGCTGATCGCGGCCAGCCAGTTGAAAAATTTCTTCGGCATTCCGATGGAGCGGGGGATTCCGTTCCATGAAATCATCCATCATGTTGCCCTGCACCTGCACCATACGAATCCCTGGGTGCTGGGCGTTGGCGTGACGACACTGCTTACCGGCCTGCTGGCTCGACGTTACTGGCCCCAAGTGCCCTACATGATCGTGGCCATGCTGATGGGCAGTGTGCTGGCTTATGCCCTGAATGAGGGGGCCGGGGCGGCCATTCCCACCGTCGGTGCGCTGCCGGGCCGGTTGCCACCGCTGTCCTGGCCGGACTTATCCTGGGAGACCCTGCGCACCCTGTTGCCCAGTGCCCTGGCCATCACGATGCTGGCTTTGACCGAGGCCGTTTCCATTGCCCGTGCCATTGCGGTGAAATCTGGACAGCGCATTGAAGGTAATCAGGAATTTATCGGGCAGGGCCTCTCCAATATCGCCGGGGCGTTTTTTTCCGGCTACCCCGCCAGCGGTTCATTCAACCGCAGCGGCCTGAATTACAGCGCTGGGGCGGTCACTCCGCTGGCTTCTGTGTTTGCAGCCTTCAGTCTGGCTGCCATCGTGTTGTTTGTCGCGCCGTTGGCGGCTTATCTGCCGGTACCGGCAATGGCCGGGATTTTGTTTCTGGTCGCCTGGGGTCTGATTGACTGGCATCATATTCACACCATCCTGCATACCAGTACCAGTGAAACCGCAGTCCTGAGCGTGACCTTTCTGGCCACCCTGTTTGTGGAGCTGGAATTTGCCATTTATATCGGGGTGCTGCTCTCGCTGCTGCTCTATCTGAACCGCACTTCACAGCCTGAGGTGGAGGCCGTGGTCCCCGACCCGGAACATCCGGCCCGCAAATCGGTGACTACCCAGGGTCAATGGCCAGAATGCCCGCAACTCAAGATCCTGCGTCTGCACGGCTCGGTATTTTTTGGCGCCGTGAACCACATTCAGGGCGAACTGATGCAAGTCGATGCCGTGCAGCCGGAACAACGTCATGTCCTGCTGCTGATGCAGGGCGTGAACTTTATTGACCTGGCCGGCGCGGAACTGCTGGCACAGGAAGCCCAGCGGCGACGCAAGCTAGGCGGTGGCCTCTATTTGCTGGGCGTCAAATCCAGAGTGCTGGACTATCTGAGTCGAGGGCACTACCTGGACCTAATCGGCCCTGCCAATCTGTTCCAGACCAAATCCCAGGCCCTGGCGCAACTGGTGCCTCGGCTCGCCGGTGAACGTTGCCGGACCTGTCAGGTGCGGATCTTCCGCGAATGCGCTGCGCAACCCGGCGCAGCGCAAGCAGCAATACAGCCCGCCGTGCCGGCCACCTGTTGCTGACCCGGCTATTCACTGATCCGCCAGCAGGATCAACTCGGCCTGGGTGCCCTGATGTTCCACGCTGGTAAGGCGAATTTCCCAACGGTAACGGTCACAAATGCGCTTGACCAGGGACAGGCCGATTCCGGTGCCCTGGCTGGCGCTGCCCTTGTAGTAACGCTCAAAGATACGTGCCTCATCCGCACTGGCAATCCCGCTTCCGCTGTCGCAGACCCTGACCCGGTGCGCTTCAACCCGGATATGAACCTCGCCCAGTTCGGTAAAGGCAAACGCATTGCGGATCAGATTGCTGACCACGATGAACAGCAGCATGGGGTGAGCCGCAACGACCGGATTGGCCAATACTTCCCAACGTACGGTTACCGGTTTGTGCCGAATCAGGGGCCGCAATTTTTCCAGCGCATCCTGGACCACAGGCGCAACAGCGCAGCGCTGTTCCTGGGTAGCGCCGTTTTCCTCGCGCGCCAAGGCCAGCAATGCGGCGGTCAGTTCAGTTGCCTGACGCACCGCACTGCTGATCCGGGCGAGGCGCCCAGCCTGGGCGGCTGGCCAGTCCTGTAGGGTTTCCAGCACCTCGACCGTGCTTTGAATCACGGCCAGCGGGGTACGCAATTCATGGCTGACATCTGCGGTAAAGGCCCGTTCACGCTCAATAAAACTACCCAAGCGGGCAAACTGGCGCTCAAAGGCCGCCGCCAGGGCGGCGACTTCAGCGCTGCCATAATCCACAGGGACATCGGTCTGGGCCTCGGCAGCCTGGACCCGGTGGGCCAAGGCTTCAACCGGCAGGCTGACCCGGCGGGCCAACCAACCGCCAACCAGCACCGAGAGTACGACCATACCCAGGCCCAGGCCTGCCAGCCACACGCCTAACTGCCGGGCACGCAGCAGCACGTGCGTGGCATCAAACGCCATATAGAACCGTAAGCCGGCCTGATCGGCGACGATGACCTGCCGGGGAATGCCCTCCAGCGTCAGCGTATGATTACCTGGCAGCAGCACCGCCAGCGCAGCGGGCAACTGGCGGTCCTGAGCCGGGTTGGCCGAGACATAGCCCTTGATCAGGCGGGCATCCGGCGGCAGGGATTGCGGATTGCGCAGCCGCCGGGCGATGTAATCTTCCAGCTCGGCCTGCAAGGATTCTTCCAGCAGTTGATGCGTGAACTGCTGGGTGGCCCAGAACAGGGTCAGGGTCAGGATCAGACTGACGCCCCCGCCCAGCAGGGCCAGGGCCAGCATGACCTGCACCCACAGTTTAGGACGATGCCAGGAGTTGATAGCCGATTCCTCGCATGGTTTGCAGCAGTGGCACCTGACCAGGCCGGTCCACGGCGGCGCGCACCAGGTGCATGTGCGCCCGCAAGGCATCACTATCGGGCGGCGTGTCTCCCCAAATCAGCTGCTCCAGTTCACTGCGGGGCACCACACGCGGGCTTGCGCGCAACAGTGCTTCCAGCAGGCGCAGGGGAATGGGTGCCAGATTCAGCACCTGACCCGCACGCTGTACCTGGCGTGTCGCCAAATCCATCACCAGGTCAGCAAGCTGCAACCGAGTCTGGCCCACCCGTCCCTCGGCCCGACGGACCAGGGCATGCAGGCGGGCTTCCACCTCGCGCAGCGCAAAGGGCTTGATCAGATAATCATCTGCGCCACTTTCCAGCCCGGCGATCTTGTCATCCAGGGTATCACGGGCCGTCAACATCAGGATGGGCAAGGCGCAACCCGCTTCCTGGCGCAACCTGCGACACAGGCTCAGACCATCCAGACCCGGTAACAGGCGATCCAGCAGGATGGCATCGTAGCTTTGGGTGGTCGCCAGATGCCAGGCGGTCAGACCATCCAAAGCCGCGTCGGCAATGTGCCCCCGCGCACTGAAATAATCCAGCAGGTTCTCGCTCATGTCAGGCGTATCTTCAACAATCAGGATGCGCACGGAATCAGCCTGGGCAGTGGTAATGCCTCATTGTAGCGCCAGTGCTGAAGGCTTGCCCAACTGGCTGACCGCGGGGTTGATGATGGACTGGGCGCGTTTGACAGGGGGAAATCATGACCGGCCCGACGCTTGCCTGATCGACGAGTACAACCGCCATCGTGGGGCTGGTGTACGGGGCTTGCGCTCATTCTGCCACGACGGCTTCCCAGTGTAAGGCCGGGTCCAGCAGCGGCAGATACTGGCCGGCAAACCAGCGGGCGTGCAGATCCTGATAATGCGGGTCATCCACGTGCCCGGACTGACCCACGGGCAAACTCAAACGGTCATGTTCCGGGTGGCGCAGGTCATACAGCAACCGGACCGTGGCGCCAAACTGTGGCCCTTCGACCCGCAGGGCATAGCCGTGACCCACTTGCGGCATTTCAGCAATCTTGAAGGCGCGGCCCAAAAAGGGCAAATCAGCCAGCGGATGCTGGGCCTGCCAACGGTTATAATACGGAAAATCATCGCGTTTCTTCAAAATTACCTGCTCCAGTAGCCAGTTGACGGTAGCCGCCCGCTCCAGGCCGAAGGCCGCCAGGCCGTCGGGGTTCTGGATCACGGTCAGGGTCAGGGCGCTCTGCTGGCGGGAAAAATACGGTATTTGCGCAAATTCATCCGGTAGTTGGGTACGTACCTTGCCAATCAGCAGACGTAGCAGGATCCGGTGTAACTGGCGGGCCGCTTCCAGGGCCGTGGGGTCACTTTCAGTGCGCCCATCCCAGGTGCGCCAGCGGTGCAACAGTTCGGCCTGTGCCGGCGTGGGATTGGTTGGGGCGTGGGCCAGCAGCCAGCGGGTCAGGGCCAAGTAATACGGGCTAGTGCTATCCAGTTGCAACTGCTGCATTTTGTCCAGGCTGGCCGTTTGCAGGCCGCTCAGTTGGGTGCGTAAATGCAGCGCCCGGTCGTCGCTGGACCAATAATGTCCGAAGGGGGCTTGCCAAAGCTGCTCATTAGCCGTTGCCAGCCAGGCGGCCTGGCCGTCTTGTTTGCGTTGCAGGCGCCGCCGCTGGGCAATCGGTTCCAGCCCCCGCCAAGCCCCCAACAGGGCTGGCTGCGCGGTCAGCCCGCTGACCTGACGCTGGATACCAGTGCCTGAAACCCGATAGCCCAAGTCACCGCTGGTTTGAGCAATCAAGACGTTCTGGGCCGGCAGGCGCACCTGATCCAGCGCCGCATTGGCGCTGACCCAGTCAGTCGCCTGATTGAGGCCGATGGCCGGAATGCGCAGCAACCCGCGATGAAAGCCCAGCCACTGGCGGCTGTAATAACCCGTCAGGTGGGGCCGCTGGGCTAGTGGGCCGCGTTGGGTAAACCATGCTTCGCCGGTAACCGGCTCGCTGTCGGCCACTTCAATGGTATAAGGCCGCTTTTCGATGGCTTGCCAGCGAGGCAAACCCCGTTCGTCGTGTCCAGCCAGGTAACGTTCCTGATCGGGACTGAGGGTTTCCTGCAATAAATCATCCACATCTTCGCCGGTATTGGTAAAAGCCCAGGCCAGGTGGGCGTTGCGGCCCAGGACGATGCCGGGGACACCGGGTACGCTTACCCCGGCGGCCCAGCGCCTAGCGTCAAGGCGCAGGCGCAGGGCGTACCAGAGATTGGGCACCGTACGCAGCAAATGCGGGTCATTGGCCAGATAAATCTGGTCACCCCGCCGCCAGGCCCAGTTGTTGCTGCCGAGCTGAAAGACCTCGCGCAGGGTGACCGGGCGCAGCGCCGGGGGACCGGCGGGTAACCATTCTGCTGGAGGCGGTAGTCGGGGGGCGGGGGCCGGCGCGTCAAATAGCGGCTGATTCCAGGGATGACTGGCGGGAAACAGCAGGGCAAACCAATCGGGGCTGAGGGCGGCCTGCCAACGTGTATTGGCCGCTTCTTCCTCGTAGGTGCCCGTCAGGATCTCGGCCAGCTGAAGCAAGATGAGCAGGCTATCTTCCGGGCGCCAGGGATCAGGGGTCAGATTCAGCAACCGGTATTCCTGACCCCAATGCCCGGCGGTAATAAATTGATTTACACCAGCGGCATAGGCTTCGGCGGTCTGGCGTTCTTGCGGAGTCAGGTCGGCATAAGCTTGTTGGGCCACGGCAAGCCAGTCTTCGCTGCGGCGCTTCTGGTCATGTTTGAGCGCCCGGCTTCCAAACCAGGCCGCCAGCGTGCCGGCAGCAGCCCGCCGGGCAATGTCCATCTGCCACAGCCGTTCATGGGCAGTCACATAGCCTTGAGCCTCAACCAGTTGAGTCCAATTTTGGCCTGCTAGGGTGGGAATGCCGTAGCTATCCCAGATGATGCGTGTTTCCTGATACTGGGTGGGTGCGGCCTCGGCTAACTGCCATCCCAAGAGACATAACAGCAAAATTATTTTCATACGCTGACAATCAACTTCAGACCAACCAAGAGAGTGACTATTTCAAATGCCTTCTTGATCCAGTAATTGCCGTGGATCAGGGCCAGATGCGACCCGACATAGCCGCCCAGCAGAGAACCGACCAGCAGGGCCGGGAGCCAATCCCAGGCCACGGTGCCCAACAGACTCAGGGTCAACGCGCCCGTGCCGTTCCAGAACAGACCCACGAGAATCATGGTATAGGCGACCGCCCGCCGATAATCCAGGCCAAACCAGCGGACCAGCCACAGGGTGACGAACAGGCCGCTGCCCGAAGTCAGCGAGCCGTTCAGGACGCCGATGCCGAACAATACCAGGCCCCCGCGCAACAGGCCCGCCCAATGACGATTTTGCGGACTATACTGTTGACCCAGGCTTGGGCGAAACCAGGAATAAAGTCCCAGACCCAGGGTCAGCAGGCCCAGGGAAAACGTGGCGATGCGGTCAGGCAGGTGCAGGATCAGGCTGGCACCCAGGACTACACCGGGCAGGCCAGTGGCTAGAATGAATACCGTGAAGCGGGGTTCCAGACTGCCTGCGCGCAGGTGACGCAAGGTAGCGCCTGCACCTAACGCTACGGTAGCCAGTTTGTGGGTAGCCAGCGCGACCCCAAAGGGCAGGCCCAGAAAGAGCAGCACGGGCAGTTGCAGCAAGCCCGCACCCCCGCCGGCAAAAGCGGAAAACAGATTGGCTAGAAAAGATAACAGCACAAGCAGGATCTGCTGTTGGGTGTCAAACATGAGTATGATAGAAAAGCCACGGGCATCGGGGTACGGAACCGGGGCCATGTTAGCAGTGAAAGGGCCAGTCGTAAAAATGGCTATCAGGCAGTTGGGTAGAGGTTTCGGAATGCAGCGTGTTTATAGCCTTGTCCTTGTGGGATTGCTCATGCAGGTGGCCTGGGCAGGCAGTGTATTGCATAAATATGTCAATGAAAAAGGCGAAACCATCTACACGGATCGCGTTCCGGCAGACGCAGCAAAATTTGAACGTCGGGAGTTGAGCGACGAAGGCATCATCACCCGGCGGGTGGAGCGGGCAAAAACCCCGGAAGAAATCGCCCGTGACCAGCAATTTCGGGAGCTGGTGCTACTGCGTCAGCGGTTTCTGGATGAGCAAAAGGCCCGTGATGATTTACTGCTGAAAAGTTTCAGCAAGGAAGAAGATCTGCTCACGGCCCGTGATGCCAAGGTGGAAGCCCTGGTGATCAATATTAAAACGGCGGAGGAAAACATCGCCCGCCTCCAGGCCCAGATTCTGGGTAAACAGCGCCAGGCAGCGGAGCTGGAACGGGCGGGCAGTACGGTACCGCTGGCATTACGCAAGGAAATTGAGGCCCTGCAGAAGGAAATTACCACTAATCGTAGCGTGATCAGCCGGGCACAGGAAAATCAGGCGGCGCTACGCGCCAAGTATGCAGCTGACCTGCCCCGATTGCGGGAACTGCTGTTGCAACGAGCCCTCAAACGGCCCAATGTCCGGTTTCAATCCAGCTACCACGTCTGGGAGATCTATCCTTGCCCGATTGCCGGACGCTGTGATGAGGAGTGGCAACGGGTAACGGCTTATGTGCGGGCACAGGCCAATACGCCAGGGTTACTGGCCAACGATACCGTGGTGGTTTCGGCTGAACCGCTGGCAGATCATGAAATCGCAGTGATTGTGACCCGGCTGCTACCGGATGCGAACACGAGTCGGACTCAGTTCTTCCTGGATGTGGTCTGTCTGGATTCCGCCCAGGGCCGGGCATTGTGTGACGGGGTCAAGGGCAAGACCATACTGGAACGCTTCATGGCCTTCATTCGCGGGCAATTTTAGACGCGGCACGCGCCTGTGTGCCGACTTGCAGCGGCAGGCCGGATTTTGGTCGGGGCGAGAGGATTTGAACCTCCGACCACCACCACCCCAAGGTGGTGCGCTACCAGGCTGCGCTACGCCCCGATGAATCAGGCTGGTAGGCGCGAGTGGGATCGAACCACCGACCACCACCATGTCAAGGTGATGCTCTACCACTGAGCTACGCGCCTAAGAAGCGGCCATCATACGTACAAGCCTGCAGCTAAGCAAGCGGCTTGTGCACCTGTGCCAGGGGTCAGCCCTCACAGAGCCGGGTCTGGGCCTCACGGTATTTGGCTACGGTTCTGGCCACGATCTCGGGTGGCAATTCCGGGGCCGGCGGCTGCTTGTCCCAAGTGAGCGTTTCCAGATAATCCCGGACAAACTGCTTGTCGAAACTGGGTGGATTCTGGCCTGGCTGGTAGCCGTCAGCGGGCCAGAAGCGGGAAGAATCCGGGGTCAGTACTTCGTCAATCAAGACCACTGTTCCGTCATCATCCAGGCCAAACTCGAACTTGGTATCGGCGATGATGATGCCTCGGGCCAGCGCAAATTCGGCCGCCTGCTGATAAATGGCCAGGCTCAGGTCGCGGACTTGCGCGGCGACCTCTGGCCCAACCAAGGCAACGGTTTCCGCGAAGCTGATGTTTTCATCCTTGCCGGTTTCGGCCTTGGTGGAGGGGGTATAAATCGGGGTCGGGAAGCGGGCCGCCAGCGGCAGCCCCGGTGGCAGGGTCAAGCCGCACACGGCTCCGGTGCGCTGGTAATCCTTCCAGCCCGAGCCGATCAGATAGCCGCGCACAATGGCCTCAATGGGCAGGGGACGCAACTTGCGCACGATCATGCTGCGCGGCGCCAGTTCGGCGCACAGAGCCGGGTCGGCAATATAACAGCTCAGGGGCAGGTCGGTCAGATGATGGGTAACCGCCAGACGCGCAAACCAGCAACGCGAAACCTGAGTCAGGATTTCCCCCTTGCCGGGAATCGGTGTCGGCAACACCACATCAAAAGCCGAGAGCCGGTCAGTGGCGACGATCAGCAGGTGTTGGTCGTCCAACGCATATACATCACGCACCTTGCCCCGGCGCGGGGCGGCCAAACCCGGGATTGCCGACTGGAATACCACTGCCATCGTCACGCCTCTGCTATGCTAAAGGCCGGATTATAGTCTTTTGGTGAGGTTTGAATCATGTACGGCTTTTCAGTGCAATTCGTCGGTGATTTTGAAACAGCGGTGCAGCGCGTGACCCAGGCTTTGCAAGGTGAAGGGTTCGGGGTGCTGTGCGACATAGATGTGAGTGCCACCTTGCGCAAAAAACTGGGGGTGGAAGCAGCGCCCTACCGGATTCTGGGGGCCTGCAATCCGCAGTTGGCCCACCAGGCGCTGACCCAGGAGCCGGATTTGGGTCTGCTGCTACCTTGCAACGTCACAGTACGTCAGGATGCCGAGGGCGCGGTGCTGGTGAGTTTCATCGACCCCGAGCAGTTGCTGGCTGTGGTGCAGAATCCGGCGCTGGCACCGGTGGGGGCCGAAGTACGCGCCCGCTTCCAGCGCGTCATGAGCGCGTTGCAGGCCGCCGCTTAGCGGGGTGGGGCAAACTCGAACGAATCGAAGTACAGGGCTTCCGGCGGCAAGCCGCAGGCGGCAAAGGCGCGCTGACCCGCCTTGACCATCGGGGGCGGGCCACTGAGATATACCTCGTGCTGACGCAAGTCCGGGTAATCCGCCACCACGGCCTCGTGTACCCAGCCTGTACGCCCGGCCCAGGGTTCTCCCGGCGCAGGCTCGGACAACACCGGGGTATAGCGAAACTGCGGATAACGGGCACTCCAGTGCTGAGGCAAATCCAGATAGCAATCGCGCTGGGCACGCACGCCCCAATACAAATGCAGCGGACGCTGTACCCCGGCAGCAAAGGCCGTTTCCAGCATGCTTTTCAGGGGCGCAAAACCAGTACCGCCCCCGACCAGCAGCGCGGGCCTGGTGCCAGGACGCAGGAAGAAGGTACCCAGCGGCCCGTAGATGCGCAAGATGGCGCGTTCTTGCAATGCCTCAAAGACTTGACCGGTAAAATACCCGCCGGGTACCCGGCGGATGTGCAGTTCCAGCCGATTACTCGCCAAATCAGGGGGATTGGCCAGAGAAAAAGAACGGCGCTGGCCGCCAGGCAATACTACTTCCAGATACTGTCCGGCCTGGAAGGCAAAGGGACGGTTGTGCGGGAGCTGTAACTCCAGCCGCATGACATCGGGGGCCAGCCGGGTCAGACGCTGGACCCGCGCCGGGTAAAAGGTCGGCTGGATGCCGGCTAGCACCGGCACCTCACGGACAGTCAGGCTCAAATCGCTGTCGGCCCGTAGTTGACAGAGCAGCACCCAGCCGGCTTGCTGTTCGGCAACCGTCAGCGCTGCGGGCGGTGCCAGCGGGTAATGTGCCGTGCCACTGTCCAGGCGGGCACGACAACTGCCACATTGGCCGCTCCGGCAACTATAACTCAGGCCGATACCGGCCTGGAGCGCTGCCTCCAGGACAGTTTCCGCCGGGGTGGCCGTAAAAGTATGGCCACTGGGTTGCAAGCTGATCTGGGGCATGAAATGAATACCGGCGCCATGAGAGGCCGCGATGGTAACCAAAATGGCACTGCCATGCACCTGTCAGTCGTCACGGAAACCCGGTGCCGGTTGCTTGCATCTGCCCGGCCGGCACGCTAGGCTGCCTGGCTCAGCTTGGCATCACTGTGGGGTTTGCGCAATGACCAACTACCGGCTCTGGGTGGGGGCACTGCTGTTGTGGCACAGTGGTGCAGCGGCTGAACCTGAGTGGATGAACGCCCGGCTGGCCGGACGTGATTTTCGGGTTGAAGTGGCACGCAGCCCGGCCGCCCAGGCCCAGGGTCTGATGTACCGCACCACGTTGGCCCCGGACCACGGTATGCTGTTCATCCATCCTTCGGCGCGTCCAGTGGCGTTCTGGATGAAAAATACCCTGATTCCGCTGGATATCCTGTTTTTTGACGCCCAGCGGCGCCTGCTCAAGGCTTATATCGCTGTACCGCCCTGTCGTACTGCGACTTGCCCACAGTATGCCAGTCCGGCACCGGCACAATATATTCTGGAGCTACCGGGTGGTACGGTACCGGGCTTGCGCCTGCACCCGCAAAGCACGCTCGAACTGCCTTGACCCTCCCCTATAAGCACCAATAAGGTGCATATCTATTAAAAATGCACAAAACAAGTGCGCAATAATAAGCGACTTTCAAAATAAATCATTAAATATTATATTATTAGGTTGTGGAGTGATTTTTGCTTCCCAGGGTCCGTTTTGAGTCAACCCTTACTACAAACGACGCTGAGGAGCTTTGATGGAAGCCTTGCAAGCCGGGACGAATGTCCTGTTCATTTTAATCGGTGCGGTCATGGTGCTGGCCATGCATGCCGGATTTGCGTTTCTGGAGCTGGGCACCGTACGCAAAAAAAATCAGGTTAATGCCCTGGTCAAGATTCTGGCAGATTTCTGCATTTCGACCATTGCCTATTTTTTCATCGGCTATACGATTGCTTATGGCCTGAATTTTTATAGCGGCGCCGAAACCCTGGCAGCCAAAAATGGCTACGAACTGGTCAAATTTTTCTTCCTGCTCACTTTTGCTGCTGCCATCCCGGCGATTATTTCCGGTGGAATTGCTGAACGTGCCAAATTCAACCCGCAACTGGCGGCCAGTTTCATGCTGGTCGGATTGATCTACCCCCTGTTTGAGGGGATGGTCTGGAACGGCAATTATGGCGCACAAGACCTGCTCCAGCACGCTTTTGGATTCAAGTTTCATGATTTTGCCGGTTCGGTTGTAGTCCATGCCGTTGGCGGCTGGATAGCGCTGGTGGCCGTGCTGTTGTTGGGCGCTCGGCGGGGGCGTTATACCCGCGACGGGATGATTTCGGCCCATCCGCCTTCCAACATTCCCTTTCTGGCCCTGGGCGCCTGGGTTCTGACTGTGGGTTGGTTCGGCTTCAATGTCATGTCGGCCCAGCTTATTGAGGCCGTCTCCGGGCTGGTGGCGGTGAACTCGCTGATGGCGATGGTGGGCGGTACCCTGGCGGCGCTGATGCTGGGGCGCAATGACCCCGGCTTTGTCCACAACGGGCCGTTGGCCGGACTGGTGGCGGTCTGTGCAGGTTCTGATCTCATGCACCCCTTGGGTGCCCTGATCACCGGTGTTCTGGCGGGCTTGCTGTTTGTATTCATGTTCCTGGTTACGCAAAATCGCTGGAAAGTCGATGATGTCCTGGGTGTTTGGCCGCTCCACGGCCTGTGTGGGGCCTGGGGCGGCATTGCAGCGGGCATTTTTGGCCTACAGGCGCTGGGTGGCCTCGGTGGGGTCAGTTTTATGGCCCAACTGGTCGGGACATTGGCGGGTATCGGCATTGCCCTGCTGGGAGGACTGATGGTCTACGGTACCCTGAAGCTGACGGTGGGGTTACGTCTGGACCCTGAATCAGAGTTCAACGGCGCCGATTTGAGCATTCATAAGGTCTCGGCAACTGCCGAACGTGAAACCAACTGGTAAATCCCGACGTGAGCCTTTCCAGCCCTGTAGGGCTGGACCCTACCAGGGGGCTACGCAGGATTCCGCGCAGCCCTTGTCGTGCCAGACGCAAAATCTTCCAGCAGGCGCACTGCGGTGGCAATGCCTGCTTCGGCGCGTAGTTGGGCGCCCAGCGCCTGAGCGCGTTGGGTGTAAGCGGGTTGGTCCAAGACCTGCTCCAGCCGCCGGGCCAGCCGGGCGCCGGTCAGTTGCCGGCGCGGTAAAGGCGGGGCAGCTACGCCCAGATGAGCCAACCGGGCGGCCCAATCCTGCTGATCGATGGCATGAGGTACGATCACCGCCGGACACCCTGCACTGAGGGCCGCATGCGTACTCCCCGCACCACCATGATGCACCACCGCCGCACACTGCGGGAAAATCCGGTCATGAGGGGCTTGGCTCAGACGTAACACTTGAGGCAGATCGGGGCTTTGGTACGGCCCCAGCGGCGCGGTCGGGTTCAGGCGTGTCCAGGGTGCCTGAACGATGGCGCGCAGCCCGGTTTGTCGCACGGCAGTCAAAAAAGCCGTGACGGCCTCCTGAATCAGGGGCAATGGTTGATCGACCGTCAACATGCTGCCAAAGGTCAGGTACACGGGTGCCGGGCCGGCGGCCAAAAAATCGGCTACCGTCGGTTCCAGCGCTGCTACAGGGCTAGGCGGGGCCAGGTAGCCACAAACATGATGCTGGGGCGCCCAATCAGGTTGGGGCGGATAGAGTAACCGGCTATTGCTGATTAAATTGAGCTGGCTGGAACCAAAGCCCTCACGCAGGACATCCCGCAGGGGCTTAAGTCCGGCCTTGCGGCGCAACGCATTGAGTCGGGGGCCGAATTGACGCTGAATCACCCAGCGTGCCAGCGCCCAGGCGGTCTTGTTGAACCACGGCCCTGCGTTGGGTAAGCCTGCCGGCGGCAGCGCACGGCTGGGTACGGTGCCAACGGTCATGACGGACGCATAGGGTTTTTGGGCCAGGGTAGCGGCCACGGCCAATCCATCCACCAGAAAGTGCCCGACCACCAGATCGTGGCTGGCACAAAGTTCCTGCGCAAATTCATATTGCAGCATTTGTACCGGGTCGTACAGATGCTTCAGCACCAATCCCAACTGACGGAGTGGATTGCGCAAATGCACCATTTGCTGCGCCAGGGCGTAAAGTTCCGGGCGCCGGGTGGCAAAATACGGCAGCCCCAGCGCAACAGGCCGCATGCCCAAAGAGACTGCCAAGGGACTGAAATCCCGGCCATCCACGTTGACCATGCCCAGGGTGACTGTATGCCCGGCCTGCACCAAGCCATGCCCCAACGCCAGAAAGGGCCGAATGTCGCCTTCACTCCCCCAGGTCTGCAAGCCAATGCGCATGGGTTCAGTCGGTCCAGGTATCTGACTGAAACATCAGGTCACAGTCACCGATTTGGCCAGATTCCGGGGATGATCCACGTCGGTACCCTTGAGTACGGCCACATGGTAAGCCAGCAATTGCAAGGGAATGGTAAACAACAAGGGCGCGAGCAATTCATCGACCGGGGGGAGATGAATGACCTCGTAGCCCGGTTCCGGATTCAGGGCGACACGGGCATCGGCCACGACATACAGACGGCCGCCCCGTGCCCGCACTTCACTGAGGTTGGACTTCAGTTTTTCCAACAATTCATTGTTGGGTGCCACGGCAATCACCGGCATGTCGCTATCTATCAGGGCGAGTGGCCCATGTTTGAGTTCTCCGGCCGGGTAGCCTTCGGCGTGGATATAGGAAATTTCCTTGAGTTTCAGGGCGCCTTCCAGCGCAATCGGGTACTGGCTGCCCCGACCCAAGAACAGGGCATTGGGTTTATCCACCAGCGCCTGGGCCCAGCGTTCGATGGCGGGCTCCAGCTTCAGCACCTGCTCCATGTCCCCGGCCAGTTGGCGCAATAACTGTACATCATGCTGTTCCTGTGCCGCGCTCAGGGTACCTTGCTGTTTGGCCAGGCTCAAGGTGAGCAGCAACAGGGCAACCAGCTGGGTGGTGAAGGCTTTGGTCGAGGCGACGCTGACCTCCGGGCCAGCACGGGTCAGCAGGGTAAACTGGGACTCGCGTACCAGGGAGCTTTCCGGGACATTGCAGATGGCCAGCGTGGCCAGATAACCCAGTTTTTTAGCCAGCCGCAAGGCCGTCAGGGTGTCGGCAGTTTCCCCGGACTGTGACAGGGTGATAAACAGGGTATTGGGCAACACCACCTGACGCCGATAGCAAAACTCGCTGGCAATCTCGGTCTGGCAAGGCAGGCCGGTGTAATGTTCCAGCCAGTCACGGGCGACCAGTCCGGCATGGTAGCTGGTGCCACAAGCCACAATGCGGATGGCCCGCACCTGCGTCAGTACATCTCCGGCCTGAGGCCCGAAAATCTGCGGCAAAACCTGCTGACCACTGATCCGATCCTCCAGGGTGTAGGTGACGGCCTGGGGCTGGGTCCAGATTTCCTTGAGCATGTAATGCCGGTAACTCCCGCGCTCGGCCTGTTCGGCGACCAGCGCCGAAGTCTGGACGGCACGTTCCACCGACTGGCCATCTGCGGCAAAAATCCGCACCCCGGCAGGGGTCAGTTCGGCGATATCACCTTCTTCCAGAAAAATGAAGCGCTGCGTGACCGGGAGCAGGGCCAACACATCCGAGGCAATGAAATATTCCTGAAAGCCCAGTCCGACGACCAGCGGGCTACCATGTCGGGCCGCAATCAGGGTTTGAGGTTCGCGGGCCGAGATGACGCCTAGGGCATAGCTGCCTTGCAGGCAGGCAGCAGCCTGCTGAACGGCGGTCAGCAGGCTGGCTCCGCCCTGATGGAAATCATAAATCAGGTGGGCAATGACTTCGGTATCGGTTTCCGAGGTGAAATGATGCCCCTGCTGCTGGGCCCGCAGTTCGGTGTAATTTTCGATGATGCCGTTATGAACGACAGCTACCAATTTCTGGCAGACATGGGGGTGTGCATTGGCCTCGGAAGGCACGCCGTGCGTAGCCCAACGGGTATGGGCAATACCGACATGGCCCTTGAGCGGGTGCCGGTGGTGGAGCTGGGCCAACGCACTGACCCGGCCTGTCACCCGGTGACGCTGAAAACCTGGGATGCCGCCACCCAGCAGGGCCATCCCGGCAGAGTCATAACCCCGATATTCCAGCCGATTCAGCCCTTCCAGCAAAATGGCTGCCGCATCACGCTGGGCCACAGCCCCGACAATACCGCACATGGTTAATCTCCTTTGATCGGGCGCCGCCAGGTGGGCACCGTTACCTGCCGGGCACGCGCCAGCGTCAGTTGTTCAGGCGGGGCGTCGTGCGTCAGGGTAGACCCCGCGCCGATGGTCGCCCCGGCGCCGACTGTCACCGGGGCGACCAGTTGGGTGTTGGAACCGATGAACGCCCGATCCTCAATGACGGTGCGGTGCTTGTGTACCCCATCGTAATTACAGGTGATGGTGCCCGCACCGATGTTAACCTGAGTGCCTACCGTAGTATCGCCCACGTAGCTCAGATGGTTAATTTTACTGGATGTATCTACCTGGCTATTTTTCAGCTCGACAAAATTGCCAATATGCACCTGAGCGGCCAGCACGGTGCCCGGACGCAGCCGGGCATAGGGGCCAATGCAACAACCTGCACCGGCTTCGACACCTTCCAGCACCGAGTAGGGCAATACCTCTACGCCTGGCCCCAGCACTACATCACGCAGAATGCAGCCTGCCCCGATACGCAC
The DNA here is from genome assembly GCA_964398665.1 of uncultured Gammaproteobacteria bacterium. Classification (GTDB taxonomy): domain Bacteria; phylum Pseudomonadota; class Gammaproteobacteria; order CAYNNN01; family CAYNNN01; genus CAYNNN01. Next base: position 64,974 of record CAYNNN010000001.1, on the reverse strand, counting down.
GCCATCCCCCAACACCACCCGACCGCTGCAAATCACGTTAATATCCAGAAACACGTCGTAGCCGGTTTCCAGATCGCCCCGAATATCCAGCCGGGCCGGGTCGGCCAATCCCACACCCTTGCGCAACAGGGCGCGGGCCTGGCGGCATTGGTAGGTGCGTTCCAGTTCAGCCAGTTGCAATCGATCGTTGATGCCAGTGACTTCCTGAGGATCCGGTGCCAGCAGGGTGTTGATCTCGAAACCCTCGGCCTTGGCCTGGGCGATGACATCCGTCAAGTAATATTCTCCCTGGGCATTGGTATTGGAAAGTCGTGCCACCCAATCCTTCAGGGCATGGGCCGGGGCGGCCAGAATCCCGGTATTGACTTCCGAAATGGCCCGTTCGGAAGGCGTGGCGTCTTTTTCCTCGACGATGCTCAATACCTGGCCCAAATCATCGCGCACAATCCGGCCATAACCGGTGGGGGTGCGCAGCTTGACCGTGAGCAAAGCCAGTTGATGCGGATGCTTGATCATATGGAGCAGCGTGCGCAGGGTCTGCGCCTGGAGCAGAGGCACATCGCCATACAGCACCAGGATGGTCGCGGCATCCGGAATGGTGGGCAGGGCCTGGGCGACTGCATGGCCGGTGCCCAACTGCCGGGCCTGCTCGACCCAGGACACCGGAGTCCGGGCAAAAGCCTGGCGTACCTGCGCGCCTCCATGACCATAAACGACATGAATGGCTTCGGGGTTCATCTCCTGGGCCACTGCCAGCACATGTGCCAGCAGGGGGCGGCCACCGAGCGGATGCAGCACCTTGGGCAGGTCGGAATACATCCGCTTGCCCGCACCGGCTGCCAGAATCACCAAATGCAGCATGATAGACCTTTGCATTGACTAACCAGATCGCTAGGATCGCAGGTCAATGCCGGGGATGCAATCGCTAGACAGCCTTGTAGTAGGTGCGGCGCCAGACGGTTGCCTTGGCCAGCAATTTCTGCATCAGGGTCATGTCGCGCATCGCCGGGGCTGCATCCGGCTTTTGGCGCAGCAACAAAATGGGCTGGCTGCGGGACTGGCTGTAGCTTTGCAGGGCACTCTTCACGCTGTGCAGCATGGCGGCATCTTCGACGGGCAAAGCCAGATAACGGTAGATCCGGCCCATGTTGACCAGCTTGATCAGGGCGTTGACATCCACATCGCGTGCGACGGCGATACCATGTACCAGCGGGTGGAGCCGCTTCAGGGCATAGAACAGTTCCAGCTTTTCCTCGCGTTTGGTATTGATATCCACCACAAATACGGCAACCTCCTGATCGCCGAGACGATTGACTGCAGCATCCAGCGTGGTCTCGTGAACAATGGGCGTTCCAGCCTCCAAGCCCTTGAGGCTATTGACGACCGCCTTGCTCAGGCGACTATCTTCGCTGAGCAGTAAAACCCCCGGTCGTCCGGCGGCGGGTCGCTCGGTAGCCATGCCCGGTACCACCGGGAACTGCCCGGTCCGGGGGCCTGGCCCGGAAAATTTGCCGGAGCCGCCGCGCGCACTGTCGGCAGCGATGGTGAGCATTTCCATCAGCTGCTCATTGTTCCAGGGTTTCATGACCAGCCGGAATACCTCGCAATCATTCACGGCTTCCAGCAGTGCGGCCCGGTCAGCATAACCCGTGAGCATGATCCGGATTGCCGTTGGCGCCAGGCGCTGGGCTTCGCGCAGCAAATCCGTGCCCAGGGTGCCCGGCATACGCTGATCGCAAATAATGACATCCACGCCACCTTGCGCCAGCAGGGGCAGCGCTTCCTGAGCACTGTGGGCGCATAGTACGTTGTACTTGACCCTAAGCAGGGCGCGCAGCGACATCAGCACCGGTTTTTCGTCATCAATAAATAACAAGGTCGCCTTCCCGTCAGGCGCTTTATTATCGGTTGTCAGCATAGGCCCTCCACCCTCATCGTATTAATCAATAAATCAGCAAGAAATTAATTCCTGGGATCCAGGCAAACGCTGCAACTGACCTGGGCCTGTTCGGCATAGAGCTGACAGTCCGGCAGGTTGTAGTGACGGATGATCCAGTCAATATCGGCTGCTGTAAGACTGCGCAGGGGGTCCAGCCAGCGCAGCCCCTCAACGCCCAGGCGGGCCCGGGCGTCGCTGATGCGGTGCGCATCCGGATCATCCGCCCGTAATCCGGTCAACAGCGTATCGAACCGGTAAGCCTGGGCCGCCCTCATCAGGCCCTCTACTCTAAGATAGCGGCAACATTCGTCCGGGTTCCGGATCACGGCGAGTTGTTCCGGGAATAAGCCCCCCAGTTCCAGGGTCAGAATTTCCAGATGCCAACGCTGTCCCACGGCAGCCGTGACCGCATCCAGGGCCGGGACGGTCTGCCCGGTCGTCAGACGTAGGACGCGACAGGGAAATTTTTCCGGGCTGATTTCATGCAGCAGATGGAGAAGCACGACCGCCGACCTGCCCCCGCCAAAAGCACAGACGGGATTGACGCTATCCTTGCAATTTGCGGTCAGCGCGGCCCGTACCTTGGCCAATTTCCGCCTGATCAGGAAACTCGTTAGCCAGCCCCACATCCGCCGCTCCTCCCGTCAGTGACTAAAATGGCCGCTTGGGCGCCACACGCCCACCCATACCACGCATCATTCCTTTGAGTTTTTGTGGATTTTTCATGAGCTTCATCATTTTTTGCATCTGCTCGAACTCTTTGAGCAGCCGATTGATATCCTGAACCTGAACGCCTGAACCCGAGGCAATGCGCTGCTTGCGGCTTCCCTTGATCAGGGCCGGAAACCGCCGCTCCTGAGGGGTCATGGAGTTGATCATGGCGATACGCCGCCGCACATCCCGGTCGTGATCGTGATCCCTGAGCGCCTGAGGCAGGTTGGCCCCACCCGGCAGCTTGTCCAGAATGGCACCCATGCTACCCATCTGGCGCAGCTGGAGCAGTTGATTGCGCAAATCCTCAAAGTCCAGGCCCTTGCCCTTGAGCATTTTCTGGGTCAGTTGCTCGGCTTGGGCACGGTCTATCTTGCGTTCGACCTCTTCAACCAGACTGAGTACATCGCCCATGCCCAGGATGCGACTGGCGAGGCGATCCGGATAGAACGGCTCCAGGGCCGTGGTCTTTTCCCCAACTCCGAGAAATTTGATCGGCTTGCCGGTAATGGCCCGTACCGACAAGGCGGCCCCGCCACGGGCATCCCCATCCGCCTTGGTCAGCACCACGCCGGTCAGGGGCAGTGCTTCGTGAAAGGCTTTGGCCGAATTGGCGGCATCCTGACCGGTCATGCTGTCGACCACAAACAGGGTCTCCACTGGGTGGATGGCAGCATGCAGCCGTTTGATTTCTTCCATCATCCGGGCATCAATATGCAAGCGCCCGGCGGTATCCACCAACACGACCTCATATTGTTTCAAGCGTGCCTCAGCCAGGGCCTGCTGGGCGATCTGTACCGGATCCTGGCTGGGGTCGCTGGGGAAAAAACCCACGTCCACTTCACGCGCCAGGGTCTGGAGCTGGGCAATGGCGGCCGGTCGATAAATGTCGCAGCTGACCGTCAGCACCCGTTTCTTCTGACGTTCTTTCAGGAAGCGTGCCAGTTTGGCCACCGTGGTGGTTTTCCCGGCGCCCTGCAACCCTGCCATCAGGATGACCGCAGGTGGCTGCGCGTTCAATTGCAGTTCGGCAGCAGCACCCAGCACATTCAGCAGCTCACCGTGGACAATCTTGACCAGCACCTGACCAGGCGTCAGGCTTTTCAGGACCTCCTGACCCAGGGCGCGGGTCTGCACCTGGGCCAGAAAATCCCGCACCACGGGCAGCGCAACATCTGCCTCCAGCAGGGCCCGCCGCACCTCGCGCAGGGTGTCCCTGATATTGTCTTCGGTGAGCCGTCCCTGGCCCCGAACTTTCTGCAAAATGGTGCTTAAGCGTTCAGTGAGATTCTGAAACATGATCTTGATCCGCCTCTATTGGGTGGAAGTGTAGCACGGCCTTGCCCAAGTCGCGCAGTTTGGCCTCACTGGAGCATCAGTTGTCCGCTCCAGCTCGCAAGTCCCTGGGCAAAACTGGCGCCCAGCCGATCCGCCAGCCGTCCGGCAACATCACGTTTCCCACTGAATTTCAATAGTGTTTCGGCTTTAACGACATCGCGGGCTACCTGGCGGGCGTCGCTCAGGCCATCCACCAGGCCCAGCTTGAGGGCCTCATCACCCGTCCAGATCAGACCGCTGTACAACTCGGGTTTGTCTTGCAAGCGTGCGCCACGCCCGTCCTTGACGGCCTGGATGAACTGGGCATGAATTTGGGCCAGCATTTGCTCGGCATGCGCCTGTTCCTCAGGCTTGAGCGGCGCAAAGGGATCGAGCAAGGCTTTGTGCGCACCGGCAGCGATGACCCGGCGCTCCATGCCGAGTTTTTCCAGGGTTCCCACGAAACCAAACCCGCCCATGATGGCGCCGATTGATCCCACCAGACTGGCTTTGTCGGCGTAAATGGCGTCGGTGGCGGCGGCGATATAATACCCGCCGGAAGCGCATAAATCCGTGATGACGGCATAAATCGGAATTTTGGGATACTCCTTGCGCAGACGGCGGATTTCGTCATACAGATAACCGGACTGGACCGGACTGCCGCCAGGGCTGTTGATACGCAGGATGACCCCTTTGGTATGCGGGTCTTTGAACGCATCCCGCAGGGCCTCGCCAATATCGTCGGCATTGGCCCGTGACTCGCTGGCGATCAGGCCCTTGATTTCCACCAGCGCGGTATGATCTTTCAGCGGGTCCAGCAAGGTTTCCTGATCGAACATCAGCACGAGCAGGCCAAGCACGGCCAGTAGGCCCAGCACGCGGAAAAATACCCGCCAGCGGCGGGCACGGCGCTGTTCGTACAGCGTTTCCAGCAGCAATTTTTCGATCAATTGCTGCTGCCAGCGTTCATTTTCTGCCATAACTACTCTCGGATGGAGGGGATGCTGCCGGATTTTAGCGGATAGCTCGGACTGGCTGCGAGACTCGCCCATAAAAAACCCCGCCGGAGCGGGGTTGGAAGGGGGCATCAAGCCCCCGTATCACGCGGATTTACTTCTGGATGACCAGTTCAACCCGACGGTTTTGGGCACGACCGGAAGCGGTCTTGTTGCTGGCAATGGGATTTTCTTCCCCAAAACCCTTGACCGTCAGACGGCTGGCATCAACACCCTGGCTGACCAGATAGGCCTTGACCGAGTTGGCGCGGCGCAGCGAGAGCTTCTGGTTATAGGCATTGCTACCCACGCTGTCGGTGTGGCCCGCAATCTCGACCTGGATGTCGGAGTGCTTCTGGAACATGGCCGCAGCCTTATCCAGGGTCACACGGCCATCCGGACGCAGCTTGGCAGAGTTGAAGTCAAACTGCACGCCCTTGAGGGTAATGATTTCAGGCAATTCACAGCCATCCGCGTCCACGCGCACGCCTTTGGGCGTGCCAGGGCACTTGTCACGCGAATTGGGTACACCGTCGCCGTCATCATCGCCATCAGCGACCTTGACCGGTTCTTCCTTCTTGGGTTCTGCCTTCTTGCCATCGCAAGCGGCATTGGGTTTGCCATCAGCCGCCTGCCAGCATTCCCCAAACCCGGTTTTCCAGACCTGATCCTTGACGGCCTCGTCCCAATAGCCCTTGTCAGCAGCGACCGCTGCCGAAAAAGCCAGCGCAAAGCAGGCCGCAGTCAATGCGGAGACTGCACCCAACAGACCAAATTGTTTTTGCATCGCCATTACCTCAGATTTTGATAAAGATTCCCGTTGCCAATCCACTGACGTTGCTTGTTCGCAACGGCTGGCAGCCCCAAACTGCATGCCCGAACTTGACCGCAACCGGGCTGACAGCTACGCCTCGCGTTAAACCGTCACGCCAGCATCGTGGCTCACATTCGGCTACAGCAATTCTGCCACAATATGTATTCATTGCGCAACTGTTGCTTAACTACCACGGGGTTAGCCCAGTGCTCGTCCCGGTGGCCACGACCCACCGGAACGCCCGCCCTTAATCACGCGCGACCCGAAAACCCAGGCTGTCCGTGCGAAAATCTTCAGCTGCACGTTCCCGGCGTGCCGTGCGCAAATTATTGATAGGAGTATTATAAGATCCACCCCGGATGACACGTTCCGGACAGTTGGGTGCCAGGAAGGCATTGCCCGTTTCCGAAGCTTGCTGATAGTTGGGTGCATAACAGTCCTGTACCCATTCCTTGACGTTCCCCAAAATTTCATAAAACTGGAGCGGGTTGGCCTTGAGCTGGCCCAGAGGTAGCGGTCGTTTGCCGCTATATCCGCCGGCGCAGTCAAAACAATGCACCAGGCGTTTGTCAGGCGTCATGCCCCACCAGTAGATGGCATCCACACCGCCACTGGCCGCATACTCCCACTCCGCTTCCGTGGGTAACCGGTAGCGCTGGCCGGTTTGCTGGCTGAGCCACTGGGTATACGCCTGCGCATCGTTCCAGCTGACGTTGATGACCGGCTGATTACCGCGTCCCCAGCCGTTGTCGGCGGGCAAGGCGCGCCCGGTGCTGCGCGCAAAGCGGTCATAGTCGGCAAAACTGGTTTCATACTGACTCAGGGCAAATCCGGCCAGTCTGACCGCATGAGCGGGCTGTTGATCGGCATCTGTCGGATGCGGACGGCCCATGGTGAAGCTACCGCCGCCCAGACTCAGCATTTTTGGGCCTTCGCCCCCGTCACGCAGCCGATCCTGAAAGCTGCGCAGCACCTTGGCCACGCTGCGCGGCGCAGGCTCCGGCGTTTGCTCGGTCTTGATCGTGGGCACCGGTGTCTGGGATTCCGGCGCCGAGCGGGTTGGTTCATCCAGGCTCACCACTTCGGCCGCACGCTGGTTCTGGTAATAATTCCAGCCCCATAGGCCGCCGGCACCCAGAACCATGCCCAACAATGTACCCAGACCCAGGGCCAGCCCCGCGCCTGCCGCAACCGGGCGGCTTGCTTCCTGTACGGCCTGCCCGGATTGTTTCTGCAACTTGGCCACCATCCCGGCCAGCTGATCACGCAATTTGACATTATCCTGTTCGGCCTTGATGCGCTGATGCTCCTTCTTGTCCAGCTCTTCCTGATGTCCGGCCTGCTTTTTCTCCAGCGCCTGCACTTGCTGGCGTGCGGTGTCTGCCTCCTGTTTCTGGAGCCGATGCTCCATTTCCAGCTCGGATTTTGCCTTGCGTAGGGCATTCAGCTGTTTCTGGAAATCATCGCTCTGGCGGCGGGCCTCGGTCGCCTCGCGGCGCATACGTTCCAGTTCCAGGCCATCAAACTGCAATGCACTGCTCATGGCCAGCTGCTGCTGCTGGCGCGCTTCGCTCAGTTCCGCCTCCAGCGCTTGCTCGCGCACCTGCAACTGGGTTTTGTAATCCTCGAATTCCTGCCTGATTTTCTGGGTCTGGTCACGGAAATACTCGACCTGATGCCGGGCGGCTTCCAGGGCCTCCGCTGTTTCGCCGTGGGTCTGTTCCAGACTCCGCAGGCGGGCTTGCAGGTCACTGGCTTCCGCTGCCTGGGTCTCGGTAGCGGCCCCGTGCTGACTTTGCAAGGCTTCAAGGCGAATCTGCAAGCGCGTCTGTTCGGCCATGGCCGCCTGATAGCGTTGCTCCAGCACGGCCTGATGCTTGGCTGCTTCAGACAGCCGGGCACGGGCATCTATCAGATCAAAGCGTTGCTTATCATCGCCACCCACGGCCCGGTGCGCACCTTGCCACAACAACTCCAGTTCCTGGGTGGCCTGGTCACGCGCCGCAGTCGCAGCCTCCAGTTGGGCCGTCAATTCAGCATGGGTTTTGCGCAGCGTTGCACATTCCTGTTGCAGAGGCACCAATTGCTGGCTGGCTTCCGTGCGGGTCTGAGTCAGGGTCTGGTGCAGTTCGGCCTGTGCCTTGCTGGCCTGAGCCAAAGCCTGTTCGGCCTGCTGCAATTGCAGCTCGTGCTGATCCCGGAGCCGTTCAAGGTCAAGCTGAGCCTGAGCATACTGTCGTTCGGTTTCCTGCAGGACCCGCTGTTCCTTTTCACCGCGCTTTTGCAGTTCGCCCAGCTCCAGCCGCAAAAACTTGCCTTCTTCCTGACGTAGCCGCATCTGTACTTCGGCTTCGGCATACGCTTTGGCAATTTCGGCCCGGGCTTGTTCCACAGCGCTGCGCAGCTCGTTGCCCTGCTGTTCCAGTTGCGCAATCTGGCGGTCCTTTTCCGCCAGCAAGGTACGGCTCTCCTGCTGGCCCAACAACTGCTCGGCCAGTTCGGTACGCAGCCGTTCGCTTTCCTGCTCTTCAGCCTGTCGGGCCCGTTCAGCGGCCAGGCGGGCCGCCTGCGCCCGCTCATATTGAGCCTGCAACTGGCGTAGGTCGCGCTCGGTGGCCTCACCACGATAATCGCTTGGTGCGGGGGCAGGGCTGACGGGAGGGGATGCCAGTGGAGGTGCCAGAGGAGTGGGGTGGGTCAAGGCGGTAGCGGGCGCACTGGTCAGGCCACCTTCCAGCAAATAGGCATCAAAACCGCGCTTGCACATCAGGAAGGCGACGGTAGCGCTGGCTACTCCGTCGGCACAGTAAATGAGATAGCGCTGGTCGGTACGTAAATCGTCCAGTTGTCCGCGCAGAGACTGCACCGGGAGATTGAGCGCACCCGGCAGGCAGCCACTGCGATAATCAGCCTCGCTGCGCACATCCACCCAGCGTGCGCCCTGGGCCTGAAGCTGCATGGCCCGGAGGTAACCGACCGGTTTCAGAATCGGGTCGCGGATCAGGGTGGTAAAATCCTGCACACTGAGGCGCAGCAGCTCCCCCGCCGTCAACATTGTGATGGTGGCGTTGCGTTCCCCCCGCGAGAGCAGGGACATTTCCCCAAAACTCTCGCCTACTTCCAGTTCTGCGAGTACCACTTCGCGTTCCCCGCCGGAGGTACGGCGTGTGACCTGACAACGCCCCCGCTTGATCACGTAGTAATAGTCGCCTTTTTCGCCCTGGCGGATGATGATCTGGCCCTTTTGCACGCTGATGGGCGTCATGCGGGCCAGAATGGTATCTACATGGCTGCTCGGGATTTTCTGAAAGACCCAGTGTTGCAGCATCCGGGTCAGCCATTCCTCCCGCCCGCCGGTTTGTTCCAGGCTGGAAGGGGCTTGGGGAACGGCGTGGAGCGGAATGCGCAACAGCGTGATATCAGTCTGGGCTTTGGCAGACAGGCGCCGGGGCTGGTGATGTGCCAGGGCGAAGCGGGCTGCTGCCGTGCCACCCGTCAGGGTATCCATCTCCTGACCGTCCTGCAGCAGCAGGACGGTGCCGGTCAGGAGATAGACAAAGTGTTCCAGCGCATCTCCCTGGCGAAACAGGTAACGACCCTTGGCCCAGGTTTCGACGGTCAGCTGCGCCGCCAGGGCAGTCAGGCTTGCCTGGGGCAGGTTTTGCAGGGGCGACAGGCCCTGCAGGAGATCGGTGCTAACGGTGTGGTCAGTAGCCATGCGTGAAACTCCCGGAATCTGGCCCCATGATAATCCAATCCGGGGCCGCTACGGCACCCTGCGTGGCCGCTAAAACGGCCACCAATTCCAGCCCACCCCCGGATTACGGTTTTGCAAGGCCCGCTGGGCGTCCTCATCGCCCTGGGCTGCCGCCAGGCGGTACCAGCGCAGGGACTCCTGCCGATCCTGGGGTACGCCCCGGCCATGCTCGTACATGAAGCCGAGCGCCGCCTGAGCAGCTGCCATGTCCTGCAAGGCGGCCCGATGATACCAGGCCACCGCCGTCCGATCATCACGGGGGATGCCCCAGCCCTGGGCATACATGAACCCCAGTGCATATTGGGCCAGATCGTAGTCCTGCTCGGCAGCCTTGCGATACCAGCGCACGGCCTCGGCCTGATCCTGTGCCAGACCCAGACCATCGGCATAACCCACGCCCAGGTTATACTGTGCAGCGGCGTAGCCCTGCTCTGCGGCTTTGCGATACCACTGCATCGCAGTTGCCAGGTCCCGCCCGATCCCCCGGCCATTTTCGTACATCAGCGCCAGCCGGGTCTGGGCTTCGGCATCGCCCTGTTCGGCCGCCTTGCGATACCAGATGACGGCCTGAGCATCGTCCTGGGGCGTCCCACGACCATTGGCATACAACGTCCCCAGCTTGACCTGACTGGGCGCGTGCCCCTGTTCGGCCGCCCGCTGATACCAGCTCAGGGCTTCCGGCTCATTGAGTGCGGTCCCCCAGCCATTGGCTAGTTGGGTTGCCCACAGAAATTGGGCGCGGACATCGCCCTGTGTTGCAAACTGTCGCCAGTGCGCGGCGGCAGCACCACGGGCAAGAAAGAAGGCCCGGCGGGTCTTGGTGGAATCTGCACGCTGATATTCGAGATAATCCTGAACCAGCGCCTGCTCGGCAGCCTGGACGATCGCCTGAATTTCAGTGCTTTTAGGATCTGATGCCCATCCTGGCATCGTCCAGCCCAAACACCATAAACCCAATACTACGCCATAACGCTTCGCCATGCTGTTGCCCTCAAGTAGCCGACTCCCTAAGCATAGAAGCTGTTGGCCGGGACGCAAGCAAGAGACCTGATCCAGCCAACCTGGCTACTTGTTCAAAATCAGCTTGTGTTCACGGGTCAGCCGGAGCAGGTAAATCTGGCCCTGATGCTCAATGCGGACCACATTCCCACGCCGAAACAAATCGTGTGAGTGCAGCAATGGGGGTTCGGTTGTCGCTGCACCGGGTGCTGGGCGTGCAGGAGGCTTGTTCATGAAATGCCTATTGAGGTTGCGTGACAAAGCCGACTTTGCTCAATCCGGCCTGCCGGGCGGCATCGAGCAATTCCGCCAGACGTTGATAAGGCGTGGTCTTATCCACGCTCAGATGTAGTTCGGGTTGCGGCTGCTGCGCTGCCGCCTGGGCCAGACGTGGCCCCAACTGCGCCCACTCCAGCGCTTCCGTTTCCACATACAGCCGGGACTCGGCGTCCAGGCTGACCCGCAGCGCCGGCGGGGGTGGACTGGAAGCCTGGGCCTGAGTTTGCGGGAGTTCCACTTTCAAGGTCTGGGTCAGCAGTGGCGTGGTGACGATGAAGATGATCAACAGAACCAGCATCACGTCTACCAGCGGTACGATATTGATGTCGGCCATGGGCTGGGTATCCCCTGACTCAAAATGTCCAAAGGCCATCAGATTTGCTCCGCCACCAGGACTGCCGGGCCTGGCGTTTCCGGGGCACTGGCCGGTGCGGCCTTGCACAAGGGTTGGCCAGTTGTGAAATAGGCGTGTAGATCATAGGCAAATGCATCCAGTTCCGCCAGGATGGCCCGCTGGGTGCGATTGAAGGCATTGAAGGCCAGCACGGCTGGAATGGCTGTAAACAGGCCGATAGCCGTCATGATCAGGGCCTCGCCCACTGGACCGGCGACCTGCTCCAGACTGGCCTGACCACTGAGGCCGATCTGGGCCAGCGCATGATAAATACCCCAGACAGTACCCAGCAGGCCGATGAAGGGCGCGGTAGAACCCACGGAAGCCAACAAGGTCTGGCCGCTTTCCAGTTGATGGCTGGCCTGATGTAGCGCCTGACGCAAGGCGCGGGTGACCGCATCGCTCAGGGGCAAGGCGGCGTCCAGGTGTGGTTGACCCTGGCAATGCTGTTGTTGATGCCGTACGGCCAGCCAACCGCTTTGGGCCAGATGGGCAAATAAAGGCAGCTTGCGCAAGGCCGACAAGCCTACCTCCCAGCGCGGCGCTGACCAGAATTGATTCAATGCCGGACCCGCCAGCCAGCGCATCCGGCTCAGGCGCCCGCTTTTGGCAAAAATGATGCTCCAGCTGGCCACTGACAAGAGCGCCAGGATAATCAGCACCGCATGGGCAATGGCATCGCTGCGTGCCCAGAAATCGTAGGGATTGAAACTCAGCATGTTAACGTTCCAGATGAAAATGAATGGGAACCACCACCCAGGCGGCCAGGGCCACTTCGCCTTGCCGGGCTGGAATGAACTGCCAGCGGGCTACCGCATCGCGGGCGGCAACATCCAGACGCTGGCTGCCGGAAGATTCCTGAATCTCGACAGTCTCCGGCTTGCCGCTGGGCAGGACATGGGCACGTAACAGGACTTTGCCCTGTTCACCCAGGCGTCGGGCCAGGGCCGGATAGGCAGGGGCAGGGTTGTTCAGGTAGGCCGCATTGAACCGGGCCGGGATCACAGGGTCCAGGGGTGTTGCCACCGGCTGGGGCACCGGTTGGGTCTGGGCCACCGGCGGCGCAGTTTCGACTGGTGTGGCCACCGGCGGTTGCTGACGGGGTGTAGGTACCGATTTTGCCTTGGGTTTAGGCTGCGGCTTGGGCCGGGGCTTGGGTTCCGGCTTGACCTCGGGCTGCCGGGCTACAGTAGCTTTCGGGGTTACCACGGCCGCTACCGGCGCAGGTTCGGGGAGCGGTGTTTCCACCCTGGGCGTTTCGACCACCGGGGTTGGTACCGGTTGGGGCTGAGGCGCGAGGGTTGCCAGGCTGATCCAGGTCACCGGTACGGGCGGCGTCCGAGCGGGGCGCAAGAGTAGCAGTCCGTACAAGGCACTCGCGTGCAAACCCAGGGCGAGAACTAAACCCAGCCACCCCTGCCAGGGATTGTATCTGGGAACCATTACCTGCATAGCCAACTATTATCGATAGCAATAACTATTCTTGATAATACAAGGGATGCGAATCACTATCAAGTATTGGGCAGCGCTTGGTGCGGGCCTGGGGCGTTCACTTGTCATGTGGTGCTGGGCAGCCGATTGTCATCGGCCCGTCATCTGTCCTCCCTAGAATTCCAGAGTTTTTCCTATTCAAAGAGGTTTTATGCGTCGTCGTCTGCTGATCCTTGCGGTGCTGGGCGTACTCCATGCGGCACCTGCACAGGCTGCGCTCACAGGGCTAACGCTGCTGGGGCATTTTGACACCGGTCTGGGCACCGGAGCGGCTGAAATTTCGGCCTATGATCCGGTGACGGGCCGTCTGTTTACGGTCAATGCAGCGGCAGGGACGGTGGATGTCATCGCCATCGGCGATCCCACTGCGCCCAGTCTGGTAACCACGTTGGATCCACCGGGTGGCGAGATCAACAGCGTGGCTATCAAGAACGGCGTGGCTGCTGTCGCAGTGGCTGCCACAACCAAGACCAACCCTGGCCTAGTAGCATTTTACAGCACTACCACCCTGGCCTTACTGGGTCAGGTGAATGTGGGGGCGCTACCCGATATGGTGACCTTCACGCCCGATGGCCAGCGCGTGCTGACGGCCAACGAAGGTGAACCCAACTCTTATGGTCAGGCTGACAGCGTGGACCCGGAAGGCTCCGTCAGCATCATCAATATCGGTGGTGGCATTCCTGCGGCCACGGTGACGACGGTGGGATTTGCCGACTTCAACGTGGGCCAGCCCCGCAACGCCGAACTCCCTGCCACGGTACGCATCTTTGGCCCCAACGCCAGTGTAGCCCAGGATTTGGAGCCGGAGTACATTGCCATCAGCCCCGATGGAACACGCGCTTTTGTCACACTTCAGGAAAACAATGCGGTTGCAGTCATCAACCTGCAAACGAATCAGGTGGAACGGATCATTGCCCTGGGCTTCAAGGATCACAGTCAGGCGGGCAATGGTCTAGATCCCAGCGACCGGGATGGCCCCGCCAATGCGCCCAGCATCCTGATCCAGAACTGGCCTGTCATGGGGCTATACCAACCAGACGGTATTGCGGTGTACCAGACCGGTGGCAATGTGTTCTTTGTAACCGCCAATGAAGGTGATGCCCGCGACTATACCGGCTTTGCAGAAGAAGTCCGGGTTTCCAGCGTGGACCTGGATGATGCGACCTTCCCCACGGAAGCGACCCTGAAGCAAAACGCCAACCTGGGCCGTCTCACCATCACCCGCAATCTGTTCAGCAGCACCAACACGGCGGTGTTTACCCAGATCCCTGTGCTAGGGGCCCGGAGCTTCACCATCTGGGACGCAGCGACCGGGAATCGGGTGTTTGACAGTGGCGATTTCTTTGAGCAGCGCACGGCGACCCAGACGCCGACGTTTTTCAATGCCAACAATGGCAATCCGGCTGATTTTGACACCCGGAGCGACAATAAGGGACCGGAGCCTGAATCGGTCGTGGTCAGCCGTCTGGGCGGCAGTGATTATGCGTTTGTAGCCCTAGAACGGGCCGGGGGCGGGGTGATGGTCTATGATGTCAGCAACCCGGCTGCGCCCAATTTCTTGCTGTATGAACCCAATGCAACGGGCGATATCAGCCCTGAAGGCGTGGTGGTCATTCCGCCGGAACAAAGCCCCACGGGGGTACCGTTGCTGATTCTGTCCAACGAAGTGAGCGGGACGGTGGCCATTTACCGCATTGATGGCAACTTTGCCCTGGCGGTGCCGGCGTTGAGTCCTTATGCGCTGGCGCTGACGGCCAGTCTATTGTTGGGCTTTGGTGCCGCGCGGCGGCGTAAATCTTAAGTCCAGCAGCCACCCGGCCAGCGCGCCGGGTGGCGTGAGCGTCAGTTCAGCGGGAAGGCCGTCCAACCATCCAGCCAGCTCTGGGTGGCCCCGGGCCGGACCGCACCGATGAAGTCGGCCGATTCGTTCCAGAATTCCATGGCTTCACCCGTTTCGACGGGCACTGGTGCCACATAACTGAGGGTAGCCGTACCCGTCGGGGTATAGTTGGGCTGGGTCAGGTTCCAGGCTGCCTGGGTGAGACCCGGATCCACGAACCGGGCACGCTTGGGCGAGTTGAAATACGCTGCTTCATCAAAGCCGCCATCATCATCTTTTTCCCCTTTTTCCTCGGGGAAGTATGTCGCCGCGTCTGGTCCCGTGCGGCCCTTGATGTCGTAGATGATCAGGCCGTCAAAGCTGGAAGCACCGCTTTTGAACAGCGCGGCGGTTTCCTTGTCGCGGACATCCAGGCTTTCCTGGGGGAAGCCGGTGATGATGCTGTTGCGCAGGATCACACCAGTCCCCAGGCGGAATACTGCGGCACGCTGGTCTTTGCCTACATCACGCGATCCCAGCAAGGTGGCATTGTAGATAATGGGTTGGGAGCGGGGCTGGGCGTCGGGATGTTGTTTCCAGTTATCGGCTTCGATACCCGCATCGCCACCATCCGCGTATTGTTGAATGACCATGAACTGGATACGGCCCTGCCAGCCCATATCCCAATCCAGGCTGTCGTCATCGGCGCCTGTAATGACGATATTACGCAAATCGACTGTTCCGCCAAATACTTCAACCCCATCATCGGCGCCCAGATGGCTCTGGACATAACTGATGACCGTCTCCCGACCACAGCCACCCAGTGTCAGGCCGTTGAGCTCATTATTGGCAGCGATTTTGAATCCGGCAAACTCGATGCGCACATATTCCAGCACCCCGCAGTTATGGTTGCTGTTGGCTCCGCCAAACCGCCCTCGGCTGTCGGTTTCGGCAATGCCTTCGATGTGGGCACTGCCGACTTCGTTCGCGTCCTCAACTGCTTTTTTGCGATTGACGGGGGCTGCGCCCAACATGACCAGGCCACCCCAATCCCCGCGCTTGCGGCTGCCAGACGGTTGGGCACTGGTGAATACCACAGGTTGGCCGGCATTTCCCCTGGCCTGGATTTGCGCCCCTCGGGTAATGATCAATGCTGAGCCAGGCTTACCCAGAATTTGCGTGCCTGCTTCAATTGTCAGGATTGCACCTGCTTCTACAAAAACCAGATTTTCAAGAAGATAGGTGTTTTTGGCACGCCAAGTGGTGTTTTCCAGAATGGAGCCGCTGATGGTCAGCGTTTCGCCGGGGGTAGTTATGGTCTCGCCGGGCTGTTTTGGCACAACGGTTTGAAACATGCCCATGCTGGCCATAAACCCCAGACCAGCCCCTGCTGCGCTGATGAGGGTGAAGGCCATGACCACGCCGCGCATCGTGTTGGAGTGCGCGTGGCCTTTTTCGGCCCGGATGGCCGCCTGACGTTCGGCAACGGCTGCGGTGCTGACCGAGCCGGTGGCGATGATGCCTGAAGTGCGCTGCAATTCTTCGATGATCCGGTTCAGCTCAGGCGAGGCGTAGAGACGCGCGCGCTTGATGATCTCGATACGATAATCCATATCATTGATCAAGCGTGCAAATGAGGTAACTTCCTGGTGTTGATCCTTCAGGACTTGGCGTAAGCGCCAGAGGAGTGCTTTTTCGTGATCTTTGGCTGCTGATACATTATTACTGGAAGTGCTCATGATTCTAACCCCGCGCTGTTGGATGGACGGGGTATGATAATCTGCTTATATTACGCACTGATGATAGACGTTGAGCGCTGTTGATCTGCCTCGTTTTGGGGCCATGACATGCCGCGCCGTGCGGGGAGTCAACCATGCCGGGGTTGCCGCGTTGGGGAATTACCCCTTACTACCTCGTGGAGTTTCCCATGTCTGTTGTCTCCCGACGTGCCTGGCTCCTGGCCGCCTTGGGTGGCGTTGCGCTGGCGGCCCGTCATGCCCGTGCTGATACCCTGCCTGCCCCCGATGCCGATGTCCTGCTGCTGAACCGGATCAGTTTTGGAATCCGGCCGGCGGACTTAAGCCGCCTCCAACAAATCGGCAGGGGCGCCTATCTGGAAGAACAACTCAACCCCGCCAGCCTGGATGACAGCGCAGTGGACAGTTTTATTGCCCAGAATTTCAGCACCCTGAGCCTGAGTGCCGATGCTTTGTTGGTGCTGGATCAACAAGCTGACTCCGGCAGCCTGCAGCGGGTCGAGCTGGTGCGGGAATTGCGCATCGCCACGCTGTACCGGGCCTGGTTCAGCACCCGTCAGCTTTATGAAGTGATGGTGGATTTCTGGAGTAACCACTTCAACATCCATCAGCTCAACGGCCCATTGCGGGCACTCAAGACCGTGGATGACCGCGCCGTGATCCGGCCCCATGCCCTAGGGAATTTCCGGGATTTGTTGGAGGCCTCGGCCCAAAGTCCGGCGATGTTGTATTACCTGGATAACTACGTCAGCACGGCTGCGGCACCCAATGAAAACTATGCCCGGGAATTACTGGAGCTGCACACGCTCGGCGTGGACGGCGGTTATACCCAGACCGATGTGCAGGCGGTGGCCCGAATCCTGACTGGCTGGACAATCTATCTGGGGCGGCGTTACAGCGGTACGCCCCAACACGGCACCTTCCAGTTCAGTCTGGCCAATCACGATACCGGGGCCAAGACTTTCATGGGCATTGATTTTCCGGCTGGGGGCGGGCTGGAGGAAGGCCAGCGCCTGCTGGACATTCTGGCCACCCATCCGGCCACGGCGCAATTCATTGCCACCAAGCTGGTGCGGCGCTTCATCAGCGATACGCCCCCACCCACCGCAGTCAGCGCAGTCAGCGCAGCCTTCAGCGCAAGCGGGGGAGATATCCGCAGCACCCTGCGGGCATTGTTCAACACCCCGGAATTTGAGGCCAGTGCTGATTTGAAATTCAAGCGTCCCTGGGAGTTTGCCATCGGAGCCTTGCGCCAGACCGATGCGAGCCTGACAGATGCCGTGGGCCTGGCCAGCCTGCTGCGCAGCCTTGACACCCTGGGTCAGGCCCCGTTCGATTGGGAACCACCCAACGGCTACCCCGATACGGCAGGGTATTGGGCCACGACCAACGGCTTGTTGAATCGCTGGAACCAGGGCTTGCAACTGGCTGAAAACGCGGTTGCCGGGCTGCGTGTGGACCTCAATGCCCTGCTGGGGGGTGCCAACACCCCTGCCCGCATCGTGGATCAACTGGCCAGCCGGGTGCTGCACCGCACCCTGAACAACAACGACCGCAATGATTTGATCAGCGCGCTGGGCGCCCCTTCAGCCGACACGGTCCTGGAGGCCAGCGCTCTGGCCAACCGGGTGCCGGGCCTGCTGGGCCTGCTGTTGGCTTCTGCCTATTTTCAAAACCGTTAGGAGTCTGCTCATGAACCATCTGACCATGAACCGTCGGGATTTTCTCAAGGCCGGTGCCCTCCTGGGCGGAACCCTGGCAGCCCCGCGCTGGGTCTGGAGCCAGCAGACCAGCGTGCGGGATGTGCTGGTCTGTATATTCCAGCGCGGCGGGGTGGACGGCCTGAATATGATAATTCCCTACGGTGACACTGATTATTACCGCAACCGCCCGACCCTGGCCATTGCTGCCCCCCAGGCAGGCAACTCCGCCGCTGCCTTGAATCTGGATGGTTTTTTTGGCCTGCACCCTAATCTGGCCCCGATCCAGCCGTACTATGCCGAGGGTAGCCTGGCTGTTGTCCATGCCAGTGGCCTGACCGTGGATAGCCGCTCGCATTTCGATGCGCAGGCTTATATGGAAAGCGGTACACCGGGAAACAAACACACCACTACCGGTTGGTTGGGTCGCTACCTGGCCAGTTTGGGCGAGACGAATCCCTCTGCTTTCCGGGCCGTGGGGATGGGTGTGGCCACCCAGCCCTCCTTACGCGGTGCGCCTGCCACTGCCGTGGATACCTTTGCCGAATTTGCCCTGAGCAGCCGCCTGACCGACCTGACGACCTATGGCAATGGGCTGCGCAATCTGCATGATGGAAGTCTTTTTCTGGATGTCCAGAGCCAGCAAACGTTTGCTGCCCTGGAGTTGCTGGCTGCTGCCAACCCAGGGCAATATCCGGTGGCCAATGGCGCTACTTACCCCGATACCGATTTTGGTACCGGGCTGATGCAGACGGCACAACTGATCAAGGCCAATCTGGGTCTGAGCGTGGCCTGCGTGGATCTGGGGGGCTGGGACACTCACAACAATCAGGCTGCAGAGCTGGCTCCCCTGCTGACGGAACTGGCCCAGGGATTGGCCGCTTTTGCTGCGGACCTGGGTGGCCAGATGGCCAATGTCACTGTGGTGACGATGAGCGAGTTTGGGCGTCGGGTCAAGGAAAATGCCTCGGGCGGCACCGACCACGGCCATGCCAATGCCATGCTGGTCATGGGCGGCGGAGTCAATGGGGGGCGGGTCTATGGCACCTGGCCGGGCTTGAGTGCTGCGGCCCTGTTTCAAGGGTTGGACCTGGCTGTCACGACCGACTACCGCACCGTCCTGGCCGAGCTGGCTGCGACCCGGTTGGGGAATCCTGCGCTTGCAACGGTCTTTCCCGAATTTGCCTACCCTGGCCCCCTGGGTCTGTTTGAGGCACTCGGGTAAATGCCGGGGCGCAGCCTGAAGCTGGACCTGACGCAGGTTGGGCAGTCTCGGAGGCGTGCCGATTACTTCTTGCTCAGGGCGGTGGTGCCATTCCAGTCAGGCGGCGGTGGCTGGTTGAGAAACTGTACGCAGCGCTGCTCATATAACGCCAGCAAGGCGGCGGGCGCATGACCGTCGTTGCGCAGGACCTGGACCAGATTCAGGGCTTCGGCAAAGGCGCGACTGCGATAGTGAGCCAACAGCATCTGAAACAGGCCCGTCCAGGGCGGTGGTTCTGTTGCAAACAGCGTATAGATGCGCACCGCCTGCTGTTTGCCCTTGACCTGCACCGAATCCAGTTCACAGTAGTGAAACCCTGGGGCGGCGGTCTGCGTGGCCTCACTGAGCAAAATGTTGACGCCGTACTGGCGGGTCAGGCTTTCCAGACGTGAAGCCAGATTGACGTTATCGCCGATCACCGTGTAATTGAGCCGGTTCTGGGATCCCATGTTCCCGGCTACCAGCAGCCCGGTATTGATCCCGATCCCGATGCCCAGGGGCGGTTTCCCGCGCTGGGCCAGCGAGCTATTCAACCGGTTCAGGGCCGTTTCCATGCGCACCGCCGCCCGCACGGCCTGCACCGCATCTTCGGGATGGGCCAGGGGTACCCCGAACAGGGCCATGATGGCGTCACCGATATACTTGTCAATCACCCCGGCTTCATCTTCGATGATGCTGCTCATCTCGGTGAGATATTCATTCAGCAGGGTCAGCAGTTCGCGGGGCGCGCAGCGCTCGGCCAGGGGCGTGAAGTTGCGAATGTCGCTAAACAGGACCGTCGCTACCCGTTCCTCACCGCCCAATTCCACGGCCTTGCTGAGCAATTCTTCGGCAACCTGCCGGGACACGACCTTGCCCAGCAGGCTGCGCACCTGATCCCGCTCTGCCAGCCCCTGCACCATGGCGTTGAAGGAACCGGCCAGCTGGCCGATTTCGTCCCGGCATTGCACCTGCACCTGAGCGCCATAATCACCTTGCTCAACCCGTTGGGCCGCCTGGGCCAGCCGGGTCAGGGGCCGGGTCAGGGAGCGGGCGATCCAGCGTCCGCCGAGGTAGGATAGCAGCAAGGCCAGTCCTCCCAGAAGCAGGAGCCACATCCGTAGCTGGTAATAGCCCGTCAATTGTTCCGAGAGGGCGCGTTGCAAAACGGCTATGACGGGGGTCAGGACTTCGCCCTGACCGGGCATGCGGACCAGCCAGCTGACGTAGGTTTCTCCGCTCACGTCCAGCATCAGGTGCTGCTTGAAGTCCCAGTCCACCCGCCCCAACTCCAACATCAGGGCATCAGGTATCCCCGCCGGCAGGGTTGAAGCCAGCGGCATCCAGTTTTCGTTGTCCTCTGTGCCCAGCAAGGTGACATGTGATTGAATCAATGCACGTAGTTCTTCAGTGAGGCGGCCATCGACCTTGAAACCCACGCCCACCCAGGCGGTGGGTAACGGGGTCATCAGGGGGACAATCACCATCTGATAAGGCTGACCGTCAATGTACACAATGCCGGAAGCGGTCAGATCGTCATGATTTTCTGCAACTGCAATCAGCGGCTGGCAATTGGCCCCCTGCCCATCCTGAGGATGCAGCGTATCGGCCAGTACTGCGCCTTCCAGCGACATCAGCAACAGGACATCCGCCCGAATCCGCTGCCGGTAATTCTCCAGAGCCGAGAGAAAGGTCGCGTGATCCAGCGTGGAATAGGCAGATTTGAAGGCAAAATCCGATACCAGCAGATTGGTTGCCTCACGCAACCGCTGGGTTCTGGTTTCAACCAGGTGGATGAAGGCGCGCGCGCTCTGGGTCAGGTCGGCATCAATCTCGCTGAGCGCCCGGGCGCGGCTGATGCGATCCAGGGCGACAAAGGCCAGGCTCTCGACCAGGAGCAGCAATAGCAGGAAAAATACCAAAATGCGGCTGGCCAGACTTGGAAATCCGGTGGCCTGGAGCGCCCGCAACCTGCGTAATATCATTCGTAGGCGGTATCGTTGTCCGTCAGGGATGCAGACTCGGTTCTGGGTTGCCAGAGCCGGGCAGCACGCAATTTGAGGGTCAGGTTCAGGCTGCGCACTTCTTCCGGCCCCAGGCGCAGGTTCTCGGCGGCGAGCACATACTCTTTCAGGCCCGGATGCCAGACCTGCACGCCATAGTCGCCACCCGGCAACCGGGGCAGGGTCACTCGGCCTGCGGCGTCGGTTTGGGCAAAATAAGGCGTATCCAGCACAAAGAGATAGCCCAGCATATGATCATGAATGTTGCAGCCCAGCACGATGGCCCCCGGATTTTCAAAGACGACCGGTGGTGGTTCCTGCCTGGCATAGAGGGGAATTTCAAAACGTTTGGCCTGCGAGACCGAATAAACATGGTGCCGGGTACGATCTTCGTTGGGGAAACGCACCGCCTGCCCGCGCTGAATGACTGTCACCAGAGGGACAAAAGTGCGCTCTCTTTGCACAATCACGGCGGGCGGCAATGCCGGCGAGGGTGGCGGTGTCACCCCCTGCGGCACCAGGGCCAGAACGGCATCGGCAATACCCTGACCCTGAGCGTCAGCCACAGTCGCTTCCAGGGTGGCGGCCTGAAGGTTCAAGGCAAGCATTACCCCTACTAACCCATAGCACAATTGCATTATCATGAGTCTGACTCACTCCGGTAGCTGTGTCGCGCAGCTTACACCAAATTTATCACTTGGGAGATACTCGCCATGCTTCGTTTCCATGCCTTTGCCAGCCTTTGGCTGCTGGTCGGCTGGAGCGGCCTTGCCGCCGCCCAGTCCGCCCACCTGGACCCACAAACCAACCAGTTGAGCGCGCCGGCCCAAGCCCCCAGCCTGTCCCTGACGCCTGATGAACTGAACGGCCTGAGTACCGCCCATGACGGCCTGCGGGAACAGGCACTGCCTGAAGGTGGATATCAACTTGATTTGCAAGGTAGATTCCAATATTCGATGTTTGCCGTCATCGCACCCGATGGCCAGGTTCGGATTGATCATGGTATCCCCGGTATGGAGGTTCATCATGCACACCAGCACTAAATTGGCCCTGGGGCTGCTGTGCGCACTGGTCAGCAATCTGGCTCCAGCCGTCACCATCACGGTCAATAACGCAGATGGTGCCGGTGAAGGCTTCAATGATGCCACAGTCGTCACGCCGGTGGCCGGCAACCCCGGAACCACGCGCGGTCAGCAACGGCTCAATGCGTTTCAGGCGGCGGCCAATGCCTGGGGAGCCATCCTGGGGGGTAGCGTGACCATCGTGGTCAATGCCCAGATGAACCCCCTGACCTGCAATCAGTCCAGTGCCCTGCTGGGCTCGGCCGGGGCTACCACGTCCTACCGGGATTTCACCAATGCCCCTCGGGCAGGCACCTGGTACCCGGTCGCATTGGCCAACCAGTTGCGGGGAAGTGATCTCAATGGCAGCAACGGGGAGATTTTCGCTCAGTTCAATAGCACGCTGGATCTGGGGAGCTGCCTCAATGGCACAACCTGGTGGTATGGGATCAACAGCCCGGCCCCCGCAGGCACCCTGGATTTTTATACCGTGCTGCTGCACGAGATCGGACACGGCCTGGGTGTGGCCACGCTGGTGGACAACAGCACCGGTGAAAAGGCGCTGGGGTTTGATGATATCTATATGGTTTTTCTGCAAGATCAAACTTCAGGCAAGACCTGGCCCAACATGACGGACAACGAACGTATGGCGTCGGCCATCAATACCGGCAATCTCAAATGGACCGGCAGCACGGTGGACGGCCTGGATAACGTGCTGGATGCCGGGCGTGTCAATAACCAGACCCGAATCTATGCACCCAATCCGCTGCAACAGGGGTCCTCGGTCTCGCATTTTGATACTGCGCTCAGTCCCAACGAGCTGATGGAACCATTTCTGACCGCGGATGCCCGAAATTTCCTGACCCCGGCTTTGCTCAAGGATATTGGCTGGAGCGTGCTGCGCATTTTCCACGATACCCATGAAACCGGCGACCGCCGTTTCTGGAGCTTCACCGCGCCCTAGCCCACCTGGCCCCGCCGCAGCGGGGCCTGCCTTCCAGTTTTCTTGGCATCTTATCGACAGCAAGACATGCAGCAAGCAGTTTTCATCCTCGGGATCGGCGGCACTTTCATGGGCGGTATTGCCCTGCTGGCCCGTGAGCTGGGTTATCACGTTCAGGGTATGGATCAGCAGTTATACCCGCCGATGAGCACCCAACTGAGCGAACAGGGTATTCCCCTGCACGAAGGGTACGATCCCGCACCGCTGGCCGGGTTCAAGGGCACGGTCATCATCGGCAATGCCCTGACCCGAGGCAACCCGGCGGTGGAATGCACCCTGGCCCACGGCCTGCCCTATACCTCCGGGCCCCAGTGGCTGGGTGAAGCGGTGCTGCACCAGCGCTGGGTTCTGGCCGTCGCCGGTACCCACGGCAAGACCACCACGGCCAGTTTATTGGCCTGGATTCTGGACTACGCCGGGCTGAAGCCGGGCTTTCTGATCGGCGGAATTCCGCTGAATTTTGGCCTGTCGGCCCGGTTGGGGCAGAGCCGGTACTTTGTCATTGAGGCCGATGAGTATGACACCGCCTTTTTTGACAAGCGTTCCAAGTTTGTCCACTACCGGCCCAAAACGGCGATTCTCAATAATCTGGAATATGATCATGCCGATATTTTTCCCGATCTGGCCGCCATCCAGCGCCAGTTCCACCATCTGATTCGCACCGTACCGGCCAATGGCTGCCTGATCCTGCCTGACAACGACCCGGCGCTGGCAGAAACCTTGCGCATGGGCTGCTGGTCACCAGTGGAATATACCGGTCCCACCGGACGTTGGCAGGCCATCCCGCTGACCCCGGACGGCAGCAGTTTTGCGCTGCATCAGGATGGCCGGGCCGTTGGCAGCATACATTGGAGCCTGCTGGGCGCTCATAATCTGGCTAATGCACTCGCGGCCATTGCCGCTGCGGCACAGGTCGGTGTTGCCCCCAGTACCGCATTGGCCGCGCTGCCCCATTTTCGTTCCATCCGGCGGCGCCTGGAGATTCGCGGTGTGGTGGGCGGCGTGACGGTTTATGACGATTTTGCCCATCATCCCACGGCCATTGCTACCACGCTGGCCGGGCTGCGTGCCCGCGTGGGGCCGGGGGTGCGGATTCATGCGGTGCTGGAACCGCGTTCCAATACCATGAAACTGGGGGTGCATCAGCAAACCCTGGCACCCGCCTTTGCCGCTGCCGATCAGGTGACCTTGTTCCAGCCGACTGGCCTGGGCTGGGATCTGAGTCAGGTGACAGCCCAGCTGGCAGGGCGGGGGATGGTCTGTACCCAAATGGAACGACTGGTGGATTATCTGACCCTGCAAACTCAACCCGGTGATCATGTCGTGATCATGAGTAACGGGGGGTTTGGGGGCCTGCACCAGCGCCTGCTGGAGGCCTTGCACCAGCGTTTCGCGGGGGCGGCATGACCCTCCCCACCATCGCGCTGGGCATTACGGGTGCCTCCGGAGCCTGTTACGCCTTGCGCCTGTTATGCTGGCTGCTGCATGCCGGGTATCCGGTGCAATTGGTGATTTCCAAAGCCGGGCGCCTGGTGCTGCATCAGGAACTGGACCTGGCCCTGCCGGCGCATCCGCAGGCGGTGGCCCAGGCGTTGGCCGACCATTGCGCCGCTCCGGCGGCCCGCTTGCAGGTCTATGGCGAGCAGGACTGGAATGCCCCGCTGGCCAGTGGTTCGGGGGCACCGGACGCACTGGTGGTGGTACCGTGTACGGTCGGCAGCTTGGGGGCCATCGCCCAGGGCTTGAGTGATAACCTGCTGCACCGGGCCGCCGATGTCTGCCTCAAGGAGCAGCGCAAACTGATTCTGGTGGTGCGCGAGACGCCATTTTCCGCCATCCATCTGCGCAACATGCTGACGCTCAGTCAGGCGGGTGCAGTGATTCTACCCGCCAATCCGGGCTTTTATCACCGGCCCGCCACGCTGGATGGCGTAGTGGACTTCATTGTCGCCCGCATTCTGGACCAACTGCACATACCCCACACCTTGCTACCCCGCTGGGGCACTGTATCCGCCTGAACCTCAGGACGTTGCCAGCAATTCGGCCAACCGGACACCAGGGCGAGGGGCACGCATGAACTCCTCTCCGATCAGGAAAGCATGGACACCATAACTGCGTAAGAATTCCACATCACTCCGGCGGTGGATGCCGCTTTCGCTAATGACCAGACGGTCATCGGGAATTCGGGCCAGCAGGCGCAACGTGACGGCCACATCGGTGTGGAATGTACGCAAATCCCGGTTATTGATGCCGATTAACCGGACCGGCAAAATCAGGGCACGCTTGAGTTCGGCTTCGTCATGAACTTCCACCAGTACATCCAGGCCCAGTTCTTCGGCAAGCTGGCTGAAGCGGAGCAGTTCGTGATCCGATAACGCCGCGACGATCAGCAGAATACAATCGGCCCCCTGCGCCCTGGCTTCGTAGATCTGATAAGGGTCCACAATGAAATCCTTGCGTAATACCGGCAGATCGCAGGCAGCACGGGCGGCAACCATGTCCTTGAGGTTACCCTGAAAAAACTTTTCATCGGTCAACACCGAAAGACAGGTGGCGCCATGCTCGGCGTAATCCAGGGCAATCTGCGCAGGTTCAAAGTCTGCCCGCAGCAGCCCCCGGCTGGGGGAGGCCTTCTTGATCTCGGCGATGACGGCGGCCTGACCGGCCTTGACGCGCTGGACCAAGGCCTGGGCAAATCCACGCGGCCGAGGTGCCGCGTAGCCAACCTGACGCATCAGGTCGTGCAAGGGAAGCTGGATGCGGCGTTGGGCCACTTCTTCCCGTTTGTGGGCCAGAATGCGTTGCAGGGTATCGTTGGGTAATGTGCCCATACTTCAAGCATATTGTTGTGTAAATTCAACTAATTGTTCCAGTTTCCGGGCTGCACGGCCCGTCTCCAGAACTCCACGCGCCCGCGTCAGCCCCGTTGCCAGATCGGGTACCTGACCCGCGACATACAGCGCCGCCGCTGCATTCAGGCTGACCAGATCAGCGGCAGGGCCGGGCTGACCCTGAAATACTGCCTGGATGATGGCCAGGCTGCCCGCCGCATCTGCAACCTGAAAGGTCTGGCTGGAAACCCGTTGCAGACCAAAAGTCTCGGGACTGAGCTGCCCTTGCGTCAAAGTGCCTGCCCGCCATTCCACGTAATGGGTGGCTGCGCCCAGGCTGATTTCATCCAGCCCGTCTTCGGCATGAACCACCAGCACGTGTTCACTGCCCAACTGGGCCAGCACCTGAGCAATCGGTTCCAGCCAGTGGCGGTCATAAACCCCGACCACCTGGCGCCGGGTACCCGCCGGATTGATTAGCGGGCCAAGCAGGTTAAAAATCGTGCGGATGCCCAGTTCGCGACGGGGGGCCGCTGCATGACGCATGGCGCTGTGATGCAGCGGTGCGTACAAAAAACCGACCCCGGTTTCCTCAATGCAAGCAGCCATCTGCTCCGGGGTCAGATTCAGGTTGACCCCCGCCGCTTCCAGCACGTCGGCACTACCGGAACGACTGGACACGGCCCGGTTGCCGTGCTTGGCTACCCGTGCTCCGGCAGCCGCCGCCACCAGCGCGCTGGCCGTGGAGACATTGAAGGTGGATGCACCATCGCCTCCGGTGCCCACAATATCCACCGCATCCGGAAAGGCCAGATGCACCGGTGTGGCCAGTTCCCGCATCACCGCCGCCGCCGCTGCGATTTCGGCAACCGTTTCGCCTTTCAGGCGCAGGGCCACCAGCAACGCGCCGATCTGGGCTGGCGTTGCCTCGCCCAACATGATCTGGCGCATGACATCCTGCATCTGGCTGAAGGTTAATGATTCCCCTGCAATCAGGCGTTTAAGGGCGTCCTGGAGTTTAGTCATGGGTAAGAAAGTTCTTCAGTAACTGCCGCCCGGCAGCAGTCAGGATGGATTCGGGATGAAACTGGACTCCCTCAACGGCCAGGTGCTTGTGACGCAGGCCCATGATTTCATCAAACTGGCCATTATCCTGCTGCGTCCAGGCCGTCACTTCCAGACAGGCAGGCAAGCTGGCCTGCGCAACGATGAGGGAGTGGTAACGGGTAGCCTCGAAGGGATTGGGCAAGGTGCGAAACACCCCAGCCCCCGCATGGTGGATGGGTGAGGTTTTACCGTGCATGACCTGACGTGCCCGCACCACCTGACCACCGAAAGCTTGGCCAATGGCCTGATGCCCCAGGCAAACGCCCAGAATGGGAATAACCCCGGCAAAGCGTTGGATGGCCGCCAGCGAGATACCGGCCTCGTTGGGCGTGCTGGGGCCTGGCGAGATGACCAGATGCCGAGGCTGACGAGCGGCGATCTCATCCAGGGTAATGGCATCATTACGTTCCACCACAACCGTTGCCCCCAGTTCGCAAAAATACTGGTACAGGTTGTAGGTGAACGAATCGTAGTTATCAATAATCAGCAACATGACTTCAGTATAACCTACCCGTCTTGCTCAAATACGCGGAAATCAGGCAATTTGGCCCCAACGCCATTGTCGCCGATCCGAGCGCAAGGGTCTAGCGGGCCATCCAGTCAATCCACCGACAGGAATCCCGCTCAAGGCTGTTGCAGTTTCCTGATCTGGTCTTCTTGTTGTTGCATGGATTTTTGCACATCCAGTGCCGTGTCCTGGGCAACATTGCGGGTTTCTACGTAGCCGTCAAACACGCTGCCCTGGGACTTGGCAGGCGGAGTCGAGGTGGATGATTCGCCGCAGGCACTCAACAAGGTTAGGGCCAGCAAGGCCATCAGATTATTTTTCACGGGCAGTATCCTCGGGTTCAAGATGCAGGGCGACCGAATTGATGCAGTAGCGCAGTCCCGTCGGTTGTGGGCCGTCAGGAAAAACATGGCCCAGATGCGCGTCACAACGGCTGCACAATACTTCTACCCGACGCATTCCGTGGCTGGTATCGGTCTGGGTACTGACAGCCTCGGTCTGATAAGGTGCCCAAAAACTCGGCCAGCCGGTGCCGGAGTGATATTTTTGCCCGGAGCCAAACAGTGCCTGGCCGCAGCAGGCGCAGTGATACACCCCGGTGGTTTCAGTGGCGTAATAGGTGCCGCTAAAAGGGCGTTCAGTGCCTTTCTGGCGGCAAACCCGGAACTGTTCCGGGGTCAATTCAGTCTGCCAGTCACGTAGGACAGGGTTAGGCTTGTCAGTCATGCCAGAGGTCCTCGGTCATGGGGAAAAACCCGCCGGAGGCGGGGCACCAAACAGCACCTGGGCCGGCTGGGTGTTGAGCTTGGTAGCCAGCTCGCTCAGTTGCTGGGTCAGCAGGCGGACGTGTTCCAGCGTCTGGCCCAGGCGCTGATCTTCGCGCGCCAGCAGGTTATCCGCCCGCTGGGCCAGGCGTTGCAGGCGCTGCAAGGTATCCGGCAAGCTTGCCAGCGCCGTATCCAGATGATGGGCCGCACCGGAGACATCCTTCAGGGTCTGCTGCCAGGCAGGCTGAGCCAGCAGGGTATCCACCTTGCCTACGGCCTGCTGGACAGACTGGAGTAACTGGCGGCTTTCTTCCGTCACCAGACGGGTTGCGGTCAGCAGGCGCGGAATTTCCGGGTGTGCCACCAAAGTGCGCGCTTCCTGGGTCAGGGTGGTCAAATCGCCGACCAGTTGTCCGATCTGGGTGCTGCGCTGGGGTAACTGCATGGCCTGAATATTCTGGGTCGCAGTCAGAAGCAGCTCGTCCAGATGAGCGGCCAATTTCAGCAAATCGGCTTGTTCGATGCGCTGCATCACCTGATCCATGGACTGTCCCAGCCGGGAGATCACGCTAGGCGCCGAGGGCACATAATAATGGGCCGGCTTCCAGGAAATGGGCAGGGGCGGATTGCGGCCAGGTTCCAGATAATCCGCCTCGATATACATCAGGCCCGTGAGGCCCTGCGAAGCCAGTCGAACCCGTAGTCCTTGCGAAATCAGCCGCTTGAGCGGCTCATCATCGGCGTAGGTAAAACTGGCGAACACCTCGGGCCGGATGGCAAAGCGCACCAATACGTAGCGGTCATAACGGGCCGCATCGGCAGTATCTTTGGGCGGTTCATATTCGGCACGTACAAAATCAATCTTTTCCACGCTGCCCACCGTCACGCCCCGATACTTGATGGGCGTGCCGACATCAACGCCCTGCACTGATTCGTCAAAATAGGTTTCAACCAGAATCTGCTCTCGCCAGTAGCGTCCGGCACCCAAGGTGACCAGCATGGCCACCCCCAGGATCAAGGCCAGGATGACAAAGACGCCGACCCGGAAATAATCAGTACCTGCACTCATGGGGACGTAGCCTCACGCCGGAAAAATTGGCGCACCCAGGGGTTGTCGCTGTGGTCGCGCAACTGGCGCGGGTCACCCTCGGCAACGATTTTTTTAACCCGTTTATCCAGCATGATCACACGGTCAGCGATGGCATAAATGCTGTCAAGTTCATGAGTCACAATCACGAAGGTCAACCCCAGACTGTCGCGTAATTTGAGGATTAAACGATCCAGCTCTGCGGATGTGATCGGATCTAGCCCCGCAGATGGCTCATCCAGAAACAGAATTCGAGGGTCCAGGGCCAGGGCGCGTGCGATGGCAGCACGCTTCTGCATCCCGCCGCTCACCTCGGTCGGATAGCGCTGCGCATGGGGTGCCAGGCCGACCAGATGCAGTTTCATCAGGCTCAACTGCATCCGGGCGGCGGGCGGCAGTTGGGTGAATTCTTCCAGCGGTAAGCAGACGTTTTCTTGCAGGGTCATGGAGCCAAACAGGGCGCCTTGTTGGTACATCACGCCGATGCCCTGCAGGATGGCCAGCCGCTGCGCCCCGTGGGCCACGGTGATGTCCTGACCTTCCAGCCAGATATGCCCGGCTGCCGGTTGATACAGGCCGATCATGTGCTTGAGCAGGGTGCTCTTGCCGCAGCCAGAACCGCCCAGAATGACGAAAATCTCGCCCGGCAGCACAGTAAAGTCAATAGTATCGATCACGACATTGCCCTGATAGCTGGCCGTGAACTGCTCGACGCGAATACAGGGTTCGGGCATGGCACCGAGGCGCGGGTTAAAACCGATGCTGCATCCTACCGCATCCTGGACGGATGCAGTAGGGTGACGTAGCCCTATTCGTCCTGAACTTCAGGTTTGGGCTTGATGCTCCGGCGGGTACGGGGCGTCCGGGGCCGGGCGGGCGGTGCAGGTACTTCGGCCAGCACTGCTACCGGGGCAGGTTCAACGGCAGCAGGCTCAGGCTGAGCCTGCAACACCGCCTCTGCCGCCGGCGCAGCCTCTGGCACGCCCGCTTCAGCCTGAATTTCGGGTTCGGCTGCTTCAGCCGGCAAATCCACTTCAGCCGCGCTGCCAGGGGTTGCCGGTGCCGCCAATTCCGGCGCCGCCATCACAAGCACTGCCAAGGCGGGATCCGCGTTAAGCTCACCCGTAGCGGTGGGCAGGGCCTCAGCACTGGCCGCAGGCAGGGTATCTGCGACAACAGCGGCTGGTGCCGTGAAACCCGCCGATGTGCTTGTCTCGGCTGCGGTATCTGGTGCACCAGCTTCAATTCCGCCGGATTCGGCACGGGTCGGGGTTTCCAGCGGATAGTCCAGCCTGGGCTGAATCGGCTGCGGGGCGGGCGTATCAGCATCAAGATCTTCGCTATCACCGCCATACCAGTCTTCCTCGGTGTCCTCACGTTGTACCTGCGGACTGGCCAGCGTGGACGCACCCCGTTGCTCACCCCCACGCCGGCGCCGCCGCCCGCCCCGCCGGCGCCGGGGCCGGCGAATTTCGGACTCACTCCCGTCCGGCTCCAGGTTGGCTTCAGACTCGACCACATTGTCAGCCAGCGGTGCAATCTG
The DNA here is from genome assembly GCA_964398665.1 of uncultured Gammaproteobacteria bacterium. Lineage (GTDB taxonomy): Bacteria > Pseudomonadota > Gammaproteobacteria > CAYNNN01 > CAYNNN01 > CAYNNN01. The sequence goes on along the minus strand of CAYNNN010000001.1, from coordinate 33,849 downwards.
TACGGATGTGGGGGCTGGCATGGGTGACAGATCCACCGGCGCCGGCTCGACAATTGCCGTTTCAGCGCCAGCGGTGGCCTGATCTTCCGGCGCCTCCCGCACGGGGCGGTATTCTGGCGGGCGGGGCCGCCGCTGGGCAGCCTCAGGCTGTTCGACAATGGCCTTGTCCTGGTAACGCAGCATCAGCTCCGGATTCCGGTTCAGGGGCCGACTTTCAATGCTGCGGATCTGCCGGGGCTTGGCCTGACGATCGGGCGCGGCTGCCGGGGTTTTTTCAGCCGTTGCCTCCCCGGCTTTTGCAGCAGGCGACACTGGCGCTGGGGGCGGCAACACCACCGGGGGCGGGAGTGGTGGGGCCAAAGGCCGGGCAGTTACCGTTGCCGCCCGGTTGTCCTCCTGACCTTTAAGGCTGGACAGTACCTTGTTCAACCAACGTTTGAGCAGTCCGCTGGGCTTCTCTTCACCGGTGTCGGCCCCCGGCTCTTCCGGTACCGGCATGGGCGTCAGCACAGGCTGGGCGGTCGGGGCCACGGCCACAACCGCTGTTTCCACCGGTTCCACCGGTGCGGGCTGGGTGGGGAAAATATCCTTGACCGCTGGCTCAGCATGGACACGGGCCACCTCCGGCGTCTTGCCAAAAGTCGGTTCCGTGCGTGCTACCGTGACATAACTGGGCTTATGCTCGTGAGTGGCTTCCTCGCTGACCCGGATGCGCTCAATTTCAAACTGCGGCGTTTCCAGATGTGGATTAGGCGCGATGACGATATCCACCTCGTGGGTATCTTCAATCCGACCCAAAATCCGGCGCTTTTCATTGAGCAGGTAAGTGGCTACAGCGATGGGTACCTGAGCTATCAGCCGGGCGGTGCTTTCCTTCAAGGCTTCTTCTTCGAGAATCCGCAAGATGGACAAGGCCAGCGATTCGGTGCTGCGGATTCGGCCCTGACCCTTGCAGCGCGGGCAGGCAATGTGGCTGAACTCCTGGAGCGAAGGCTTCAGACGCTGGCGCGACATTTCCAGCAAACCAAAGCGCGAGATGCGGCCTATCTGCACTCGTGCCCGATCCTGCTTGAGCGCGTCACGCAGGCGGTTTTCCACTTCACGCTGGTTGCGCTGGGGGTTCATATCAATGAAATCAATGACCATCAGCCCACCCAGGTCGCGCAGGCGCAACTGCCGGGCGATCTCGTCAGCGGCTTCCAGATTGGTGCGCAATGCGGTTTCTTCAATGTCGCTACCCTGGGTGGCCCGGCCCGAATTCACATCAACGCTGGTCAGGGCTTCGCCGTGGTCAATGACGATGGCCCCGCCTGCGGGCAGGCGTACCTCGCGCTGGAAGGCAGTTTCAATCTGCTGCTCGATCTGGTAACGATTAAACAGCGGCACATCATCCTGATACAGGCGCATCTTCTTGATGTTCTGCGGCATGACCTGGCGCATGAAGTTGCAGCCCAGCTCGTAGGTAGCCGGGTCGTCCACCAGAATCTCGGTCACGTCATTGCGCAGATAATCCCGAATGGCCCGGATGATGACATTGCTTTCCTGATAGATCAGGGTCGGCGCCGGGCGTTCCTTCCAGGATTGCTCGATAGCCTCCCAGAGTTTCAGCAGATAATCCAGATCCCACTGGAGTTCTTCGGCACTGCGCCCCAAGCCGGCGGTACGGACGATGGTGCCCATGCCTTCGGGCAGATTGAGCTGATCCATAGTTTCGCGTAGTTCTTCCCGGTCACTGCCTTCGATACGCCGGGAGACCCCGCCCGCCTTGGGGTTGTTGGGCATCAGGACCAGGTAGCGCCCCGCCAGGCTGATGTAAGTGGTGAGTGCTGCGCCTTTGGTGCCACGTTCTTCCTTGTCAATCTGGACCAGGATGGATTGGCCTTCGCGCAAGGCCTCCTTGAGATTCAACCGCCCACCCTTTTCCTGGGCGCCCGGGGTATAGAAGCTGCGGGCAATTTCCTTCATGGGCAAGAAGCCGTGCCGCCCACCGCCATATTCGATGAAGGCGGCATCCAGACTGGCTTCCAGCCGACTGATCCGACCCTTGTAGATATTGCCCTTTTTCTGTTCACGCCCGCGAACTTCGATATCAAAATCAAACAATTTTTGGCCATCAATAATGGCCACGCGCACCTCTTCGGGGTGCGTCGCGTTGATCAGCATACGCTTCATGAATTTTCCCAATGACGCCACGCCCCCCGCCCTGGGGCTAAGCATTCGGTGCTATCCGCAACAGCACAACAAACGCCCGGCCAGGCCGTGCATGCCCGAAAGTCCGGGCGGCAGATGCGTGAGATTGATGAACCGTCTGCGGAAACTCGCCGCGACGGAGTATAATTTTGGGCTGCGCCAGATGACGGTTACAATGCCTGCCCCTGTACTCAGGTGAGGCGTCCTGCGCACCTGGGTTACTATAGCAACGCCCTAGATGACTCGCAATGTGTGCCATGACCAGCCGTGTTTCCCAGCCTGTTCGTTACGTCACTGTCGCTGAAGCCCAGGCCGGGCAGCGGCTGGATAATTTCCTGCTGCGTCAGGCTCGGGAAGTGCCCAAGGCCCACTGGTACCGTTTACTGCGCCGGGGTGAGGTGCGCGTCAACAAGGGTCGGGTCGGGGCTGATTATCGGGTGCAGCCGGGGGACATCGTGCGTTTGCCGCCGTTGTCCCTGACCCCGCCCGAAGCCCCGTGCCTGGCCAGCGCCCAGACGCTGGCGCATCTGGAGGCGACGCTGATCTTTGAAGACGCCCAGCTCATCGGTGTCAACAAGCCCAGTGGTCTGGCCGTGCATGGCGGCAGTGGGGTACGGCTGGGGGTGATTGAAACCCTGCGCCAGGCCCGGCCCGAGGCCAAATTTCTGGAGCTGGTGCATCGGCTGGATCGGGATACGTCCGGCTTGTTGCTGATTGCCAAAAAGCCCTCGGCCCTGCGGACCCTGCACGAACTGCTGCGGCAACATGAAGCCCTGGAGAAGATCTATCTGGTGCTGCTGGTGGGTGCCTGGGAAGGCAGCCGGCGTCTGGTCGAGTTGCCGCTGCGCAAGAATATCCTGGCCAGTGGGGAGCGTATCGTGCGTGTGCATCCTGAAGGCAAGCCGGCCCAGACCCGTTTTGTGCCGCTGCTGCATCTGACGGTGCCGGAGTTGCCCCCGCTGACTTTGTGTCGGGCCTGGCCGCTGACCGGGCGCACGCACCAGATTCGTGTTCATGCTGCGGCCATCGGCTGCCCGGTGGCCGGGGATGAAAAATATGGAGATACCTTACAGAACAAATTATTACGTCAACAGGGCCTGCGCCGCCTGTTTCTCCACGCCGAACGCTTGCGCTTCAGTCTGCAAGCCCAGGCCTATCATCTGCACGCCCCCTTGCCGGACGAACTGACAGCGGTTCTCACCCAATTGGCCGGAGTTACTCATGCCGAAGCAATTCAAGCTCTTAATCTTTGATTGGGACGGAACGCTGGTGGATTCCGAAACCCAGATCGTCGCCACCTTGCAACAAGCCATCACCCAAGCAGGCGTGTCGCCTTTACCCGAGGCCGCCTTGCGCGACGTCATCGGCCTGAGCCTGCACACCGCCATTCAGCGCCTGCTGCCCGAGGCAGATGTTGCGCTCTGCACGCGCATCACCACGCACTATCGGGCCAAATTCCTGGCCGATACGCATCCGCCCTTTTTCCCCGGCATGGCCGAGATGCTGACGGAATTAGTCGCAGCGGGTTATCAGCTTGCCGTGGCCACCGGCAAGGGGCGGCGTGGTCTGAACCGAGGCCTGGCTCAACTGCAAGTGGCGCAGCTGTTCCATGCTACCCGTTGCGCCGATGAAACGGCTTCCAAACCTGACCCGCAAATGCTCCAGGAAATCCTCGCTGAACTGGAGGTTGCACCCGCGCAAGCCCTGATGATCGGCGATACCGAATACGATATGGCCATGGCCCAGGCCGCCGGGGTGGACCGGTTAGCCGTTTGCTATGGCGTCCATGCACCTGAACGCCTATGGCCTTACGCGCCCCTGGCCTGCCTGGCCGACCTGCGGGACTTGCCCCACTGGCTGGCAACCGCAGCCTGAAGGTCGGACTTGCAGGGCAAATTCCCAAGTGACCCCAAGGCTGCTACCATAGCCCGATCTTTTCAACGCTACGCTAGGCATCATGACTGGCTTGAATCCTGTTGAGCGCCGCGCAGCTATTGCGCTGGGTATTCTTTTTGCCTTCAGGATGATGGGCCTGTTCATGATCCTGCCGGTGTTTGCCTTGTATGCGCATCAGCTCCCCGACAGCAGCCCCTGGCTGGTTGGCTTGGCGCTCAGTGCCTATGGCCTGACCCAGGCCATCTTGCAAGTGCCGTTTGGCCTGTGGGCCGACCGCTGGGGGCGCAAGCCGGTCATGGTTGTGGGCTTGCTGCTCTTTGCGGCAGGGGGGCTGGTAGCCGCCTGTTCCACGACCTTGTGGGGGGTATTGCTCGGGCGTGCCCTGCAAGGCGGCGGGGCCATTTCCGCAGCCGCCCTGGCCCTGCTCAGCGACCTGACCCGCCCCACCCACCGTAGCATGGCGATGGCCATTGTCGGCATGAGCATCGGCGCCTCTTTCGCGCTTTCGCTGATTCTGGGGCCGGTGCTGGAACCCTGGATTGGCGTGCCGGGGTTGTTTGGCCTGACCAGCGGGATGGCCCTGCTGGGTCTGGTATTACTGTTCATGCTGGTTCCGCCCGCCCCGCCCTTGCCGCCAGTCTCATCGGCCCAACCGGCCTGGGGCGAAGTGCTGGCCAATGGCGCCCTGTGGCGACTCAACTTCGGCGTTTTCGTCCTGCATCTGCTCATCACGGCCCTGTTTACCGCATTTCCGCTGGTCCTGCGGGATCAGGCCGGGCTGGACAAGGCCAGCCACTGGCAAGTCTATCTGCCGGTGCTGCTGCTCTCGGCCGGGCTGGTGTTTCCGTTGTTGCGCCAGATAGAGCGCCGCCAGCTTGCCCATTGGGCACTCCCCGCTGCGGCGGCGGCCCTGGCCCTGGGCAATCTCGGGTTTTACCTGTTCCCCACCCAATTGGGCGGACTGAGCGCTGCATTGCTGCTATTCTTCCTGGGGTTCAATCTGCTGGAAGCCAGCCTGCCCGCCTGGCTATCGCGCCTGGCACCTCCGAATCGCAAGGGCGCGGCAATGGGTGTTTATGCCACCTTGCAGTTTTTGGGGGCCTTTGCGGGCGGTGCCTGCGCCGGGTTGCTCCAGCAACATGGCGGCACGGCAGCGGTATTCCTGGGCTGTGCCGGACTGGCCGGGGTCTGGTTCATTTTGGGGATACGATTGCCGCTGCACCTGCCCCATCCGGCAGCACCGACCCCGGTTGCATCGCTTACTTCTTGAGGTAGTTACATTATGGCTCGTGGTATCAACAAAGTTATCCTGATCGGCAATCTGGGGGCGGACCCCGAAGTGCGCGCCATGCCTTCGGGCGAGAAGGTCACCACCCTGCGGCTGGCGACCAGCGAGACCTGGAAGGATAAACAGGGCGAAAAGCAGGAGCGTACCGAATGGCACCGGGTGGTGTTTTTTGGCCAACTGGCCAATATTGCCGGCGATTATCTGCGCAAGGGCGCCAAGGTTTATGTGGAAGGCAGTCTGCGCACCCGCAAATGGCAGGATCAGTCCGGCCAGGAACGTTACATGACCGAAATTGTCGGCAATGACATGCAGATGCTGGATAGCAAAGCGGGAGGAAGTGCGGCATTTCCCCAGGCCCAGGATACCGCAGATTATGCACCCGGCTATCCGGGCACAGCGCCGGCCCGCAACAGCGCACCGCGTGCGGCACCAACCCCCCCGCCCAAATCCGGCGGGGGTGATTTTGACGATGACATTCCTTTCTAAAACAGTTCCGTATGGCGGTGGCTGCGCGTATCTGGCGGGGCTGCCTGCCGATTGACTGCGAAAATCCACAGGCCATCCGGCTTGCCCCGCCGGGGGATTACCAGGTACGGTATTCCAGGCTCAGCCACAGCGCCCGGCGCTGAATGTTGAACCCGTCGGCCAATTCATAATCCCGGTCGAACAGATTTTCCACCCGGCCCCGCAGCTGCCAGTCCGGGGCTAATGTCCAGGCACCGACCAGATGGCAGACCCCATAACCCGCCAGCACGGCATCGCTGAAATCCGAATCCCGGCGCTGGCTGCTAGCCAGGCATTGTCCTTGTAAGCGCCAGCGGGGAGTCGTATAGCCCAGGCGGGCGGTCAGGCTGCGGGCACTGCGCCGGGCCAGGGTCTGGCCGTCAGCCCGATTCTCTGGGTCCTGCCATAAGGCTTCCAGCCGTAGTGTCCACGGTGCTGCCTGATATTCGTAACCCAGTTCCAGACCCTGAATCCGGGCCTGGTCAATATTCTCGTTCCGCCCTGGGAGCGGATTGAAGAACCCATCCGGATCGTTAAAGCTGATGAGGTCATCAATATCAGTGCGGAAGACCTGCACGCTCACCCGTTGGCTCAGGCTTAAGTCATGGCGCAGGCCCAGCTCTGCCCCGACTGCCCGTTCCGGCTTGAGGTCAGGATTACCGCCAAAGCCAAAACGGTCAGTGCCGTCCGGAGCTCGAAACGCCCGGCTCACACTGGCGTACGCATAGGTATCCGGGCTGAAATGGTAGGCATAAGCCAGATTGGCGCCTGGTTCGGTGCCTGCGGTTGCATGGTCGGTCAGCCGCACAGCCAGTTGCAACTCATGCTGCGCCCGACGCCAGAGCAGTTGGCCCCAAGCCTCATGGACGGCGGTGGCTTCGTCATATTCCGTCCCGAATGAGCGAGCTGCCGTGGTTTCTGTACTCAGGCTCAAGCCCCCGGTCCACTGTAGCGAGGGATTGAGCAGCCCGTGCTGTTGCCAGTCCAGTTGCCAGCGCTCAGTGTGGGCATAGTCCTGGCTGTCTTGTTGATCAATATGATCCGTGACGTAACTGAGCCGCACCAGGCCCTGCTCCCAATCACGGCGCAGTTGAGTGGCGCTGTTACGAAAATCCTGGCGCAAGGTGCCCTGGACAAATGTCACCGGGTGAAAACCCTGATATTCCGTTGTGCCGCTGGCCTGCCAGTGGCCGCCGTACCAACCTTGCTGCTGGCCATAAACCACCAGCCCCAGATTATCGTAGCCGTGATCGTCAGTCCCACCCTGCTGGGCGGGAAAACCATTGGTATCCTGATACGCCAGACGCAGGCCCGCTTGTGGCGTCAACCAGCCCACACGCAGTTGGTGAGTCGCATCGGCGCCCAGGCCCGCAGCGGCGTAGTGCGTGCTGCCCGCGTCGGGGGGGCGGCTGAACAGTTGCACCACGCCCCCGATGGCCTCTGAGCCATACAGGGCCGAACGGCCCCCCTTGACGATTTCAACCCGGTCAAACAGGCTGGGGTCGAGATTTTGCAAAGCCGCCCCGCCGATAGTGCCGGGATTGATGGCCACACCATCTACCAGCACCAGGGTATGATTACTGTCAGTCCCCCGTAAAAACAGGGAAGTAGTGCTACCAGGCCCACCATTACGGGCGATTTCCAGCCCGGCATTGAAGCGCAGCAGCTCAGCCAGATCGGGGGCACCGCTGCGTTGCAGGGCTTCCGCTTCAATGACACTGACGGCGGCTGGCGTGGTATCCAGCGGGGTTGGCAGACCCGTGGGGGTGATCACCGGGTCTATGGTAATGGTCAAAGGTTCGGCCCAAGCCGAAGTCAGGGGGATCAACCCCAGGATTAACCAGCGCTGCATGTTGTTCTCCAGGAAAGAGGAAACACGCAGTGCGCGAAAGCACGGTTCAGAAGCTGTATCCAAAGCAATAGGCAAAACAGCTCCCTGTCGTGTCTGCCCTCCGCAGCACTACGGGCCAATCCAGGCCGGTCTCCGGGCTGGTCAGCGCCTGCCGGAGGCGGGCGGGCGCGTCGCCTTCCCATGCACAAGGCACAGTGGCTATGGACGCGCTGGAACTGACTTACCGTTGCGGGGGCAGCGCCGGTGTTGCACCGGCTTCCCGTTTCACCCTGTTGGGGGCACCTGGAAAGTGGCGGCAAGATAGCAGGAACAGCACCCACGGACAAGCTGCTGGCCTGGCTCGCCGTCCTATGGGAAAATCGGCAACGCTTGGCAGTCCCTCTTCATCATCGGCAAAGGCGAGACGATGCCTTTCGCGGGAATGGCCAATTAACGCCGGAACAGGCAGAGTTTGGAGATCTGTGGGCCAGAGTCAAGCGCCTGGAAATGGAGAAAGCGATTTTAAAAAAGCGGTTGAACAAGGGCTTTCAGGTCACCAAAGATGAGACAAGACAATTATGGATTTTGGACGTCTGTCGAAGAACCAAAGAAATGCTGCTTAACTAAGGTGACTATATTTGCTTGACCACGTCAATGTCCTCGATGGATCTGCGCGCGATTGAGAAAACCAAGATCAAATGCGCCCGCAAGTTCTTCGATGAGCTGAACCGCCGCTTCGCCCCGGAGAACGTCAAGTACGATGTGGTAGACAGCTTCGGGAAGTTGATGGCAGTGGTGAAGTGATTGCTACGACAAGCGCAACGTCAGGGGAGCGCTTCATACAGCCGTTTTCAGTCACGCGGGCGCAACGCCCGCAGCCACACCCAGAATTGCCACAGTTCCTGCCAGAATGCGCGCAACACATCCCCGGCCGTAAGCGTGGGCTCGGGCGCGGTCTGGTAAAAAATCGGCACTTGCACGTGCCCGCCATTGCTGCTGAAAGTCAGGCGAGTCGCCTGGCGTCCGGGATGCTGGGCGCGTTCCGGCACAATATACACGGTGATTTCCGTGCGCTCTTGGCCTGATCCGGCAAACACGGCTTCCGTGAGCTGCAAGTCGCCGCTGTGGGCGAGTACCCGCCCATACAGATAACCCCGGCGCAGGTTGGTGACAACCCAGGTGCAGCGCTGGGGTTCGGTCAGCAAGCCCAGGCGCAACTGGCGGGGTTCAACGGCCAGTTGTGGCTTGGGCAGGCGTGGGTTGAGCCAGCCGAGCAGGGTTTCAAACTTGAGTGGCCAGGGTTGAGGGCTGGCCAGCAGTTGGGTCAGGGCATCGGGGTCTTGCAGGCGACGGGTCTGAGTCAGCCAGGCAGGCAGCCAACCACTTTCCAGCAAGCGTCCGCCCTCGGCCGTGGCTTCAGGGCTCGCATCCATCGCGCCGGCCAAGGCGGCAGGGGTGATATACGTGCGCCCTAAAAAAGGAAAGGGGGTTTTGGGATCAAGACGCCAGCGCAGGCTGTAAGCGACCAGCGCGGGGTCATCCAGGTGCTGTTGCCGCTGCTCCACCAGCCAGGGCAGCAGGTCTGGCGGTGTTGGCTGGCCCCGCAGCCATTCCTCCAGATAGCCGTGGCGCACCTGTTCCACAAAAGCAGCGAGCGCATCGGGATGTTGCGCCAGGCATGCCTCCAGCCCGTCCAGATCCTGCAGGGCACAATCCGGCCCAAGTTCCAGCGGTGCTTGCGGCTCCAGCAGATAACGCAGCGCCACCAGGGCACGCTCCTGGTTCTGGGCCAGACGCAAGCGCCGCCGCAGCGCACCTAGCGCTTGCGCCAGTTCAAGGCTGCGGGCGATGGGCTGATGTTGCCGCAACCAATCTTCCAGCAAACCGCTGTGCAAGGCCGGCCAAAGAGCCTGGCGGCGGGTCGGGTCGTGCAGCAGTTCCAGCCACTGGGCCGGGGTGTGGATGCGTAAGCCCGCCAGCTCCAGATCAGCCTTGGGATTCAAGGCAAAACGCAATTTCAGCAAGGCCAGCTCGGGTTGGGCTGTTGCCAATGGCTCCAGAGCGGCCAGCGTTTCGGCCTGTTGGGGGTCAAAGTGGTCAAACACCCAGCGTCGGATATCCCCCCGGCGCAGTTGGGTCAGGGCATCAAATTCCGTGAGATGTTCAGCCAGTACCGCCGGGGTGTAGGCACTGGGAAAACCGGGGTAAGGAGGTGCCTGGGTCGCAGCCGGCAGTGTCGGGGTCAAATCTGCACCCGCGAGCCAGGCGGACAGTTCTGCACTACCCAGACGCACGCTGGCCACCCCGTGGGTCAGGCCCCGCAGCAGGACCTGCCAGCGGGGCGGGAGTTGCGGGGGCAGCGGGATGCGGTTTTGCAAATGGGCAGCCATGACCTGGGCCTGGGGCTTGTCCACAAAGGGGCTGTGGCCCTGCAACAGGTGGATCAGGGTGATACCTAAGGCGTAATAGTCGGTTTTAGGGCTGATTTCGCCACGTTCCAGCAACTCCGGCGCGGCATAATCCAGCGTCAGGGCCGCTGCATTGCGGGTTAGACCGCTAGGCGCTTCCAGCACGGAACTGATGCCGAAATCACTCAAGACCAGGGTCTGGCGGCTTTCTTCCAGAAAGAGCCAGTTGTTCGGTTTGACATCCCGGTGAATCACGCCGTGCTGATGACAAGCCGCCAAGGCTGCGGCCATCGCAGGAAGATAGCCAGCCAGTTGATCTGGGGTGTAGGGGGCGTGGGCAGCCAGGGTGCCACCCGCACACCAGTCAAGCACTTCGTAAAAACGCCCTTGCCAATGACCAGTAGCCTGCAGCGTGACCCAATGGGGATGCCGCACACCGCGCAGCTTGGCCAAGACAGCGGGTTTGGGTTGCCAGGGTGGATGATAGATTTTGACGACGACTGGGCGTTGCAAAGCCAAATCCCAGGCACGGTAAACCTCGGCTTCCCCGCCACTGGGCAGCGGGGCGTCCAGCCGGTAGCTTTCAGCCCAATACGGGGTGGACAACGCAGGAAGCTGGGGGAGGCTGGGGCGCAAATAGCGCTGGGTCAGGGTGCTGGGATAGCGTTGGGTGGCCATCTTAGCCAATCAGCACGCGCAGCAGCACGCCCGACAGCGCCAGGTTGTCGCCGTGTTGCAAGGCTTGCTGACTGCCGGGGGCGAGCGGGATGCGGTTGACCACCGTGGGATTCGTAAAAGTCCCGCCCAGGACTTGCTGGTCCAGGGCCGTGACCTCCCAGGTTGTGCCGTTGTAGTGCAGTTGGCAATGGCTGCGGTGGACAAAGGCCGTCCCCGCCCCTTGAAGCTGCACCTGGGCCGCGCTGCTGGGATGGGCCTGGCCAACGACCCAGCCACTTTGCACCGGATGGCGCTGACCATCAACCGCCTCCAGCACGCAGGCAGGATAGCGCTGGGTCACGGTGGGACTGCTTGCTGCGGCGGCGGCCACGGGAGGGGGTGTTGGGTCGGCTGCGGGGAGTGGCGTCGTCGGGTCGGCTGTCGGCGCGGCAACGGGGGATTCCAGGCCGATGAACTGGCCGCAGCGGCTACAGGTGTGGGCATATTCTGCGTTGACCTGCTGGCAGGCCGGACAGAGGCGCACGTAGTGACTCATGGCACGGGTCGCAACCGGAGTGTCTGATGCAGTTGCTGCCGGGTAGCGGGCGGCAGGATGCCCAACAGCCAGGCGTGTTGTCCGGCCAGGCCCAGGTTGGCTACCGGGGCTGGCTCGGTTTCGATGGCCGCCTGCAAGGCAACGCCCGCCGGGGTCAGGGCATGCAGGCGCTGATTGGCCGAAGCCCGCAGCGGGCGCGTGCTGGGGCGCTGGGCGACATAGGGGCCAGCGACCAGCAGGTCACACTGGGCCAACAGAGCCTGACTGGCGGGCTGACGCCGCAGCAGGTGCAGGGGATAACCGGTGAAAGCCAGCACATTCCACTGCGGCTGCTGCTGGCGCACGCGCTGACACAGGGCCGCCAGGGCGGGTGCCTGGGCAAAGGGTTCGCCGCCTGAAAGGCTCAGGCCAGTCAGCGGCAGGGGCAGTTGTGCCAGGTAGTCGGCCAGTGCGTACACCGGCAGGGGCCGCCCGGCTGATGTTTCCCACAGTTGCGGGGTGATGCAGCCCTTGCAGGCCAGCGGACACCCGGCCACCCACAGTCCCAGGCGCTGGCCCGGCCCCAGGGCCGTGAGCGGATACGCCCAGTGGGCCACCTGGAGCACAGGCTCAGGCTGGCCCGGCATCCGTCACCTCCAGCACAAAGGCTTCGTCCGCATCAACAGCCTGAACCTGCAGGGCCGTCAGGATGAGCTGACGGTTGCGGGGGCTGCCTTGATCAAACAGCCAGCGGGCCAGCGGATTGATCAGGGCACTTTCCAGCAGGTTGCGCAGGCCCCGCCCGCCTTGACCGAGCCGACTCAGGCCCAGGGTTTCCAATTGGGCCGTCACTGCCGGAGCCACCTGCACCTGCAAGTGGTATTCCTGCCGCAGTTGCCGCACAAACTGTGCAGTCAGCAGGCCCAGAATTTCTGCGTGCAGGGGTGGCCGAATAAAATCAAAGATGACAAAGTTATCCCCAAAACGGTTGAGCAGCTCCGGGCGGCCCAGGGTATACAGAAAATAGGCCCGGATACGCTCCAGCAGCACGCTGCGCAGTTGGGCATAACTCAACTCGGGGCCAATGGGCTGCGGCTGGCGGGTGTCATGTGCCACCGTCCCCAGATTGCTGGTGAAGACCAGTACGGCCTCGGCAAAATACACCGTCTCGCCCCGGCCATCAGTCAGGCGGCCATCATCGAGAATCTGCAAAAATTTATCAAACAAACTGGGATGGGCTTTTTCGATCTCGTCGAACAGCACGACACAAAAAGGATTATTTTTAAGGGCATTGGTCAGTTGCCCGCCCTCTTCATAACCGACATAGCCAGGGGGTGCGCCCAGGAGTTTTTGATCCGCATGGGGCTGGGCATATTCGCTCATGTCGAAGCGCACCAGACGCTCATCACTGCCAAATAGCAGCTCTGCCAGCGCCTTGGCCAGTTCGGTCTTGCCCACACCCGTTGGCCCGGCAAAAAACAGCACCCCCCGGGGGCGCTGGCGGCTGCCACTGCCCAGCCCCAACTTGGCCCGCTTGACCAGTGTCAGCACCCGCTCCACCGCCGCCGTCTGGCCCCGCAGACGCCGCCGAATCAGCTCCGGAGCGTGTTGCAGGCGCTGGCTGTCAAGCTGATCCCAGACACTTTCACGCACCCCGTAGCGGTAACGCTCCAAAATGACGCCCAGTTGGCTGGCTGGCAGTTGTTCGCGCCGCGACAAGCCCACCAGGCTGAGCAGCTCGTAGTGTGCCAAGCCTTCGGTACGCACGGCAAATTCCGCCAGCCAGTCGCTGCTGGGTGTGCCATCGGCCTGGGCAAAAGCCGGGTAGTGCGTCTGGCCAAAGCGCCGCCGGGCAACCGTGTCGGGCTTGTCCAGGGTCAAAATTCGGGACCGGGGATTGTTCAAATATAAAAAAGGGGGCAGGTCATTGACCCGGTCACAGATCAGGATCAGGCTGTTTTGCCAGCGGGCCTCGGGTGCAAGCACCTCGCGGCTGGCCAGATTGGCCTTGAGCACCCGTAAAAACAGGCTGCGCTCCGCTGCGCCCAGATTGCCGGGGTTTCCCAGCCAGTGGGAGCTGAAATCGGCCACCAGCGCGCACGGGATGCGCCGATTAGCCGACACTTTGGCCCACTGCTCAAACAGCACCGGCAGGTCTATTTCCCCCTGGCGGTTGCGTAGCTGCCGCCCGGCCAGTTGCCAGCGTGGCGTGCCGGGGGTGGGTTGGCTGGCGGGGAGATTGCCTTCGCCCAAAAGGTCGGCATACAAGGCTTCATGGTGCGGTTGGCTGAAACTCAGGCCGTCCACCGGGTCGAGCCAGGCACACAGACCATAGCCCAGGCCCTGGAGAAACCGTGCCCAGAAGCCACTGAGGTCGCTTTCGGTCCAATAAATCGCGCCATTGCCTTCCTGGATGGGATAGGCGATCAAGTCCAGCACGTTTCCCTGCAAAATCAACAGGCTTTTCAAGTGAATGAAGCGTTCCAGGTCCCGCAGCCAGCGCGGGGCTTCAGGGGTGATGGCGAGCATGGGGCGTGGCCGTTGGGGTGTGACGTGCTTCCCAGTCGGCGGCACTTTCCACCACGACCAGGGGAATCTGATGGGCCGGGGTGTGGCGCTCAAAGCCGACGGTATAGTGAATGCCGGTTGCGTGCAGCTTGGCCAGAAACGTGGGCAAGTCCGCACACCAGCGGGCTTCCTGCTGTTCCCAGAAGCGCATTTCTGCCGTGTCCAGCGGTCCGGGGGCGGCTGTGGTCCGTTCATGCACTACTTGCAGCGCCAAGCGCAAATCTGCGCCCAGATGCACCCGCAACTGCTCCCCGCCGGGGATCTGGAAGCGGGCATGCAGGCTGTGTCCGGCGGAGCTTGGCGCCTGTGGGCTGAAACTTTGCGTGGGGCTGTAGCCCAATTCTGCCAGAATCTGGTCAACAGCCTCGGCGATCACGCCCTGGGCCGCCGCCTGTTCCAGGCGCTGGGCCAGCATCGGTACCAACTGCGCAGCTTCGGCTTCGAGCTGGTCCAGCTCGGCCCATTGCCCCGGCTGCCACTGCTCCAGCCGGGTGAGCAGCGCCGTCAACGCAGCCACCGGCGCCTGCGGCAGGGCTTGCTGCAATAGGGCCTGCTGGCGCCGCAAATGCTGATGGAGCGCCTCAGCCCGGGCCTGGGCAGCTTGTTGTTGCTGTTGCCGCTGGGCCTGTTCGGCGTGGTAAGCGGTGACGGTAGCCTGCAGCGTCAGGGCAAAAGCGGCTACCTGCGCGGGAGTCTGGCTGGCGAGGTGGGCTTCGAGGTGGGCAGCCTGGGCATGCAACGCGGCAAAAGGCTGCTGCGGGTCAGTGCTGGCAACCGGCGGCAGGGCAGCCAGCGTCGCTTGCACGGCCGCCCAGGCTGTCTGGGTGGCCGGACTGGCCTGGCGCCAGTCCTCGGTTGTGGGAGTCGTCAGGGCCGGGGGTGGCGCCGCCGGGGCGGCGTGGCCCAGGGGAGTGCGGGCCCACAGCGCCTGGTGGGCGGCGAGTTCGGCCTGAGCCTGGGCCAAGGTGGCCTGGGCCGTTTCCCAGGCAGCTATCCGCACCTGGGTGCGGGCCAGGGCAGCATCCGCCTGGGCGGCCTGGGCCTTGAGCACGGCCCGCAGGGCCAGGAAGGCTGCCCCGCCGACAATGACGGCGGCACCACCGCCGGTGACGATACTGGAGACTAAAACCAGCTCGCCGCTCACCTATCACCCCAGGTAATAATGCTTGCGGATTTTTTGCCGTATCTCCCAAGTGCAGCTCAGTCCGGCACTAAAGGTGACCAGATCACCCCGACGCAGGAGGACGGGCGTGCCGCCCTCGGGGGTGACGACCGCTTCACCCGCCAGGATGTAGCAGCGTTCAGTTTCGGCATAAGTCCAGCCAAACGTGGCCGGCTCCTTTTCCCACAAGGGCCAGACATCCACCGCCAACACGTCAAGCTTGGCCGGCGAGGGATTATGTTCAACGGTGATGGCATCATTCATGCGGAACGCACCTTGAATAAAATGGCGGCGATGGTTTCCAGGCGCACCAGGGCATCATAGAACTCCTGACCGACCAGCTTGCTCAGATACAGGGCATGGTCGTCCACACTGCTGACAATACCTTGCAGGCTCTCACCGGACACCAGTTTGATGGTCACAGTCTTGCCCGCCTGGGTCTGGAGGAAATTTTTCAAGCTGTCGCTGCGGTACAACATGGTGACAACGGGCAGGATTATAACTGGCAGCGCAAGCGCCGGTGGGTGATGGCCGGGAAGGTGCGTCGGGTATTGAGCAGGCGCGTGCGATCAAAGCTGGCGATGGCAACACCGGGCGCCCGCTGCAACTGATCCAGGACGATGCCCCAGGGGTCCACGATCATCGTGTGGCCGTGGGTTTCCCGCCCGCCTACATGATAGCCGCCTTGAGCGGCTGCGACCACGAAGCACAGATTTTCCACGGCCCGGGTACGCACCAGCAGTTCCCAGTGTGCCTTGCCCGTGATGGCCGTGAAGGCCGAAGGAATGGCCAGCATTTCCATGCCCTGATCCAGCATGGCGCGGAATAGTTCCGGAAAACGCAGGTCATAACAAACGGCTATTCCCAAGCGCCCGCAAGGGGTATCCACCACGCAAATCTGTTGGCCCGCATCAATGGTTTCGGATTCGTGATACTGTTCATCCGTGTCCAGCAGCCGTACATCAAAGAGATGCATCTTGTCATAACGGACCACGCGCCGCCCGGCAGCATCGTACACCAGACAGGACGCCCGCACCTTGCCCGGCACGCTGCACTGCATCGGGAGGGTACCACCCACGAGCCAGATACCATTACGCTGCGCCTGAGTCGCCAGAAAATCCTGGATAGGCCCCTGGCCATCGGCTTCGGCAGCTTCCAGCTTGTCACGCTCCATCCGGGCCATGAGCGCGAAGTTCTCCGGCAGGACCACGAGTTTGGCCCCCTGACGCACCGCATCGGCAATCAGCCGCTCGGCCTCCAGCAGGTTGGCGCGCACATTGGGGCTGGAAGCCATCTGAATCGCAGCAAATTTTACAGTCGCATCAGTCATTGTCTTTGGTTACCCGCTCTCGCCTGCCCCTGCATGATACCGATTGCCAGGCGCCTGTGGCTGGTCCAGAGGGGATACGGTCCATGCCAGGGTGCTTGACCTGATGCAGATAAGTGTAGCTGTCCCCGGCCCGGAACGCCAATCAGGCCGTGAGGCGGGAATAACCCCTTGGAAAGTTGGATACCCTGAGCCTGACCATCCGGGCTGCAAAGCCCTTGCATTAAAATTTAGGATATTCTAATATTAGCGTTATGCAATGTAACTGACGCAGGGGTCAACACATGTATCCGCAACGCTTTTTGGAAGATTACGAAGAAATCATGCGTGCCGAAGAATCCATCGAAGAACCGGAAAGCCGGTTCCATCCGCCTCAGCCTGATGCACCCGTCAGACAGTTGCGTTGGCGTAGCGCAGAAGAATACCGGGAATGGCGTGCCTTGCAACGCAATCTGGAAGATGTCCTGGCTGATAACGACTCTTGAGATCGGATGTGTTGCCGTACGGTGCCTGATGCCCCGCTGAAATCACCAAGTAGCGCTTCTGGCCGCGCCTCAGGATGGCGGCCTCTCCCGTAATGGCACTGCTTGGCGTTACAATGGCGCTTTCCTTGTTGAGTCCATCATTATGCGTGTTGCCTTGTTACTTGGGTTGAGTGCCAGTCTGAGTCTGTTCTCCGGAGCCGT
The DNA here is from genome assembly GCA_964398665.1 of uncultured Gammaproteobacteria bacterium. GTDB lineage: Bacteria > Pseudomonadota > Gammaproteobacteria > CAYNNN01 > CAYNNN01 > CAYNNN01. Next base: position 16,797 of record CAYNNN010000001.1, on the reverse strand, counting down.
GTGGGCTGAAAACCCGGCAGTGCCCGCCGCTGCTACGGCCAAGCCTGTAGCGACCGTCAATGGCGTAGCCATTCCGCAGAGCCATTATGATTTCATGCTGAACCAGCAATTTGCCGGAAAGTCGCTCAATGATGCCCAGCGCAAATCCCTGATCGAGGCGCTGGTTCTGCGGGAAGTGGTGGTCCAGCAGGCATTGAAGGACGGACTGGACAAGCAACCCGAGATTGTGGCCAAACTGGAAGATGGTCGGGCACGTTTGCTGGCTACTGAATGGACCCAACGCTGGTTGGACCAGCACCCCATCAGTGAGGAGGCCATTCAGAAGGAATATGAGGCCTGGAAGGCCAGCCAGAGCGCACAGGAGTATAAACTCCGGCATATCCTGCTCAAGGAGCAGGCCGAAGCCAGTGCGCTGATTGAGCAACTCAAGCAGGGCGGAGACTTTGCCAAGCTGGCGCAGGAAAAATCCCTGGACCCCAGCGGCAGAAATGGCGGTGATTTGGGCTGGGCCACCCCAGACAAGCTGGTGGGCAAGATCAAGGATGTCGTGCCCACGCTGACCAAAGGCCAATTCGGCCCGGAACCGGTGCAAACCCCGTTCGGCTGGCATGTGCTGCTGGTCGAGGATATCCGGCCAGTTGCCGTGACCGAACTCAAGGACGTGCGCCAGAAACTGGAGCAAAAGCTCAAGCAGCAGGCGGTCAGTGAAGAATTCAACCGCCTGGTCAAGTCGGCCAAAGTGGAATAATTACTGAAACTTCTGCCGTAATATCATCAGGCTGCCCTGGTTTTCCAGGGCCAGCCGGTTCAGGAATGACAGCCCGAGCAAGGTTTCCAGCGGATAGTTGCCCTCTATGACCACCGCCGTGACGTTGGGCAGACTGATCCCGCCGACCCCGACCCGTCCCAGCACCACCTCGTAGGCGGTGGCAATACCCGAAGCCGTCGTCACCTGGCCCTTGGGCTGTCTGGCATAGTCAATCCCGAGGCTGCGGGCCAGGTTGGCATTCAGCGCCACCGTCGTGGCACCGGTATCCACCAGAAAGTTCACCGGCTGGCCGTTGATGGTGCCGCTCAGGCGATACATGCCGACATTATCGGGCAAAATGCGCACTTCTGCGGTTGTAGGCACCTGATAACGGCCACCGATGCTGGCGCTCAGCGTCAGGCGTTGCACCGTACCGTTGATCAACAGTAGGGCGGCTTCGGTATCCACGGCTTGGACCTGGACACCTTCAGGGCTGCTGGAACCGACCTTGACAATGCGCTGCTGGCCATCAATCCGCAACACGGCCCGGTCTTTGAGCAAGCCCACCACCTGCACCCGCTCTACTGCGAAGCCGAGATCCCAAATCAGGCTGCTGGCCAGTAAGCCGCAACGCAGCAGGGTGTGCATCAGGCCCCCTGCCAGCGCCGATATAGCCCATACACCATGGGCAACAGACTCAGGGCAACCACAACCAGGATGATATGGTGTAGCTGTTGGGCCAGCGGGGTCTGTCCCAGCAGATAACCCAGCATCAACAAGCTGGGCACCCAAAGCAGGCCACCAATTACGTTGTAGAACACAAAGCTTTTATAGGGCATATCGGCAACCCCGGCGATGAAGGGCACGAAGGTGCGCAAAATGGGCACGAAGCGGGCAATAATCACCGCCTTGCCGCCATGTTTTAAGTAAAATTCATGGGCTTCAATGGCATAGCGGCGTTTGAACAGCCAACTGTCATCACGGGCAAAAATGGCCGGGCCAGTTTTGCGCCCCAGCCAATAGCCCACCTGGTCGCCGATGATGGCTGCCAGTGTCAGGGCCAGCATCAGAAACCATAATTCAAACAGCGGCGGGGCCGCCAGATCGCCGCGCTCGGCACTGGCCAGCAGTGCCCCGGTGGCCACCAGCAGCGAATCTCCGGGCAAGAAAAAACCGATCAGCAGTCCTGTTTCGGCAAACACGATGGCGATCAATACCCAGACGCCCACCCCCAAGACCATTTGGGCCAGACCTTCCGTCGAGTACAATAAGCTCAATGTCTCAATCAGACTTTCCACAGGTACCCCATAACTGCACATTGTGCCCGCCAAAGCGGGCGAAAAACCCCCAACTTATTGGAGTCTGCGGCCTCATGCAAGCTATCCTGATCATCCAGCATCATCCCCACGAAGGTCCCGGCTACCTGGCCGAGGTACTTCAGCGTCATCAACTGCCGTACCGGATTCTGGACGTGAACCAGGAACCCTTGCCCACCCAACTGGACGATATTCCGGCCCTGGTATGTATGGGAGGGCCGATGAGCGTCAACGACGATTTGCCCTGGATAGCGCAAGAAATCCAGCTGATTCAGGAAGCTGTATCCCGCAACATTCCGGTGCTGGGGCACTGTCTGGGGGGGCAGTTGATCAGCAAGGCCCTGGGTGGCATCGTCACACGCAACCCCGTCCCGGAACTGGGCTGGCATCCCGTTATGGTACAGGCGGATGCTGGCCCCGCCTGGCTGAAGCAACTCCCCCCGACTTTTCTGGGATTTCACTGGCATGGCGAAACCTTCAGCCTGCCTGCCGGTGCCCAGCCGATCTTGCGCAGTGAATTTTGTCTCCAGCAAGGTTTTGTACATGGAAACCTTTATGCGCTGCAACTGCATGTCGAGATGACTGCTGCGCTGGTACAGCAATGGGTAGCCGAGAACCCGCAGGATCTGGCCCACCCCAGTGCCAGCGTGCAAAGCGCAGCCGCCATGACCGCCGACCTGCCCGCCCGTATCGCACAACTTCACGCCGTTGCCGATACCCTCTACGCCGCGTGGCTGGCGCCGCTGCTCACGCGCACGGGTGTCCATGCGTAGCATCCCGTGGAACATATTGGGGACAGTGCCGCGCAGGAAGACCCGGACGGGGATGGGGTCAGATTTACCCTGAACCTCCGCTTCCCAGGGCAATACTTCGACGCCGAGACGGGATTGCACCATGCCGTCGCTGACCCGTGGACGGCTGAAGGATGAGTGGATCAAGCTTCAAGTGCTGCCCTGGCCATCCACCACCCGCTGGAGCCACAATTCCAGCAGGGCCAGATGAAACAGCTTGCTGCCGCGCAGGCGGGTGAAGCTGGTTTCGGCCTCGGGAGCGGCCAGCAATTGCGCTACGTAGGCTGGGTTATACAAGCCCCGGTTCTGGCAAGCCGCCGAGTGCAAAATCTCGCGCATCCAGGTCAAGGCCGGGCCGCGCACATATTTGAGTGCCGGGAGGGGAAAATAACCCTTGGGCCGGTCAATCACGCGTTCAGGCAGCAGGCCTCGGGACAGGGCTTTCAACGGATATTTGCCTTGGTCACGCAATTTGAACTCTGGCGGCATTTGCGCGGCCAGTTCGACCAGTTCGTGATCCAGAAACGGCACCCGTGCTTCCAGGCCCCAGGCCATGGTCATGTTGTCTACGCGCTTTACCGGGTCATCCACAATCAAGGTCGTGACGTCCAGACGCAGCACCTGATCCATGAAAGTGTCGGCACCGGGTCGTGCCAGCGCATCTGCCAGCCACTGCCGGGTGTGATCCGCGCTGGCCCAGGCTGGCGCAACGGTCTGGCAAAATTCGGCATGATCCCGGTCAAGATAATGACGGCCAAAGCGTATGACCGGATCACGCTCGGTGGCCGCCTGCATCTGGGGGTACCAGAAATACCCCCCGAAGACTTCATCAGCGCCTTGGCCGCTGAGGACCACCCGCATTTCCCGGCTTACCTGTTCGGCCAGCAGATAGAAGGCAACGGCGTCCTGACCTACCATCGGCTCGGCCATGTTGTCCACGGCTTCGGGCAGGCGGCGCAGCACTTCTCCATTGGGAATCCGGTATTGGTGGTGTCTGGTGCCAAAACGTTCCACTACCAGGTCGGAATACTGAAATTCACTGCCGGCTTCTTCGGGGGTATCCTCAAACCCGATGGAAAAGGTATGCAGGCTTGCGCTGTGCTGGGCTGCCAGCCCGACCAGCAGGCTGGAGTCCAGCCCGCCCGAGAGCAGCACGCCTACGGGGACATCCGCAGCCGCCAGATGGCGCTGGATGACCGCTTCCAGGGTGTGCTGGGTACGCTCCAGCCATTCCCAGGCCGGAATGGGGGTGGCCGGGCGCCGGGCAGTCAGTTGCCAGTAACGTTGGGGCGGCTGGACTTGCGCAGTGTCTACCTGCATGCAGTGTGCGGGGGGCAGCTTGCGTACCCCTTGCAGCAGGGTATGCGGGGCGGGTACCACGGCGTGCAGGCTCAGGTGATAGTGCAGGGCCACTGGGTCGAGCCGGGTATCCACGCCCCCTGCGGCCAGTAACGCCTGGGGACTGGAAGCAAAGCGGAAGCACTGGCCGTCTGTGCTGTAATACAGCGGCTTGATGCCAAGGCGGTCGCGGGCCAGCCATAAGCGCCCGCGCGCCTTGTCCCATATGGCCAGGGCAAACATGCCCAGAAAGCGCTCCAGACAGTCCGGCCCCCAGCGGTGAAAAGCTTTCAGGATGACCTCGCCATCCCCCTCGCTCATGAACCCGTACCCGACCGCTTCCAGTTCTTTGCGCAGTTCCCGATAATTGTACAGGGTACCGTTGAATACCAGGACCAGGCCCAGCAAAGTATCCACCAGTGGTTGCTGGGCACGACTGGACAGATCTATCACGGCCAGACGGCGCTGCCCCAACGCCAGGGGGCCGTCACTGTAAGTGCCCTGATGGTCAGGCCCACGCCGCCGCAGCGGCACGAGCATCCGCGCCAGCGCGGCCAAATCGGCCACTTGGCTGTCCAGACGCAATTCCCCAGCAATACCGCACATGTTCACCTCTGCCAAAAGCCGCTAAACTCGGGGTTCTTGCGCCACGAGTGTCTGGATTATGCCGCGTTCCCCTCTGCACGCCCAAGGGCCTTGGCAACAAGCACACGATTTTGCCCTGCCGATCCCCGCCGGCGCGCAGGCGCGCACCCGTGCCGTGGCCCTGCTGACGGCCCTGATGATGTTGGGAGAAATCACGGCAGGTATCTTCTGGGGTTCGATGGCCCTGCTGGCCGATGGCTGGCACATGGGTACGCATCTGGCTGCCTTCGGGATTGCCCTGCTCAGTTATCACTACGCTGCCCAGCAGGCCCGCCAGCCCCGTTTTACCTTCGGGACTGCCAAGGTCAACGCCCTGGGTGGCTTCGCCAGCGCGGTGGCTCTGGCCGTCAGCGCGCTGTTTCTGGGTGGTGAGTCGGTTTTGCGCCTGTGGGAACCTGCCGCGATTCACTATACCGAAGCCCTGGGCGTGGCAGTGCTGGGTTTAGGCGTGAACCTGCTCAGTGCGGTCTGGCTGCACCCGGCCGCTGACGCCGGGCACCCGCACGACCACGCGCATTCCCATGATCCTGCCCCCCATGCCCACGCCCATGACCATGTGATGCAGGCTGCTTATGCACATGTGCTGGCGGATGCGCTCACCTCGGTACTGGCCATCGTGGCGCTGCTGGCCGGACGCCAGCTGGGCTGGCACTGGCTGGATGCGACAATGGGTCTGGTCGGCGCCCTGATCATCCTGCGCTGGGCGTATGGCCTGATCCAGGAGACCGCGCCGCTGCTTTTGGACAGCGCCGTGGCCCCGGAAATCATGCAGCAAGCGCGTCAGCACCTGGAGCAGGATGGCCTGACCGAGGTCACTGATCTGCATATCTGGCAAATTGGCCAGCAGCGGCTGGCGGCCATCACGCTGGTCAGCCATCAGCCTCAGGCCCCGGAGGATTACAAACAGCGCCTGGCCGCCCTGGCCTTGCACCACATTACCCTGGAAATTCACCATTGCCAGCGCTGTCAGGTGGATGACCCCGGTGGCCAGAGCAGCATGGCATCACCATAACTGAAAAAGCGGTAACGCTGCTGGACGGCATGCGCATAGGCGGCCATGACCTGACGATGACCGCCCAGAGCCGCCACCAGCATCAGTAACGTGGACTCCGGCAGGTGGAAGTTGGTAATCAGCCCATCCACGACCTTGAACCGATAGCCCGGGGTGATGAAGAGCCGGGTTTCGCCAGCGTAAGCTTGTAGCCGGCCATCGGCGTCGGCAGCGCTTTCCAGCAGGCGGGCGCTGGTGGTGCCGACGGCGATGATCCGCCGCCGGGCTGCCTTGGCGGCATTGAGCCGGAGCGCCACCTCGGCATCCAGATAGCCGCGCTCCGGGTGCATGACATGCTGGTGGATGGTCTGGACCCGCACTGGCTGAAACGTACCCGCACCCACATGCAGGGTGACTTCCAGCCGCTCAATGCCCTGAGCGGCCAGCTGGGCCAGTAATTCGGCGTTGAAGTGTAACCCGGCTGTTGGTGCCGCCACAGCCCCGGCCTGGCGGGCATAAACGGTCTGATAGCGGTGCATATCCTGCGCATCCGGGGCGCGCTGGATGTAGGGCGGCAGGGGCAGGCTGCCCGCCCGTTCCAGCCACTGGGCCAGCGGCTCATCCAGCTGAAAGGCCAGCTCGAAACCAAGCGCCTGCCGGGCCAGGACTTCCGCCCGGATTCCGGCCAGATGCAGCTGGGTGCCGGGCTTGGGTGTTTTACTGGCCCGCATCTGTACCAGCGCACGCTGGTCGTCCAGAATGCGTTCCACCAGCACTTCCACCCGTCCGCCGCTGGCCTTATGGCCATGCAGCCTAGCCGGGATCACGCGGGTGTTGTTGCAAACCAGCACATCACCTGCCTGTAACAGGCGGGGCAGGTCGGCAAACTGCCAATCTTCCCGCATGTGGTCCTGGAGCAGCAACAGGCGGCTGGCTCCCCGCACCGCAGGTGGGGTCTGGGCAATCAGCTCCGGGGGTAACGCATAGTTGAAATCAGCAAGCTGCATGGTTATTACCTGTCGGGGTGAACCGGGTCACAGGCTTTTTTCGCCTGCTGCCTTTACAAATGGCCAAGTTTCTGTAATGGTTTTAGGACACCCTTACACGGAGAGCGCCGATGTTTCGTCTTGTCACCGCCGTCCTGCTGCTGGGACTGGCAACCCTAGCCGGGGCTGAAACGACCTTGCCGCAGGCCAGTGCCGATCTGCACCTTGGTGTGGTCACTTGTGCGGGTAGCACTTGCCACGGTGCCACCAAGCCTTCTGCGGACGTGACGATCTTGCAAAATGAGGCGCTTACCTGGCAGCGTGAAGACAAACACGCCAAAGCCTACAAAATCCTGCTGAACGAAGAATCCCGCCGGATCGCCCGCAATCTGGGTCTGAAAGATGCCCACACGGCCCAGGTCTGCCTGGATTGCCACAGCGACAATGCTCCGGCAGACAAGCGTGGCAAACGGTTCCAGATTAGCGATGGGGTCGGCTGCGAAGCCTGCCACGGTGGCTCCGGGCGCTGGCTGGGCCCACATGCGTCCGGCAATGCCACGCATGCCGAAAACATCGCTGCCGGCCTATATCCTACCGAAAAACCGCTGGAACGGGCCAAACTCTGCCTGTCCTGCCATATGGGCAATGCCCAGAAGCCCATTACCCACCGCATCATGGGCGCCGGGCACCCGCGCCTGAGCTTTGAACTCGATACCTTCACCCAGATTGAGCCGGCCCACTTCAAGGTGGATGCTGACTATATCAAACGTAAGGGCGACTGGTCAGGGGCCCAGGTCTGGGCGGTCGGCCAGCTGGTTGCGGTGGAAGAATACCTCGCTGCCCTGACTGACCCCAAGCGTAACCGGGATGGCGCCTTCCCCGAACTCACCCTGTTTGACTGCCACAGCTGTCACCACGCCATGGACAAGGTACGCTGGCAGGCACGCCAGAGCACGGGCCTGTCACCGGGCGTGGTGCGTCTGAATGACAGTAACATCCTGATGCTGCGTCACTTCATCGCGCTGGTTGATGCCGGTGCAGCTCAGGACTGGCGCCAGAAAAGTCTGAATCTGCACCGGGCTGCCACCGAAAGCCAGGAAGCCATGGTCCGGGCGGCCCAGGAACTGCAAACGTTGCTCAAGACCTTGCAGCCCAGACTTGCTGCGCACACGTTCAACACCGCAGACATCAAGACGGTGGCCAGAGCCATCCTGGCTGAAGGTGTCAGCGGCGAACATTTTGATTATGCCAGTGCCGAGCAGGCCCTGATGGCGCTGGACGCCCTGTTCAGTGCCCTGGAACGTCAGGGCGGGCTGGATGCAGCGCAGCTGGCCGCCTTGCGTAAACAGGCCGAAGGTGCTTATACCGCACTGGAAAAAGATAACGACAGCTACACGCCGGGCCAGTTTGTCACCCAGATGAAAGCATTGCAGGCCGCTTTCAAATAGTCCCATCGCCGCCGGGGTTTTTCCCGGCGGTTTTCAGGTGAATGTGGCGCAAGGCAGTTTCCAGTTTTGCGCGATCCCTTTATACTCCCTTCAACAAGACTTGACGTTGCCGAAGGTACCCGCATGAAAAAAGCTTTGGTTGTGGATGATTCCAAAACCGCACGCCTGACCCTGAAGAAAAAGCTGGAGCAGTTCCAGATCACGGCAGACATGGCAGAATCTGGCGAGGAGGCCTTGCAATACCTCAAGCAGTACACCCCGGACGTGATCTTCATGGACGTGATGATGGGCGGCATGAGCGGCTACGAAGCCACCTTGGCGATCACCCGCAATCCTGGTACGGCGACGGTTCCGGTCATCATGTGTACCTCCAAGGATACGCCCGAAGATCGTGAAGAAGCCGAGAATAATGGCGCCCGGGGCTTTCTGGTCAAACCCATCACGGACGACCAGCTGGCCCGCGCCCTGCAACGGTTGGCCCGTGCAGCCCCGACCCCCACCCCAGTCCCCGAAATCGAGCCTGTCCCTGCCATGCCTACCGCTGATCTTGAAACCCTGGTTCGGAACCTGGTGGAGCAGCATATGCTGCAGATTGCCGAACGTGCTGCCCACCAGATTGTGCAGGAAACCCTGGTCACGCGCCTGGGCATCCTGGAGGATAAGGTCAGCACTCTGGCCAAGACGGCCACTGTGGCGGCTTCCCATACTGCGCACCCGCAAGCTGCAACCTTGTCTCCCGAATATCTGCGCCGTTTGGAAGAGCAGGTCCATCACCATCTGCAACAATGGAGCACCCAGGAACAGACCCGCTATCGTGATCACGAGCGGCAATTGCACCAGCAAGTGCAGCAACTGGCTGAGCGCGCTGCTGAAGCAGCCGTGGCCAAGACCCAGCCTGCGCCTGCCCCCGCTCCGGCGACCAGCCCCCTGGTATGGGTGGCCTTGGTGCTGGCCCTGGCGGGCATTGGGGTCGGGGTTGCAGCCCTCGTGATGTAGCCCGCCCACGCTTGTGGGTGAAGCTTCGGCGCAACTGACCGCCTGGCTGCGCTTCTGTCGGCGCCTGCCTGCGGTGCGGCACCTGCCTTATGAGCAGCGGGTGCGGCTGTACGCACTCACCGAGGCTTTTCTCCGCCGCAAGCGCTTTTCTGCGGCGGGCAACCTGATGCTGGATGCTTTCCGGCAACGCCTGATTGCAATCCACGCCTGCCTGCCTGTATTGAATCTGGGCCTGGACTGGCTGCAAGGCTGGACGGTTCTGGTTGTTTATCCGAATGAATTTTTTGCGCCTGTGGTCGAAGTGGATGATGCGGGCGTGGTGCATCAATACCTGGATTTACGCAGTGGCGAAAGCTGGAGTGATGGTCCCATCGTGCTGTCCTGGGCGGACGTGCGTCAGGATGCCTTTGCGCCTGAAGGCAGCAATGTGGTCATCCACGAGATTGCGCATAAACTCGATGCCCTGAATGGCCATGAAAACGGTTTCCCGCCCCTGCATCCACAGATGTCGCCTAGCGCCTGGACGGATGTTTTCAGCGCTGCCTTTGCCAGGCTGCATCAGCAACTGGCCGAAGCCGAAACGCCGCATCTGGATCCTTATGCAGGCGAATCACCGGCAGAATTTTTTGCCGTGTGCAGCGAAGCTTTCTTTACCCAGCCGCAAGAATTGCTGGGTCATTACCCCGACGTTTATCGTCAGCTACAACTTTTTTACCGTCAGACTCCTCATTTATGGCACGTGCAACTGCATCATCATTAACCCGTCTCCTGCGGGCCTTAGGCGTGGGCAAGCACCCCTGGGCCAGGATTGCGACCCTGATTGCCGGCCTGTTTGGCGGGGGCTGGTGGCTGTGGGACAATCAACAGGCAACCAAGCCGGTGGAATCGGCCAACACGCCGACCAAGGGCAGCACCCTGACTTGCAACGTCAAAACCGTCTATGACGGCGATACGATGAACCTGATTTGTCCCAAATATGGCCTAGTCAAGGTGCGGGTCTGGGGAATTGATGCCCCGGAGATGGCCCAAGACCCGTGGGGAGAGCGGGCGCGTGATAATCTGCGCCGCATCGCTCAGGGGGAAGTCAGGCTCAAGGTAGTGGATATAGACCGCTATGGCCGGGTGGTGGGCCGGGTCTTCGTCGGCAACAAGGAGCTGGGCCTGGAACAGGTCGTCAGAGGCTATGTCAATATTTATAGCCAATATAATAAGGAAGCAGCTTATTATCAGGCCCGGGAACAGGCCCAGCAGAAAAAACTCGGGATCTGGGCCAAAGCGGGCCTGCATCAAACACCCTGGGAGTGGCGGCGCCAGAACCGGTCATGACCCCTAAAACAGGCCCCCTTCATCCAGACTCGGCGTTCGCACCGGCGGCAGGCGGGGGGGCGTTGTTTCAGCGGTGGTTGCACGTGAGTCCGGTTCGGCAGCATCCGCAGGTGCGCCGTCATCATCCTCGCTGGCCAGCACGGGTGTTGCGTCTGTTTCCAACCCCGTGTCTGCGGCCTCCACATCATCATCAACCGGTACTGGCGTAGGTTCAGGGTCGTTGGCCCGCAAGGCCCGTTCACTGACCAGTTCCAGGCGAGTATTGGGGTCATTGGCATCGCTGACCCGCCCAGTCTGCCGGTTGACCCGTGCCATCACGGCATTGGCCGGCGGCACAAAGGCCAGCTCCGGCTGGCCTGCCAAGGCCGTCTCCATGAAATTCATCCACATTGGCAGGGCCGTTCTGCCGCCCGTCTCCCGTGGCCCGAGCGAACGGGGCTGGTCAAAACCAACCCAGGCGACAGCGACGATGTTCCGTTGAAAACCTGCAAACCAGGCGTCCAGATAATCGTTGGTTGTACCTGTTTTTCCAGCAATATCCGTGCGTTTCAGCTTGAGCGCCGCTTTGGCCGTGCCGTCCTTGATGACGCCCGCCAGTAGGGTCTGCATCTGGTAGGCCTCTGTGGGATCTAGCACCCGAGGGGCGGGTTCACCTTCAAAAGGTACTTCGCCTTCAATGGCATAATAGCGGGTGAGTTCTCCCGGCGGTGTCGGGCGTGGTTGCGTGACCGGGCAGGCAGCACAAGCCATTCTAGGCCGGGCCTCGTAGATAACTTGCCCCTGATTATCAATCAGTTGCGCGAGCAAATAAGGTTCGACCCTGAAGCCGCCGTTAGCAAAAATGGCATAACCGGCAGCAAGTTGGGCCGGGGTGGCGCCTCCGGCACCGAGTGCCAGGGCCAGACTGCGCGGCAAGGCCGTGCTATCAAAACCAAAACGTTTGCTGAATTCAATGCCGTAATCCAGTCCAATCCGGCGCAGCAGGTCAATGCTGGCCAGATTGCGTGATTGGGCCAGGGCCCGGCGCATCGGGATGGGACCTAAAAAGCCGCCGCCGGAGTTTTGCGGGCGCCAAACCTTGTTGCCATAGCGAAAACTCAAGGGCCGGTCGTAGAGGATGGTTGCCGGTGTCCAACCCTTGGCCAGGGCGGCGGCATACAAGAAGGGCTTGAAACTGGATCCCGGCTGGCGAATGGCATCGGTTGCCCGGTTGAACTGCCCCAGATTGGGATCAAAGCTGCCGCTTAGGGCCTGATAGGCACCCGTCTGGGGATTGAGTGCCACCAAAGCCCCGCTAACTTCAGGCAACTGACTCAGTTGCCAGCCTTTCTCGGTCTGGCGCAGATAAACCACTTCACCCGGATGCAGTGCCTGATCGACCCGACCGGGGGCACTGCCCAACCCACGTGCCAATACTGGCCGTGCCCAGCGCACGGCTTCCAGGCCCACACTCAGGGTCTGGCTCCCAGCCTGGGCTTCGGGCAGCAACAGGGTCGCCCGTTTGGCCCCCGCCTCCAGCACCAGGGCCGGCAGCAATCCGCCCAGCTTGGGCATTGCCTGAAGCTTGGGCAACAAGGCTGCGGGGTTATTCCCTAGCTCCCAGCGCTGGACTGGGCCACGGTAACCATGCCGGAGATCATATTCGTGCAAGGCCAGGCGCAGGGACTGATCCGCCAGGGTCTGGGTGGCGGTGTCAATGGTGAGATACGCATGCCAGCCACTGGTATAAGTCGCCTCTTCCCCATAGCGCCGGATAAGTTCCAGCCGGGCCAGCTCTGCCAGCTGCGGTGCGGCAAATTCCGGTTCCACGCGATGAATCCGGGCATCATCCGGAGTGGCCACAGCCACTGCATAGGCGTTAGCTTCAATAAAGCCCAGCTCATACATCCGGCGCAGGACATAGTTACGCCGCTGGGTGGCCCGTGCGGCATTGACCAGCGGGTTGAAAATGGATGGACCCTTGGGCAGGCCTGCCAGCATGGCAATCTGGGCCAGATTCAGTTCTGCCAGGGACTTGCCGTAATAAACCTGCGCGGCAGCCCCGACTCCATAGGCCCGCTGGCCCAGAAAAATCTTGTTCAGGTACAGTTCCAGGATTTCTGCCTTGTTGAACTGCTTTTCGATTTGAAATGCCAGCAGAATTTCCGTCAGTTTGCGGGTGATTTTGCGCTCTGAAGATAAAAAGAAATTCCGGGCCACCTGCATGGTGATCGTGCTGCCCCCGGAACGCATCTGGCCATGCTGGAATGTTTCGAGAACTGCCCGACCCAGCCCCTCGTAATCTACGCCGGTATGTACGAAGTAGCGGTCATCTTCTGCGGCCAGGAACGCCTTGATCAGCAGGTCCGGGTATTCATGAAAATACAAAGGCAGGCGGCGCTGTTCACCGTATTCGGCCAGCAACTTGCCATCAGCCGTGTAAATCCGCAGCGGCTCTTGCAGTTTGACCTCGCGCAACTGCTGCACCGAGGGCAGCTGCGGGGCCAGCGTCGTGTAAAGTGCCAGGAAGGCCGCACAGCCCAGCAGCAGTATGTTATAGGCCAGGCTGCCCAGGGTTGCGAAGAACTGACCGAGCACCTAGGGCACCGGCTGCTGGATGGTCAGCGTGACGCCCCCTGGTTGTGGCCCGGTCAGCGGTGCGGAAAAGCCCTCGAGATCTCCCGGCTGGGCGACGGCATTGCCGCTGAAGGAAACCCGTGCGCCCACCAGCACCGGACTAAACTGCGAGAGTTTGACCTGCGGACTCATGCTCATCGTATCGTCCAGGGTGACGGTCGCGGGCAGATCTCCAGCCCGCAGCCGCTGGATGGCCAGCGGCATCCGGGGACCGGTAGCCGCACGGGCAAAGACAAACACCGTGGTTTCTGGCGGAACCCGCGCTTGCAGCTCCGGTGCCAGGCTAACTTGCACTGAAATCTGGGTCAGGGCTTCCGGAACCACGGGAGGCGCTGCCTCTACTGCCAGAACAGGGGTGGGGACAGGCGCCGGCATGGTTGCCACGGTAACGCTGGCAGGCGCTACGGCCACACTCGCCGGCTCCACCCCGGCAGGTGTCTGGACGGCAGCGGATGGTGCAGCCGTCAGCAATGCTGCCTGGGCCTGAGCCACATACTGCGCGGCAATCGGGCTGGCCTGCGGGTCGTCCTTGACCAAAACGGCCAATTGCTGCCAATAGGTTAGCGCTTCGGCAAAGCGTTCGGTCTGATACGTGGCCAGGCCTGCCATGAACAGGCCCCGAGGATTATCAGGCTGCAGGGCAATTGCCCGCAAGACCAGTTCCCCGGCCAGGCCAGTCAGCCTGCCATCCTGAAGCGAACCCAGGGCCTCAGCGTAGTGAAACAGCAAGTCCGGATCATCGCCCAACAGCTGTTGGGCCCGCGCAAAGGCCAGGCTGGCTTCGGCATGACGTTCCATCGCGGCATACGTCCGGCCCAGCATCAGCCAGCCCTTGCCATCTGTGGGTTGTTCATGCAGACGCTGGGCCAGTTTGGCCAACATCGGTTGCAAGGCAGCAGTCGTATCCGAAGCGGGTGTTGCTTCCGGGCTGGCTACTGCTTCAGCAGGGGCCTGGACGCCTGCAGCGGGCATCAGCGCTTGTGGATTGCCCAGCGCCTGATACAAGGTAATGCCCAGTGCAGGCAGCCCCAACAGCAGCAAGCCTGCCAGCCAGCGGCCCTGATGCGGATAGGTTTGGGGCGTGGCATGCAGATAGCGGGCAAATTCCTGTTCCAGTTCAGCCTGGGCCTGCGCGTATTGTTCCTGAGCCAGCGTTCCGGCCTGTAGAGCGGCAGCCAATTCGGTCTGGCGCCGTTGATACAGGGCCAGATTCAGGGCATCCTGCTCATCTTCCAGCGCAGTAACGGGTTGCCACAGGGGGCGCAGCAACCAAAGCAGCGTGCCCAGCAATACCAATCCGAATAATAAACCCAAAGCACTCATGGAATCGGCCCTCGCATGGCCCGTAATTTGGCGAGTTGCGCGGCAGACGGCGGAGGAACGGGCTCACCCTGACGGGTACGCCGACGCAACAAGAGCGCCAATCCCAGCAACAGCAACAGCAGTGGCCCAGCCCAAAGCAGCGCGGTAGTCGCCTTGAACGGCGGGCGATAGCGCACGAAGTCCCCATAACGGGCCACCAGAAATTCGATGATCTGGGTATCTGTTTCTCCGGCTTCGATATGCTTGAGGACTTCGCGGCGTAAATCTACCGCCAGGCTGGCATCGGAATCCAGCAGGGACTGATTCTGGCAGACCAGACAGCGTAGTTCGGCAATCAATGCCTTGTAACGGGCTTCCCGTTCCGGGGTCAGTCCCGGCGTGACCGTGGAAGCGCCCAGCGTCTGGGTCAGCAGAAAACCAACCAGCAATAACAGCCACTTCATGATTTTTCCAGTTCGCCAATGAGCGGCAACAACAATTCCTGCCAGACCTGAGCCGAAATCGGACCTACGACCTTGTAGCGAATCAGGCCCTGCTTATCAATCAGGAACGTCTCCGGTGTTCCGTAAACCCCCCAATCCATGCCGACCCGGCCGTCGATGTCAAAGCCATGCGCCAGGTACGGGTCGCCCAAGGTCGCCAGCCAGCGCAGGGCATCTGGACGTTCGTCCTTGTAGTTGATGCCATAGAGAGTCACCTTGCCGGTGCGGGCAATTTCAGCCAGGGCTGCATGTTCCGCCCGACAGGATACACACCAGGAGGCCCAGATGTTGACCAGCGAGATCTTGCCCAGCAAATCCTGCCGGGTAAAGGTTTGTTCGGGATGCTTGAGATTGCTCAGACTGAATTCTGGTGCCGGTTTGTTCACCAGCGGTGACGGCACCAGACGCGGGTTCAGGTTCAGGCCCACACCCAGCAAGATCACCAACAGGATGAAAATGCCCAGCGGCACATAACGACCACTCATGCGCGGGCTCCCGCAGCCATGCCTGGCGTACCGGATGCCAGCTTGGGGACGGGCGCGGGTCCGGGCAGGCGATAGCGCCGGTCGCTGGCGGCAAACAGGGCGCCCAGCGCCATCAGCATCGCACCGAGCCAAATCCAGCGAATCAATGGCTTGTAGTATACCCGCAGACTCCAGGCACCGCCGCCCAGCGGCTCACCCAGGGATACATATAAATCGCGTAGCGGGCCGATGTCCACCGCTGCTTCGGTCATGGGATTGGCCTGAACCCGGTAGGTACGTTTCTCCGGGGCTAGCACTGCCAGTTCACGTCCGGCCTGCAGCACCCGTACCTGGGCCTGTTGCGCCTGATAATTCGGGCCAGCAGCCGGGGTAATCCCTTCAAAGACAAATTGATAGCCCGCAAGCTCGACGGACTCGCCCGGTTTCAGGCCGACATCGCGTTCCACACTGTAAAGATGCACAAAGATGACCCCGAAGGTGAACACGCCCAGGCCAAAATGGGCCAGGCTCATGCCGATGAAGCCCCGGGGCAGGGCCTGAAACCAGGCCAGACCCCGGCGCCCGTGCGCCGGACGGCTGAAATATTGCACTCCGGCGCTCAGCATGACCCAACTGGCGCCCAGCAGGCCCAGCAGGGCCAGCGGGTGTTCCAGGGCCAGCAAGGCCCACAGGCCGACAGTGCCCACCACCGCCAGACCTAGCAACGGCAGCAACTGACGCCCCAGCCGGGTTGGACTGTCCTGCTTCCAGCGTGTCCAGGCCCCGATACCGACCAGGTATAAAATCGGCAGCATCAGCAGGGCGAATACGGTATCAAAATACGGTGGGCCTACCGAGATTTTGCCCAGATTCAAGGCATCCAGGGCCAGCGGATACAGGGTGCCCAGCAGGATGGAGGCGGCGGCCACGACAAAGAACACATTGTTGAGCAGCAGGCCGGTTTCCCGGGATACCAGGGCAAACTGATGATCGGCCTGCATGGTGTGCGCCCGCAGGGCGTACAACAGTAGTGATCCGCCGATGACCACGCCTAAAAATGCCAGGATGAATATGCCTCGCGCTGGGTCGGTGGCAAAAGCATGTACCGAGACCAATACCCCGGATCGCACCAGAAAGGTGCCCAGCAGACTGAGTGAAAAAGCAAAAATGGCCAACAGCACCGTCCAGCTCTTCAATACGCCGCGCTGTTCAGTGACCGCCAAGGAGTGAATCAGCGCGGTGCCGACCAGCCAGGGCATGAACGAGGCGTTTTCGACCGGGTCCCAGAACCAGTAGCCGCCCCAGCCGAGCTCGTAATAGGCCCACC